>JAKSBE010000153.1 GCA_022361275.1 Kiloniellales bacterium
GCGGTCGCCCTGATCGAGGATGCGGAATGCGGCCAGCGCCGCCGTTTCCGCGGCCGTGACCGATTTCATATTGAGCCGCGAACCGAAAAACATCGACATGCGCTGATCGACCACGATCAGGGCAGGGCGGTCGCGCTCCTCGGTGAACACCCGCACATGCGGTTCGCCGGTCCGGGCCGTCACTTTCCAGTCGATGGAGCGGATATCGTCGCCCGGCAGATAGCCCCGCAGTTCCTCAAAGCTCAGCCCGCGACCGCGCAGCCGCGAGGCGTGACGTCCGTTGAGCACGCTGCGCGCCGGCTGGCGCGGCAGCAGGCGCAGAGCCGTTGCCCGACCGGCGAAACCGCGCAGGTGGGCGAGATCGACATGGATGCGCGGATCGGCGGCTGCGCCGGTCCGCAGCGGCTTCTCAGTGCCGGTTCGAACGCGTGCCGCCGTATCCCGCATGACTGCTCTCCTCAGGTCAGCGCCACCCTTGCAACAATCTCATCGGTGACCTTGTCCGGCGAAACGCCTTCACCCTGTGCCTCGTAGCTCAGCGTCAGCCGGTGTCGGAACACATCGTGCACGACGGCCTGCACATCCTGCGGATCGACATAGTCGCGTCCGTTGAGCCAGGCATGCGTGCGCCCGCATTTGTCGAGCGCCAGCGAAGCGCGCGGCGACACGCCGATCTCGATCCAGCGGTACAAGTCCTCGCCGTGGACATCCGGCGTGCGCGTCGCATAGACGAGATCGGCGATGTATTGCTCGATGGCCTCGGCGATGTGCAGTTCGGATATCTCGCGGCGCGCCTCGAACACCGCCTGTTGGGGGATCACGGGAGGCTTCTCGCTTTTCGTTTTGGGCCTGACCGCGGCGGATTCCTCGCCGCGAACGAGCCGGATCACCTTCACCTCGTCCTCGACCGGCGGGTAGGTGATCATGACATGCATCAGGAACCGGTCCATCTGGGCTTCCGGCAGAGGATAGGTTCCCTCCTGTTCGACCGGATTCTGGGTCGCCATGACCATGAACAGCGGCTCCATCCTATGGGTCTTGCCTGCA
>JAKSBE010000361.1 GCA_022361275.1 Kiloniellales bacterium
CACGAGGTCAACCGCTGCCGGGCGCTCTTCGCCACCCATTACCACGAGCTGACCTCGCTGACCTCGAAGCTGCCGGCGCTGTCCTGCCACGCCATGCGGGTCAAGGAATGGCAGGGCGAGGTGGTCTTCCTGCACGAGGTCTCGGCCGGCGCCGCCGACCGCTCCTACGGCATTCACGTCGCCAAGCTGGCCGGCCTGCCGGCCGCCGCCGTGGCCCGCGCCGAGGAGGTCCTGGCGCAGCTCGAGCAGGGCGAGCAGGCCGGCAACCTGGCCCGCCTGGCGGACGACCTGCCGCTGTTCTCCGCCGCGGCCGCGCCGGCCCCGGCGGCCGCGGAACCCTCGGCCGTGGCGGCCCGGCTGGAAGAGATCCAGCCCGACGAACTCACCCCGCGTCAGGCGCTGGAGCTGCTCTACGAGCTCAAGGCGCTGCAGCGGGCGTGACGCCCGCCGCCGATCCCGGAGACTCGCCATGCCGTACCTCTGCCGTCGCTGCCCGAGAAGGCCACGCTGCTCGACGTCTTCAAGCGCTTCCCGACGCGCGCGCGGCCCTTGCTGCTCTATCACGAGGCGCTGATGCGCGGGCCCTCGCCCTTCACGGAAGGCGAGCGGGAGCTGATCGCCGCCGTGGTCTCGCGGCGCAACCGCTGCGGCTACTGCGAAGGCGTGCACGCGGCGACCGCGCGGGCCATGGGCGAGGCGCCGGCGCGGGTCGCCGCGGTGCTCGAAGATCCCGTCGGAGCGCGGGAAAGCGCAGAGTTGCGGCCCGTGCTGGTCTACGCCGAGAAGCTGACCCGAGATCCCGCCGGAATCACGCAGGCCGATGCCGAGGCGGTTCTGGCCGCCGGCTGGCCCGAGCAGGCGCTCTTCGACGCGGTCGCGATCTGCGCGCTCTACAACCTGATGAACCGCCTGGTCAACGGCCTGGGTATCGAGGCCGACGCCGTCTACTTCGAGGCGGCCGCCCAGCGGCTCTCGACCGGGGGCTACGCCGCCATGGCCGAGGCCCTGCCTGAGGACTGATGCAACTCAGAACCCGGGTGCCTGGCTTGCGCCGGTGGCGGGTGTTTCGTACGTGGTGCCCGGTTGCCGGGGCGCCGGCACCCGATAGGTGACCGGCAAACCTCTGATATCCCGGCCCTGGACGACCACGGTCCAGTTCTCGGGGTCGGCGAGGTAGGCTTCCGGGTCGTCCAGGGGAATCTCCGCGGTCACGCCGCCGCGCCTTTCGGGTTCCTTGGTCGTACCCAGCGGAACGCCGATGCCGATCGAAGAACTGACCCTGCTGCCGACTCCGACGCGTACCTGGGGCCGGATATCCGGTCCTCTGGCGGCCTGCGGGGCGCTGCGCTCGACGTCGAGGGCGTCGACTTCCACGCCGGCCCGGTCGACCATGTAGATCCGCTCGATGCGCTGGGTCGGCGGCAGGTTCTCGATCTCGATCTCGACCGCCCTCGGCGGATCGCCGGCCAGGCCCGCCAGGACCATGGTCGCCGGCGGCGGCGGCTTCGAGCCCGATGAGCAGGCCGCCGCGCCGAGCAGGCCGGCCAGAAGCAGCAAACGGGAGACGCGGCGCGGCATCATCGAAGATCCTCTCCAGGCCCGGCCGCCCGCCGATCCCTCCGGTCGTTTCGATCCGGCGGGGTGCGGGGCCTTGATCGTGGCACCACAGTGATCCCTTCGGCCTGCGCTGAGAAGGAGCAAATAAGGGGCATCGGCGATCCCGGCTGTTCTCGGACGGCGGCCCCGCGGCGGCGGGGACGCAAGCCTGCCATTCGTGTCATACTGCCGGCCTTGCTTCGTGCTTGATGGAGATCACATAACCGATATGGACTCGGGCCTGCTCGAAAAGTCGTCCGACGGCACTGTCGAGAAGCCGCGTGCGATCATCGACCGCCGCGCGCTCTTGGCGCGCCTGGAGGCGATCTTCGCGGACGACCTCGCCGAGGGCGAGAAGCGGGCGCGGGTGCTGGCCGCCGCCAAGGCTGCGCTGGACGACGGCCGTGCGGAAGTCCGGCGGCGCTTCGAGGCCGGCGCCGGCGGCAGCGCCACGGTCAAGGCCAACCGCTACCTCGCGGACCAGTTGATCCGGGCGCTCTACGACTACGTCACCGAGAAGGTCTATCCGCTGGCCAACCCTTCGGCGGGCGAGCGCCTGGCCCTGGTCGCCCTGGGCGGCTACGGCCGCGGCGAGCTGGCACCCCATTCGGACGTCGATCTCCTGTTCCTGCTGCCCTACAAGATGACCCCGCGCAGCGAGCAGGTGGTCGAGGAGCTGCTCTACTTCCTCTGGGATCTTGGGCTGAAGGTCGGCCAGGCCGTACGCTCGATCGACGAGTGCGTCCGACTCGCCAGGTCCGACATGGTGATCCGCACCAGCCTGCTGGAAGCGCGCTGGCTCTGGGGCGAGCAGGCGCTCTACGAGGAGCTGCGCCAGCGTTACCGCCGCGAGATCGAGGGCCGGGCGCCGGTCCGCTTCATCGAGGCCAAGCTGGCCGAGCGCGACGCCCGGCACAAGCGCCTGGGCGGCTCGCGCTACGCCCTGGAGCCCAACATCAAGGAGGGCAAGGGCGGCCTGCGCGACCTGCACACCCTGTTCTGGATCGCCAAGAACCTCTACCACGTCGACGACATCGGCCGCATGGTCGAGCGCGGCCTCTTCACCCGCGCCGAGGCGCAGCGCTTCATCAAGGCGCAGAACTTCCTCTGGACCCTGCGCTGCCACCTGCACTACCTGGCCGGGCGGGCGGAGGAGCGCCTGACCTTCGACCTGCAGAAGGCCATCGCGCCGCTGATGGGCTTCCACGATCACGCCGGGCTCAGCGACGTCGAACGCTTCATGAAGCGCTACTTCCTGGTCGCCAAGGACGTCGGCTCGCTGACCCGGATCTTCTGCGCCGCGCTGGAGATGGAGCACGGCCGCGGCGCCCGCTTTCGGATCAAGGCCCAGGACCTGATCGGCCGGCGCCGGCGGGTCGGCGGCTTCCCGGTCGAAGGCGACCGCATCACGGTGAAAGGCCCGGAGGACTTCAGGGCGGAGCCGGTCAAGCTGCTGCGGCTGTTCCAGGTCGCCCAGACGCACGACCTGGACGTCCATCCCAAGGCGTTGCGCTGGGTGACCCAGAACCTCAAGCTGATCGACCGCGATCTGCGCGAGGACCCGCTGGCCAACCGCACCTTCCTGCAGATGCTGACCTCGGAGAAGGACCCCGAGACCACCCTCAGGCGGCTCAACGAGGCCGGCGTCTTCGGCCGCTTCGTGCCCGATTTCGGCCGGGTCGTGGCGCAGATGCAGTACAACATGTACCACCATTTCACGGTGGACGAGCACACCATCATGGCGATCGGCATCCTGCACGCCATCGAGCAGGGCCGCCTCAAGGAAGAGGCGCCGATCGCGACCGAGGTGGTGCACAAGGTGCTGTCGCGCCGGGCGCTCTACGTCGCGGTGCTGCTGCACGACATCGCCAAGGGCCGCAACGGCGATCACTCCGTGCTCGGTGCCGAGGTCGCCGAGGCGCTCTGCCCGCGCCTGGGGCTCAGCGAGGAGGAGACGGAGACCGTCGCCTGGCTGGTGCGCTATCACCTCTCGATGAGCAACGTCGCCTTCAAGCGCGACCTGGACGATCCCAAGACCATCGAGGATTTCGCCCGTCTGATGCAGTCGATCGAGCGGCTGCGCCTGCTGCTGGTCCTGACCGTCGCCGACATCCGCGCCGTCGGACCGGGCACCTGGAACGCCTGGAAGGCGGCGCTGCTGCGCGACCTCTACTGGCGGACCGAGGCGGTGCTGACCGGCGGGGTCACCGGGGCCGGCCGCAAGGCCCGGATCGATGCCGCCAAGCAGGCCCTCGTCGCCGCGTTGCCCGACTGGCCGAAGAAGGACATCGACGCGCATCTGCGGCGCGGCTACGCCCCCTACTGGCTGTCCTGCGACACCGACACCCATGCCCGCCACGCCCGCCTGGTCCGCGCGGCCGAGGTCGAAAAGCGGGCCCTGACCGTGGACTGGCGGATCGACCGCTACCGCGAGGTCACCGAGGTCACGATCTACACCGCCGACCATCCGGGGCTGTTCAGCCGCATCGCCGGCGCCATGGCGGTGGCCGGGGCCAGCATCGACGCAGCGCGCATCTTCACCCTGTCCAACGGCAAGGCGCTCGACACCTTCTGGGTCCGTTCGGCCCAGGGCGGCCCCTTCGACCGCTCGGACCGGCTCGCGCGCCTGGCCTCGGCGATCGAGAAGGCGCTGGACGGCCGGCTCAGGGTCAGCCAGGAGCTGGCCGCCAAGCGCTCGACGATCCCCAGCCGCCTGCGGGTCTTCAAGGTGCCGCCGCGGGTCCTGATCGACAACAGGGCGAGCCGCCGCCACACGGTGATCGAGGTCAACGGCCGGGACCGACCGGGTCTGCTGCACCGGGTCACCTGGGCCCTGACTCGCCTCAACCTGATCATCCATTCGGCGCGGGTCTCGACCTTCGGCGAGCGGGTGGTCGACACCTTCTACGTCAACGGCCCGCTGGGCGACAAGATCGAGGACGAGCGCCGCCTGCTGTCGATCCGCAGGAAGCTGCAGGCGGCCCTGGAAGACCCGGACTGACGCCGACGCACGAAGCCGTGCAGACGGCACCCCGGATAGAGACCATCGGACGAAGCTTGAAATGACGATCTCCCGTGACGAGCAACTTGAGAAGCTGCGCAAGGCTGGCCGGGTGGTCGCGCGCATCTTGGCGGCCATGGGCGAGAAGCTGGAACCGGGCATGACCACCAGGGAGCTCGACGGCTTCGGCCGGGCGCTGCTGGAGGCAGAGGGCGCGCGCCCGGCGCCGGAGATCACCTACGGCTTCCCCGGCGCCACCTGCATCAGCGTCTTTCCGCAGATCGCCCACGGGGTTCCGGGCGACCGCGAGCTGGCCCCGGGCGACCTGGTGAACATCGACGTCTCCGCCGAGCTCGACGGCTACTTCGCCGACACCGGGGCGAGCTTCGTGATCCCGCCGGTGCCGCAACGGCTCCGCCGGCTCTGCCGCGACGGGCGGCGGGCGCTGTGGTCGGGGATCAAGGCGGTCCGCGCGGGCGCGCGCCTCGCGGAGATCGGCGACGCGGTCGAGGACTTCGCCCGCCGCGGCCGCTACACATTGATCCGCAACCTTGCCAGCCACGGCGTCGGCGGCGCGCTGCACGAGGACCCGGCGACGATCCCGACCTGGCGCGATCCCGGCGAGCGCCGCACGATCCGCCGCGGCGCGGTCTTCACCATCGAGCCTTTCCTGTCGCTGGGCTCCGCCTGGGCCGTCGAGGCGGACGACGGCTGGACCCTCCTGGCCGACAGCGGCCGGCCGACGGTGCAGTACGAACATACCCTGGTCGCCACCGACCGCGGCGCCCTGGTGATGACCCTGCCGACTTGAGACGGGTCGCGGTCATCGGGAACAGCGGGGGCGGCAAGTCGACCCTCGCGCGAGGCGCTGACGGCGCTGCAGCAGGCCCTGGGCCGTCGCTGATCGAGGCTTCCGTCCCGAGGCCTGCCCAGGCCACGCCGTTCAACAGATGACGGAAGCGCGGCGGGGCCGCGGCCCGGAGCCGGGAGGCGCCGTCTCCGCAGCGCCAGCGCGAGGTCGACCAGGCCGGCCTCCTGCGCCGCTTCCTATTTTCGCCGCTTTCGCGTAGAGACTGGCCGCTATGGGTCTGCTTCGTCACGTGGCGACGGTCAGCGGCTGGACCGCCGGCAGCCGCGTCCTCGGGTTCCTCCGCGACGTCCTCATCGCCCCGGTCCTGGGCACCGGTCCGGTGGCCGACGCCTTCTTCGTGGCCTTCCGCTTCCCCAACATGTTCCGGCGGATCTTCGCCGAGGGCGCCTTCAACGCCGCCTTCGTGCCGCTCTTCGCGCGCCGCCTGGAGGAGGAGGGAGAGGCGGCGGCGCGGCGCTTCGCCGAGGAGACCCTGGCGGTCTTCCTCTTCGTGCTGCTGGCGCTGACGGTCGCGGCCATGGCCGCCATGCCCTGGCTGATGCAGGTCATCGCGCCCGGCTTCCGGGACGATCCCGGCAAGTTCGCCCTGACCGTGCAGCTCAGCGTGATCGCCTTTCCCTACCTAATGTTCATGGCCCTCATGGCCTTCTTCGGCGGGGTGCTGAACTCGCTCTACCGCTTCCAGGCGGCGGCCGCGGCGCCGATCCTGCTGAACGTCTTCTTCATCGTCGCGCTGCTCGGCATCGTGCCCTTCACCGAGCGGCCGGGCCACGTCCTGGCCTGGACCGTGGCGGCGGCCGGGGTCGCGCAGTTCCTGGTGGTCGCGGTCGCGGCCCGGCGCGCCGGCATGGGGCTCAGGCTGCCGCTGCCGCGCATCACGCCGGGGGTGCGGCGCCTGGTCGTGCTGATGATCCCCGGGGTGCTCTCGGCGGGGGTGCTGCAGCTCAACCTGATCATCGGCACGATCATCGCCTCTTTCCGCGACGGCGCGGTCTCCTACCTCTACTACGCCGACCGGATCTATCAGCTTCCGCTGGGGGTGATCGGCATCGCCTTCGGCGTCGTGCTCCTGCCCGAGCTGTCGCGCAAGCTGCGCGCCGGCGACCACGACCAGGCCCTGGCCAGCCTCAACCGCGGCATCGAGTTCGCCATGCTGCTGACCCTGCCGGCGGCGGCCGCCATCGCGGTGATCG
The DNA here is from genome assembly GCA_022361275.1 of Kiloniellales bacterium. GTDB lineage: Bacteria > Pseudomonadota > Alphaproteobacteria > Kiloniellales > JAKSBE01 > JAKSBE01. Next base: position 6,662 of record JAKSBE010000361.1, read on the forward strand.
CCCGGCCGATCATCGTCGTGCTCTTCGAGCGCGGCGCCTTCGACCGTCTGGCCAGCGAGGCCACCGTGCCGGCCCTGGTCGCCTTCGCCCTCGGCCTGCCGGCCTACGTCCTGGTCAAGGTCTTCCAGCCGGCCTTCTTCGCCCGCGAGGACACGGTCACGCCGCTGCGCTTCGCGGCGGTCTCGGTCGCGGTCAACATCGGGCTCAGCCTGGCGCTCTTCCCCTGGCTGGCCCACGTCGGGATCGCGCTGGCGACCGCGGTCGCGGCCTGGGGCAACGTCGCCCTGCTGGCCCTGTGCCTGGCGCGGCGCGGCTTCTGGCGCGCCGATGCCCGCCTGGGCCGGCGCCTGCTGCGGATCCTGCTGGCCAGCGCGCTGATGGGCCTCGGCCTCTGGCTGGCCGCCGCCGGGCTCGACCCCTGGCTCGACGCCGGCCTCGGGCTCAAGGCCGCGGCCCTGCTGCTTCTGGTCTTCGGCGGCCTGGGCGCCTTCGCCCTCCTGGCCCTGGCGACCGGGGCCAGCAGCCTGGCCGAGCTGAAGGACCTGCTGCGGCGCCGCCGCGGCCGCCCGGCCGGTCCCGCGGAAGCCTGATCCCCCTCAACCTTGCCCCTAACCTTGACCGGGCCCGCCGCAGCGGCGATAACCCGGCCGCTTCCGCCGCTGTGGGCGGTCTTCCGGAGAGTCTTTCGATGAAGCGCATCTTCTCGGGCGTGCAGCCGACCGGCAACCTGCACCTCGGCAACTACCTGGGCGCGATCCGCAATTTCGTGCGCCTGCAGGACGACTACGACTGCATCTTCTGCGTCGTCGATCTGCACGCCGTCACGGTCTGGCAGGACCCCGCCGAGGTGACGCGCAACACCCGGGAGGTCACGGCCGCCTATCTGGCCGCCGGCATCGATCCCAAGCGCAACATCATCTTCAACCAGAGCCAGGTGCCGCAGCACGCCGAGCTGACCTGGATCTTCAACTGCGTGGCGCGCCTGGGCTGGCTGAACCGCATGACCCAGTTCAAGGAGAAGGCGGGCAAGCATCGGGAGAACGCCAGCGTCGGCCTCTACGACTACCCGGTCCTGATGGCGGCCGACATCCTGGCCTACAAGGCGACCCACGTGCCGGTCGGCGAGGATCAGAAGCAGCACCTGGAGCTGACCCGGGACATCGCCCAGAAGTTCAACCACGACTTCGGGGTCGACTACTTCCCGATCGTCGAGCCGCTGATCCAGGGCGAGGCGACCCGGGTCATGAGCCTGCGCGACGGCAGCAAGAAGATGAGCAAGTCGGACCCCTCGGACATGAGCCGGATCGCCATGTCCGACGACGCCGAGGCGGTGGCGCAGAAGATCCGCCGGGCCAAGACCGATCCCGGCGCGCTGCCGGGCCCCGAGGTGCTCGACGACCAGGGCCGGCTGCCGGATGCGGCCGAGGCCGCGCGCCCGGAAGCCTTCAACCTGCTGCGGATCTACGCCGCCCTGGCGGACAAGAGCCTGGTCGAGACCCTGGCCGAGTTCGAGGGCAGCCAGTTCTCGCACTTCAAGGCGGTGCTGACCGACCTCGCGGTCGCGACCCTGGGGCCCGTGGGCGCCGAGATGAAGCGCCTGATGGCCGATCCCGCGCCGGTCGACGGCGTGCTCGCCGAGGGGGCGGCACAGGCCCGGGCGATCGCCGAGCCGATCCTGGCCGAGGTCCGGGACATCGTCGGCTTCCTGCAGCCCAAACGCTCCGGTTGACCTCATCCGTTCGAAGGGGGCGCTGCAGCAAGAAGCGGTGCAACGAGGCCACAGTCCAGGTATTTCTCGACTTTGCAGCGCGGGATCGACCTGCCGGCCATTGGCGACGCGGGGCTTGATCGCTAGGCTCGCACTTGAGGTCGACCGTCCGCCGGACGGCGTCCCGATCTGGACCTAAACGCTCCTCAAGAGGCCCCGCGCGAGCCATGACGCTTCGGCGCGCAAAGAACGTTCTTTAAAGGCGGGTAGCCGTGCAGATCTACCTGCCCATCGCCGAGCTGTCCGTGAACGTCTTCCTGCTGCTCGGCCTGGGCGGGGTGATCGGTTTCCTTTCCGGCATGTTCGGGGTCGGCGGCGGCTTTCTCATGACGCCGGCGCTGATCTTCATCGGCGTTCCGGCCCCGGTCGCCGTGGGGACCGAGGCCAACCAGATCGTCGCCTCCTCGGTTTCCGGCGTGCTGGCGCACTGGCGTCGCGGCAACGTCGACTTCAAGATGGGCTTCGTCTTGATGATCGGCGGCTTCCTCGGGTCCGGCCTTGGCGTCGCGCTCTTCGCCCTGCTGCGCGAAATCGGCCAGATCGACCTGGTGATCCGGCTTTGCTACGTCGTCTTTCTGGGGATCATCGGCAGCCTGATGCTGGTCGAAGGCGTCCGCGCCCTGTTGCGCCGCCGGAACCCGACCGCCGAACGGCGCAAGCTGCATCAGCACACCTGGATCCACGGCCTGCCGCTGAAGACCCGCTTCCGCCGCTCGCGGCTCTACATCAGCGCGCTGCTGCCGATCGGGGTCGGCTTCGTGGTCGGCGTGCTGGCGGCGATCATGGGCGTCGGCGGCGGCTTCATCATGGTGCCGGCGATGATCTATCTGCTCGGCATGCCGACCGCGGTTGTGGTCGGCACCTCGCTGTTCCAGATCATCTTCGTCACCGCCAACGTCACGGTCCTGCAGGCCACGGCGAACCAGACCGTCGACGTCGTTTTGGCGCTGCTGCTGCTGACCGGCGCGGTGATCGGGGCCCAGATCGGCGCGCGCGTCGGCACCCGCCTCCACGGCGAGCAGCTGCGCGTTCTCCTGGCGGTGATGGTGCTCATGGTCTGCGCCAAGCTGGTCTACGACCTGACCATACCGCCCAGCGACTTCTATGCGATCGGGTCGATCAAATGACGCGCCCGGTCTCGCTCCTCGCCTTTGTCGCGACGCTGCTGATGACGGAGGCGGCCCGCGCCTCCTGCATCTTCGACATCTCCGATCACCGGATCCCGATCACCACCGGCTTCGCCGGCAGCGAGGTCCTGCTCTTCGGCACGGTCGAGGAGCCCAGCGACGTCGTGGTCACCCTGCGCGGCCCTCTCTCCTCGGTGGTCATGTTCCGGAAGGCGCGCGTCGCCGGGATCTGGGTCAACGCCGCCAGCATGACCTTCGAGGAGGCGCCCAGCTTCTTCTCCATCGTCGCCAGCCGGCCCCTCGAGGAGATCGCCGCCGAGACAGAGCTCAGGCTGCATCAGCTCGGCGTCCGCTATGTCGTCGACCTGCCGCGCAGCGTCGGCTCCCCGGACGTGCGCGAGGCCTGGAAGCAAGCCATGCTGCGCAACATGGCCGGCAGCGGCCTCTATCCCAGCAACATCGGCAGCGTCACCTTCCTCGGCGACACCCTGTTCCGGGCCCGGATGCAGTTGCCCTCCAACGTCCCGACCGGTCAGTACCTGGCCAGCGCCTATTGCCTGGTCGACGGCAAGGTGCAAAGCGCCCAGACCATCCCGCTCTTCGTCGAGAAGACCGGCGTCGAGGCCTGGATCTTCGACTTCGCGCACGACTATCCCATGCTCTACGGCCTGATTGCAGTGGCGCTCGCCTTGATGGCAGGATGGTCCGCCCATCTCGCCTTCGGAAGGTCCTGAGCTTCCCCCTCATGCCGGACACCTCGGACA
>JAKSBE010000566.1 GCA_022361275.1 Kiloniellales bacterium
CCGGGGCCAACGCGCTCGGCCATCCGCTCGACGCGGTGGCCTGGCTCGCCGACCAGGGGGCGCACGCCGGGCGCGGCCTGAAGGCCGGAGACCTGATCACGACCGGGGTTGTGACCCCATTCCTGTTCGCCGAGCCCGGCGACGAGTTCGTTGCCGAGTTCGGGTCGCTCGGCGCGGTGCGGCTGCGTATCAGCGCCTAGAGTGGGGCCCGCATTTTTTTAGAATCGCTCTAAAAAGTGATTGAACTGACCGCTCTGACACACTAAATCGTGATCACAAACACGCGTTCCGAACAGCGGCGGACGGCGAGGTCCGCGCGGACAGGAGGGACTCATGAACATCGACATCGGTATCCCCACCGAGCAGCGCCAGGCCATTGCCGAGGGCCTGTCCCGGGTGCTGGCCGACAGCTACACCCTGTACCTGAAGACCCACAACTTCCACTGGAACGTCACCGGGCCGATGTTCCAGACCCTGCACACCATGTTCGAGCTGCAGTACACGGAGCTCGCCACCGCGGTCGACGAGATCGCCGAGCGCATCCGGGCGCTGGGCCAGCCCGCACCGGGCAGCTACCAGCAGTTTGCCAAGCTCTCCAAGGTCACCGAGGAGACCGGCACGCCGAGCGCCGAGGAGATGATCCGCCAGCTCGTGGAGGCGCACGAGACCGTCGCCCGGACGGCGCGCTCGGTCTTTCCGACCGCCGAGGCCGCGAGCGACGAGCCCACGGCCGATCTCCTGACCCAGCGTCTGCAGATCCACGAGAAGACCGCCTGGATGCTGCGCAGCCTCCTGGAGTAGCCCGCCCTTCGCCGGTTTCGGGATCCGGCTTCGGCTTACCTTGACGGGCTCGTCTTGAACGCGCGCTCCACTCGCGGATCGTTGAATTGCACGGCGCAAGGAAAGCGACTAGCTCTGTCGAAGCTCCAAAAGGGAGACGTGCCGAATGCTCATCCGGATCAAGCGTGGCTGGGAACTGCCCGAGAGCGCAGTGACCCCTGAAGAGGTCTTCCGCAACCGCCGCCGGATCATCAAGGCCGCCGCGGCCGGACCGGTCGTTCTCGGCGCCGGCGGTCTGCTGGCCGCCTGCGGCGAGGACGAGCAGGCCGCCGGGGGGGCGCCCGAGGCGGGCGGCGCGATCTCCGGCGCCCGGGCCGCCGAGACCGACCCCTCCGCCGGCCTCTACCCCTTCGAGCGCAAC
>JAKSBE010000210.1 GCA_022361275.1 Kiloniellales bacterium
ACCTCGAGGACGAGCTGGCCAAGCGCGGATGACGGCAAACGAGGCGGGTTCCTGCGGCCGTTACGCCGACGCCAGAACACGCTTGGGGGACGGTGCTCGCAAAGACCACAAAGGTTATTTTGCACGATGCCGGACGAACGGAGCAGCTCGGCGTCCTGTGGGGCGGCCTTCTGCGCAAGAACGCCTACGTCCTGTTTCCGAGCGCGGGCTGCGCACTGATCTCCTCCACGCCGAAGTGGTCGTGCTTTTGGCAAGTGCTCCCGCGTTGGCGCGAGGAACACGTAGGCTTCTTTCCCGGAGTCTCCGGCAGTTCGTCCGAATCCGCGGCCGTCCTGATGTCGGCGCTTCGCCAGGTCAGAGGCCAGCAACCCTGATCCTCCTGGCCGGCCCGCCTGTGACGACACAATTCGCCCGTCGGGCCGGGCCGGGCCGGGCCGGGCCGGGCCGGCTGGGCAGATGTGCGACCTTAGCGGCGACGATGGTCAGGGCCTCCACGGCCTGGGCGACGTCGGGATCGGCGATGCGGAAGTGGCCGTGAGGCGGCGACCGAAAGGTCGGGGCCCTCTTTCATACTTCGATGCTTGCCGCAATATGATCTCGGATCAAGCGGCACCTCCGGACCCGGGTCGCAGGCCTTCGGGGAAAAGCCATGTTGCCACCAAGCGCCCGGCTAACCTACGATACGGCGAGATACAGCCAAACCCAGGCCCTCAGGCATGCTAGAGGCTCGTCAATGCGATGTCCCGCGTGCGACGCCACCAACCGTCCCTCTAGCAGGTACTGCGGCTTCTGCGGTGCGGCCTTGGCGATGGCCTGCCAGCACTGCGGACACAAGAATCAGCCGACGGCACAATTCTGCAGCGCCTGCGGCAGCGTCCTCTCTCCGGTGCCGGGGGAGCAGGCGGCCGAGGGCAGGACGTCACGCCCGCCCTGGGGGGAACGCAAGCAGGGCACCGTCCTCTTCGCGGATCTGGTCGGATCGACCCAGCTGATCGCCGAGCTCGACCCGGAGCAGGCGATGGAGCGGCTGCGACCGAGCCTGGGCCTGATGCGCGCGGCGGTGAAACGCTTCGGCGGGACGGTCATCCGCTCCCTCGGCGACGGCATCATGGCCGTCTTCGGCGTCCCCCGCACCCAGGAAGCGCACGCCCTGCTCGCCTGTCAGGCGGCGATCGCCATGCAGCGTGCCTTCGAGTCGGACAGCCATGCGATCAAGGTCCGCATCGGACTGCATTCCGGCGAGCTCGTGGTTTCGCAGGACGAGGACAGGCCGGAACCGGTGCCGCACGGCGCGACGATTCATCTGGCGAACCGGCTGGAGCAGATGGCCGCGCCCGGCGCCATCTGCCTGACCGGCGACTGCTATCGGCAGGTGAAGCTGCATTGCGACGTCCGCGCGCTCGGGCGACGCAACGCCAAGGGCTTCGCGAAGCCCGTCGAGACCTACGCCCTTCTGGGGGTCAAGCCCGCGGTCGCGAGCCAGCAGTTCCGGGCCATGAACCTGACCCCCCTGCACGGCCGCGAAAAGGACCTCCAGGCGCTGCGGCACGCCCTGCGGCGCAGCGAGACCGGCGATGGGAGGGTGGTCGGCGTTTCGGGCGCCGCCGGCACCGGCAAGAGCCGGCTCTGCTACGAGTTCGCCGAGCGGTGCCGCCGCGGCGCCATCCCGGTCCTGGAGGCGCGTGCCCTGGTGTCCGAGCAGGCGACGCCCCTCCAGCCCGTACTGGAGTTCCTGCGTCTGTTCCTGGGCCTTTCCGCGTCCGAAGACGAAGCCGTGGCGCGCGATCGTATCGCGCAGCATCCCGCCGTGGCCGGCCTGGACGCGGAGACGGACATCCCGCTCCTCTGCCAGTTCCTCGGTATCGACGGCCCCGACGCCGAGGTCCCTTTGCGGGGCTCCGGCGCACGCCGTTCGCGGCTGCGCCGGATCCTCGGCCAGATGGTCAGGCAGAGGGCCGCGCAGCCTTTCCTGATCCTGATCGAGGACTTGCATTGGCTGGACTCCGGCAGCGCGGAGTTCGTCGACGAGATCGTGCAGGCGATCGCCGCGACCAAGGCGATGCTGGTGGTGAACTTCCGCCAGGCCTACACGGCAGCGTGGATGGATCAGCCCCACTACGAGGAGATCGCGCTGCGGGAACTGGACGCGGAGCAAACCGCCGCCCTCGTCGAAGAGCTGGTCGGTCCGCATCCCGAGCTGCGGCCGGTCAAGAGGCGGATCGTCGCGCGCTGCGGCGGCAACCCGTTCTTCGCCGAGGAGCTGGTCCAATCGCTCTCGGAGCGCGGCGTCGTCCGCGGAGAGCGGGGCAGCTACCGGCTGGGCCCGAGATCCGACGAAGACCTTCTTCCCGCCTCCGTGCAGGCCATCATCGGCGCACGGATCGACGCGCTCGCGCCGCAGGAAAAGACCGTCATCCACATTGCGGCGATCATCGGCAAGGAATTCCCGCTGTCGATCATCGAGGACGTCGCCGGCATGCCCCGCGCGCAGATCGAGGCCGTCATCGACCGCCTGCACCGGGCCCAGTTGATCGAGCCGCGCTTCGCCTCTTCCGATCAGGAGTACTTCTTCCGGCATCCGCTGATACAGGACGCCGCCTACAACGAGCAGCTCAAGAGCCGGCGAAGCGAGCTGCACGCCGCGGTCGCCGGCGCCTTGACCCACCGCTACAGCGCCAGGCTCGACGAGTTCTCCGCCCTCATCGCGCACCACTACGAGGCCGCCGGCGAACCCGCGCGCGCCGCGATCTATGCCGCCCGGGCCGCGGTGTGGATCGGCAGCGCCGCGTCCGCGCAAGCCCTGCAGCACTGGCACAGGGTGCTGCGGCTGCTCGAGGATCAGCCCCATTCGGTCATGTACGACACCCTGCGCATGCGGGCCAGCGGCCAGATCGCCATGTTCGGCTGGCGGGAAGGCATGACGGCGGAGGAGGCCAGGCCCTACATCGACGCGGCCCTCGGATGGGCGCGCAAGATCGACAACTCCATGACCTCGCTCCTGCTGGCCGCCGACGGGCGCATCGCCGTCGCCAGCGGCTATTCGGCGGACGACTACATCGCGGGCATCCAGGAAGCCCTGACGATCGAGGGCGCGCAGGGCAATCCGGGGCGGATGGCCACGCTCAACGCGCTGTTCTGCCACGCCAACTGGCGGGCCGGCTATCTGAGCGCGGCGCTCGAAGCGAACGGCCGTGCGCTTCAGGACGTCAAGGCGGTTCTTCCCTTCGACGAGGAGTTCCTGGGCCTGGACGTCGAACAGTGGATGAACTGCCTGCGCGGACGCATCCTGGTCCGCCAGGGGCGCTTCGACGAAGCCGAAGGCTGCCTGGGTCGGGTGCTGAGTACCGAGGCGGCGCGGCTCGACCCGGCGGTGCAGCTGATTCCGCACCTGGCCTATGTCGACCTCGCCTATTTCCGCGGCGACGCGGCGATGGCGCGGGAGCACGCCGCCCGCGTCGTGCAGATTGCCGAAAAGGGGCAGAACCCCTATCTCCAGGTCTATGCCCTCGGCTGCTCGGGCACCGCGCTCTTGATCGAGGAGGATTTCCTCGGTGCGGCCCGCAAGCTGACGGAAGGCGTCGACTACGCCCAGTCGGCCAAGGCCGCGCTCGAGTTCGAGCCGGAGATGATGGCCAGTCTCGCGGACTGCTACCACCGCTTGGGAGAGCCGGAGCGGGCCGTGTCGATCGCCCGGCGGACCATCGAGCTCGCCCAGCGGCGCGGCGCGCGGATGGCGGAGTGCCGGGCCGCGATCATCTACTCCGCCGCCCTGATCGCCGTCTCCGGCAAGCGGCGGCAGGCGCCGCCGCCGCTGAAGTTCGACCAGGCCGAGGAACTGATCCGGGTGACCGGCGCCAGCGTCTTCTCGGAGCGCTTGGCGCGGGAGCGTGCGCTCATGTCCGGGAAGCTGTATTCCTGCGGTACACAAGAAGAGTGAACTCCGGCTGGCCGTAGCCCTCGAGCAGCGTGACCGCCGCGCCGTACGCCCGCTCGCAATGACGGATCCAGATCTCCGGCCGCACCCGGTAGAGCCCTTCGGGGGCCTCGTCGTCCGGGCGCTCCAGCTTGAAGTTGACCGCGAAGCCCCGGCGGCTGGAGGCCTGCAGACCGTCCAAGGTCAGGGCGACGAAGCGCTCCCAGGTCGCTCTCGGCTGCGCCGGCTTGACGTTGAAGATGCCGCTGGCGACGCTGTAGTCGGCCATCCTCACCCTGGCGTCCCCGGTGACGAAAGCGGCCCAGGGATAGGCCCGCCACAGCCGCTTCGCCCGGCGGCTCATGGCCGCCGCCAAGTCGATGCCCAGATAGTCGATCCTGGCCTCCGCGTGGCGCCTTGCCAGATAGCCGACCAGGGCGCCGTAGCCGCAGCCGACGTCGTTCAGCGAAAAGGGCGCCGCGAAGTCGCAGAGCTTCAGGAGCTGCAGGAAGCGCAGTTCCTGGGACGCGATGCAGGTCCAGTCGACGCCCAAGGGGGTGGCGCCGTAGCGCCGAAGACGGTCGGAGTAGTAGCCGACGACGGAGGACCGGAGCCTCGACAGCTCATCGCCGTCCATGGCCGCCCCGCCGTCATTCGGCCTTGGCGCGGCGCTTCGCTCGGTCCTTCTCGATCGGGGTCATGGGCAAGGAGATGACCAGGAATTGCTGGGTCGAGTAGACCAGGGCGAGTTTCGGCCTCGACGAGACCTTGACCTGCGGGTCCTTGTCGAAGTTGTGAGAGGTGAAGTGAACGGGAATGGCTTCACCCTTCGCCAGATGGGTGCGCAGGACCGTTATGACCCGCTCTTCACCGTTGACTCCCTTCTTGTCGGAGGGCCGCTGCCTGAGCAGGTCCAAGTATTTGTACCAGCCGCGCCGATCGCGCCAGTTGTTGATCGGCCCCAGGTTGAGGAGGCCGAAGGATTCCCTCAAGGAATGCTGGGTCGAGAAGACATCGAAGGCCTTCTGCAAGGCGATCATCTCGACGATCGCATCGCCTGGCGCAAAGCGCAGATTGAGCCGATCCAAAAGCCCCGCAACAATCACGTCCGGCACCTTGTCGCCCATCGTGATCCCCCTGCTTCAAATGGTCCGACGAGACGGAGTGTAGCACAGATGCCACCTCTGCGCGAGACGGGTCCGGGAGCGCTGCAAGACCGCCGCCGGACTCCGGATCGCCCTGGCGCCAGAGCGGCGCGACGCACGGGCGGGCGACGCACGGGCGGGCGGAGCACGGCCGTTGGCGACAACCGCATCCCGAAGTTGTGAGAAGACAGGAAAACCACAAGGCGCGTAAGGTTTAGTGCGTGGCTGGTCTCGGCGCCTTCGGGCCTGTGGCTGGACGACATGGCAGGCCCTGAAGGCACCGCAGCCGTTCGTACAACGGTTCGAAAGGAAGGGTCATGGCCACCATACGCAATCCCATCGAATGGGGCGCCGACCAGTTCCGGCGGGCGACACAGCACGCAGGATCGACCGGCCGCGCCCTGCGCGGGAGCGCGGCGGAGACCGCGGCCGGGCCGCTGACGGTCCGGCGGATCGGGCTCGCCGATCTGGGCGAGGTGCTGCGCAAGGGCCTCGCCGACTTCGCCGCGTACCGGACCGACGTGGTCTTCCTCTGCCTGATCTATCCCGTCATCGGCCTGGTTCTGGCGCGCCTCGCCTTCGACCACGACCTTCTGCCGCTGCTCTTCCCAGTCGTCTCGGGCTTCGCGCTCCTGGGCCCGGTCGCGGCGGTCGGGCTCTACGAAATGAGCCGGCAGCGCGAGCAGGGCGTCGTGGGGAGCTGGACCAAGGCCTTCGGGGTGATCGGCGCGCCGGCCTTCGGCGCGATCGTGGTCCTCGGCCTGATGCTGCTGGCCGTGTTCCTGCTGTGGCTGGTCACGGCCCAGGTCATCTACCTCTACACTCTGGGGCCCGAGCCGCCGGCCTCGGCCGCCGCCTTCCTGGGCGAGGTGATCGGCACCAAGGCGGGCTGGACCATGATCGGGGTCGGGATCGGGGTCGGCTTCCTCTTCGCCCTCCTTGTGCTGGCGACCAGCGTGATCTCTTTCCCGCTGCTGCTGGACCGGGACGTCGGGATCTGGACGGCAATCGAGACCTCGGCACGGGTCACGGCCGCGAACCCGCTGCCCATCGCCGCCTGGGGCGTGATCGTCGCCGCGGGACTGCTGATCGGCTCGCTGCCGCTGTTCCTGGGGCTGGTCGTGGTCCTGCCGGTGCTGGGCCATGCGACCTGGCACCTCTACCGCCGGACGGTGGCGCCCTGAGGCCAAGCGCGGGGCAGCAGGACCTCAGAGCTCGGCCTCGAGGCGGTCGGCGAGGGTCTTCAGGACCTTGACCCGGGCGAAGTACTTGTCGTTGGCCTCGACCAGGGTCCAGGGCGCGGCGGCGGTGCTGGTGCGGTCGACCATGTCGTGGACCGCCTGCTTGTAGGCCCGCCACTTGCGCCGGTTGCGCCAGTCCTCCTCGGTGATCTTGTGGCGCTTGTAGCCGATCGCCTCGCGCGCCTTGAAGCGGCGGAGCTGCTCCTTCTTGTCGATGGCGAGCCAGAACTTGACGACGACGATGCCGTCGTCGGCCAGCTCCGCCTCGAAGGAGCGGATCTCGTCGTAGGCGCGCATCCAGTCGTCCTCGGCGGCGAAGCCTTCGACCCGCTCGACCAGGACCCGACCGTACCAGGAGCGGTCGAAGAGGGTGACGTGGCCGCGCGGGGGAATGCGTCGCCAGAAGCGCCAGAGATAGGGCTGCGCCTGCTCCTCGTCGCTGGGCGCGGCGATGGGGATGACCCGGGTCATGCGCGGGTCGAGCGCCTGGACGACGCGACGGATGCCGCCGCCCTTCCCGGCGGCGTCGTTGCCTTCGAAGACCGCCACCAGGGCGCGGTCCTCGAACCTGCGGCTCAGGGTGAGCGCGGTCAGGCGGCGCTGCGCCTCCTTCAGCCGGGGCTTGTAGTCCTCCCGCGTCAGCGCCTTGGACAGGTCCAGGGAGTCCAGGAGGTTGGGGCCGGCGCGGCTGATGGTGGTACTGGTGCCGGACTTGGGGACCTTCGGCGCCGCCCCGGCGAGCCGCTCGCATATGGCATCGGCCAGGGTCCGGCCGAGGGTCAGGTCGCGGTAGTGCGGGTCGGCGCTCGCCAGAGGGATCCAGGGCGCATAGGCGGTGCTGGTCGCGCTGACCAGTTCCTCCAGGATCTCGACGGCGTGGTCGTAGCGCTTGGCAAAGGCCTTGCCGAGCTCGGCCTCCTCTTCGGAGAGCTTCCAGGCCGCGGCGCCCTCCTTCTTGAGCTTCTTGATCCCCTTGATGCTGCGCTTCTTCGGCAGGAAGAAGAAGGCTTTGAGGAAGAGCGCGCCTTCCTGCGCCAGCAGCTGCTCGAACCGCCGGATCTCGTCGATCCGGGCCCCGAACTGCCCGTGGTCGATGCGGTCGAGGAAGTAGTCGCGCATCGGGCCGTCGTACCAAGCGTTGAGGAAGATGCCGATCCGGCCCTTGGCCGGCAGCGCGCGCCAGAAGCGCCAGAGGCGCGGCCGGTCCCGCTCCTCCTCGCTGGGCCGGACGGCGGCGTACGGCCGGATGTGCCGGGGGTCCATCCAGCTCTGGAGCTGCCTGGCCGCGGCGCTGCGGCCGAGGACGTCCATGCCGGAGAGCAGGACGATGACCGGGAAGTCCCCGGCCTCGAGGAGATCGAACTGGGCGTCGATCAAGCGGCCGCGCAGCAGCGGCTCTTCGGCCTCGTACTCGGCCTCGCCGATCTCGTGCGCCAGTTTCAGGGATTCGAACATCGCCCTCGCCCCCTCGCCCCCTCGTCCGGTCAGACATGCCCCAGCCTACCAGGGCGAGGGCCCGGCGGCAGCAGGCGTCCGGTCAGGCGGGCTTATCCAGGCGGTAGCCGTGGCCGCGCACGGTCTCGATGGCGGGGACGTCGGGGCCGCTGCCCAGCTTGCGGCGCAGCCGGCCGACGTAGACGTCGACGACGTTGGTGAGGGGATCGGAGTCGTAGCCCCAGACGCTCGAGAGGATGCGCTGGCGGGAGAAGACCTTGCCGGGCGCGCCGAGGAAGAGATCGAGGATCGCGATCTCCTTCGCGGTCAGGTCGAGGCGCTGCTCGCCGCAGGTCACGATCATCGATTCCCGGTCGAAGACCAGCGCCCCGCAGGAAACCCGCTCGGTCGGCTTCTCGAAGTTGCCGGCCCGCCGGACCAGGGCCTCGAGCCGGGCGAGCAGCTCGTCGAAGGCGAAGGGCTTGGTCAGGTAGTCGTCGGCGCCGAGCTTAAGGCCCTTGACCCGATCGTCGAGCTCGTCCATCGCGGTCAGCATCAGGATCGGGGTCAGCACGCCGTTGCGGCGGAGCTGCGCGCAGACCTCGTGTCCGTGCAGCCTGGGCAGCATGAGGTCGAGGACGATGACGTCGAACGCGCCCTGCTGGCCCAGGTCGAGGCCGTCGAGGCCGTCGCGGGCGACCGTCACCCCGAAGCCCTCGGCCTTGAGCCCGCGCTCGATGAAGTCGGCGACGCGGCGCTCGTCCTCGACCAGCAGGACGTTCATGCCACGGCCCTCAGCTTGCGCACGGTCGGCAGGAAGACGCTGGCCGTGGTGCCTTCGCCCAGGCGGCTGTCGATGACCAGTTCGCCGTCGTGGGCGTCGGCGATGGCCTTGGCGACCGGCAGGCCGAGGCCGGTGCCCTCGGTATGGTGCTCGCTGGCGTTGTCGCCGCGGTAGAAGCGCTCGAAGATACGCTCCAGTTCGTCCGGGCCGATCCCGATGCCGCCGTCGCTGACGCGCACGACCACGCCCTTGGGCGCGGCGCCCATGTAGAGGCTCACCTCGCCCCGCGCCTCGCTGTAGCGGATCGCGTTGTCGATCAAAATCAAGAAGAGCTGGCGCAGGCGGCCCGGATCGCCGGACACCACCGCTTCCTCGACCTCTTGCCGCAGGGTGACCGTCACGCCCCGCTTTTCGGCCAGGACCTCGGCATCGCCGCAGACGCTCTCGACGATCTCCCGCAGGGCGATCGCCTGGCGCGACATGCGGGTCTCGCCGGCGTTCTGGCGTGCCACGAAGAGCAGGTCGTCGACCAGCCTGGCCGTGTGCTCGGCCTGCTCCAGGACCCGATGCAGGGTGCCCTTGTAATCGTCGATCGCCTTGTCGTTGCCGCGCAGTCCGATCTCGGCCTCGCCACGGATGATGGTCAGCGGCGTGCGCAGCTCGTGGCTGATGTCGGCGAAGAAGCGCCGTCGCACCTGGTCCGCCTTCTCCAAGGCCGCGTTGGCATCGCAAAGCTCGGCGGTGCGGGCGGTCACGGCCTGCTCCAGGTCGGCCTTGGCGGCCTCCAGGTCCCGGTTCTTGGCCTCCAGCTCGCCGGCCATGCGGTTGAAGCTGTGGGCGAGCTCGCCGAACTCGTCGGAGCCGGAGAGCTCTATGCGATGGGTCAGGTCGCCCTTGCGGAGGGCGCGCGTGCCGGCGAGCAGCGCCACCATCGGCCGGCGCAGGCCGGAGAGCAGCAGGGCGGCGCAGAGGATGCCGACGGCGATCGCCAGGGCGGCGAGGCCGTCGACGATGAGGTTCACCCGGTTGATCAGAGCCCGGGCCTTGGCGTCGGCGGCCTTCACTTCCCGATGCTCCTCGGCGATGGCCGCCGCCAGCAGGGCGTTGAAGCTGCCGTCGATGCTCTGCTCCAGGACGGCGTTCAGCTTGATCCAGGCCTTGCCGCGCTCGCCCACGTTCCGGAGGTTCCGGACCTCGGCGAACTCGACCAGCACCCGGTCGATCTGGCGCTCGAGCAGCGAGAGGGTCAGCAGTTCGCCCCGCTCCCCCTTCTGCTCGTCCTCTTCGACAAAGGCGATTTCGTCGGCGATCATCTCGCGCAGATCCGTAATGTCGGCACGCAGCTTTCGCTCCAGATCCGCCTCGCCCCTGCCCAGGTCCTGGTCGCCGATCAGCAGCGCGTCGGCCAACTGCTTGAAGAGCTGGTAGGTGTGACTGGAGAGGCGCCAGTGTCCCTCGAGGACGTCGTGCGCGAGCCGGGCACGCTCGATGTGAAGCTGCGCCAGGCGTCCGCCCCAGTTCGACAGCGCGGTCAGGCCGATCGTGAGTCCGATCAGGACCCCGAAGGCCAGCAGCAGCTTGGTCCGGTAACTCATGCCATCTCCAGAGGCGAAGCCGGAGCCCGCCGAACAGGCCAAACACGCCGTGCAACATAGCACCAAATGGGATAAGCCTCATCCCCAACCGGCCCGCGGCTGGCATAAGCCGTGATCCTTGCCGACCCCGGGGACGGACGACGCAGCCAAGGGGCCGTATCAAGCTGCACCGCCGCAGGTTGTACTTGGGGTCAAGCCGATGAGCGCAACATGAGTGCAGCGTGAAGACTGGCTGAAAGACAGATGAAGACTGGATGAACGCCGCCGGCGCGGCCAAACAGCAGGAAGAACCCGATGATCGTGACGCCGGCGGTCGGGCTGTCCCTTGGGGGCAGGTCCGGCGAGATCAAACTGCGCCTAATTGGACTCAATTAGGCGCAGTTTGATCTATCTCATATAGTGAGAGCAGCCTTATCCGCGTTCAAATGAACGCGGGCTACTCTAGCGATCGGCGACGGATTTGAAGCCGTCGATGAGCGCGTCGAAGGGCAGCAAGATCGAGGCGTGAAGGCCGACGACGGGCCGGGCCGCGTCGAAGAGCCTCAACTGCCGCCACGCGTCGGGGGGCGGCCTATCCTTGCCTGCCAGCCTGTCCTGGACCAGATCCCGGAGCGCTTCGATGTCGGCCAAGGCGCATCCCGGGGCGTTCTGCGCGACGATGGCCGTCGCCGCCATGCCGAGGGAACACGCCCGGGTTCGAAAGCCCAGCTGGGTCAAGCACCGCGCGGGCGAAAGCTTGCCGTCGATCGAGACTTCGCTGCCGCAAAACCTGCCGCGTTTGGTCGCGGTGAAGTCAGGCGTCTTCAACCGCCGGTCCACGCGGATGCTGGCGGCCAGTTTCCTGATTTCATCCCGGTACAGTCGTTCGAGGTCGACATCGCCCGTCCCGACGGTCGGATCAGCGATCATCGTCTCGCATCTGCCGGCCGAGGACGGACAGGAACTTGAGCGCGAAGTGAAGCCCGCGCCGCACGTCCTCGTCCCCGGCGGCACGGAGAAGGCCGATCAGCGACGGCGGCGGCGCCTTCGAGGTCTGGGCCGCGGCATAGCGCGCCGCATTGCCGAGCGTCCAGGCGCCGCCGACGGCGTCGTCGGCGGTCTTCATGACCTTCTGCACCATGGCGTCGTCCGACATGTCGACGGCATCGGAAACCAGGGACAGAAGGTCGACGATGTTGTGCAGGCGGCGGCCTTGGATCAACGGCTCCAGCTTGACCATCAGGTCGTCGAGACCGTCTCGGGTGGCGTCGTCGAGGGGCGGAGCTGCCGGGCGGAGCTCCGCGACGACATCGGTCATGGAAGCGTCTCCCTTGTTCAACTGGCCGGGGCCCTCGAGATCCATGGGCGTCACACCAAGGCCCTGGCGACCGACCAGTAGATCCCGCGGTTGAAGCCCTTCCGCAGCAAGCCGCCGAGCTTGGTCGGAGGCGTCGGATGGACATCCTCATCGTAGTCGTACCAAAGCGGCATGCCCGCCTCGAGGCCCATCTGGGCGACGGCCTGGACCTTGCCGTCGTACACGTCGACGGTGCGTCCGAGACGCAGGTCGCCGGCGATGTTGTTGGTGATGACGGGCGACTGGTTGTGGCAGGACCCGCCCGCCTTGCTGATCGGCAGGTCCGCCGTATCGCCCATCACGTAGACGTTGGGGTGGTCTTCGAGCTGAAGCGTCGCGCGGTCCGTCGGCAGCCAGCCCTCGTTGTCGACCGCGCGGGAGGCGCCGCTGTCGATGACCGCGTCGACGGCGCGGATCGGCGGCGTGCACATGAGGATGTCGAAGTTCTCCGCCGCCCCTTCCTCGGAATAGGCGATGCCCGCGTCCGGATCGACCTTGTCGAGCGTGAAGCGGCGTTGGTGCTTGATCCCGCGCGTATCGAAGATCGACGGCAGCACCTCGCAGGTTTCCCGCTGCAGAAACAGGCAGTTCCGCAGAAGCTGGGACACGGTGGGATAGGTGTAGGCGATCTCGATGCCGTCCCGAACGCCCCGCCGGCGGAGGAACTCGTCCAGCATCAAAGTGGTCTCGATCGGCGCGATCCCGCATTGGTGCGGCACGTTGGGCGTCTTCGGGAAGCTGACGGTGATCAGAATGCGCCCCTTTTCGATCGTCCGGAGTTTCTCGGCGAGGCGGCGCGCCGGCTCGTAGCGATAGAAGTAGTCGCCCGCTTCCTCGAGCCCCTCGATGCGCTCGGGGGCGGGCAGGCAGCCGGTGGAGACGACCATGTAGTCGTAGTCGATGCGCTCGCCTTGCGCGGTCGTCACCCGGGAGGCGGCGAAATCGAAGCCGTCGACCTTGGCGATCCTCAGCTCGATCTCGGGACGCAGCAGCGGACGCAGCCTGCGCTTCAGCTCGCCTTCGAAGAACATGTCGAAGGCGACGTACATCCAGGCCGGCTTGTAGTGATGCCACGGCGTGTCCGTCAGCAGAACGACCCGGACCTTGTCGCCGCAAATCTCTTCGTAGAGCTTTGAGACCAGGCTGTTCGCCGTCATGGTGCCGCCGATACCGCCACCGACGACGAGGACTGTCTTCGCCATCACCGCACTCCCTCGCGCCATCCCTATCGAGGCTCTCCCTCCAGGTGGCGAGGTCCGACAGGCCGGGCAAGGGCGCTTTCGGCCCAATGCTTCCGTAATGGAAACATCGGTCGGCCGAAGCCGAAGGGGCGGTAATGCCTTGAAGCCGGAGAGCGTGTTCTGCCGCGCCGAACGCCGGGTGACGGGCAGATGGCCTGCAGGCTGAGGATCGAACGACGGCCTTGCCGCCTCGGGCGGCCGTCGCGTCAGATGCCGCGGTAGAGCCTTTGGATGGTGCAGATCATCTCTTCGAAGGACTCGTCCATCGCCACCCTGGTTTGCTCCGTGGGCGCGAGGTGCACGGACTTGCCGAACTTCGTCCGGACCACATAGCCGCCCTCGACGAGATCCTGGACCTTGCGATGAATGGTGGTGAGCGGAAGGTCGAGGCTTTCCGCCAGCGCGGACATGTCATAGAGGCGGTCCTGCAGGTGGCCCTGAATGATTGTGCGCAGGATAAGGGCGTTGATCGGCCGGCCCCACATGCCGCTTTCGATGGCGTAGAAGCGGTTGAGGCACTCGATGATCTGTTGCTGGACCACCTTGCGGACGGCTGCCTCCTCCCCGGCGGTCAAGGGCTTGGGTCTGCCCGTTGTCGGGTCGAGGTCGTCGGCCATCGCGGCCTCCCTGTCTTCGCATCGCTGGCACCTGGCCTTGGCGCGAGCGCGGCAGGCACGACCGCTTCGAGCGGACGGTGGCAGCGATCGATTTTCATCCATATTGTCCGAGGGTGCCGCTTTTCAATCGTCGGATCATCCGAAGAAAACGATCCGTGCAGCCCCGGCGCCGCCGGCAGGCGCCGTCCGGCGGCGGGACCGCGCGCAAGAAAAAGGCCCTGCGCAACAGGCCTGCGCAGGGCCGTCGGCGAGCGCCGAGGAGCTGGGCTATTGGCCTTGGCCGAGAGAGTAGCCGGGCTCGCCGTCGAAGGTGAAGAGGTGCTCGGTCTTGATGAAGTCCACGCCCTCCTTGGCCAGCTTCTGAAGCAACTCGACCACCATCGACTTGTTGAGCTGCTTGCCCGGCTCGGCCAGGAAACGGCAGCGCCAATGGTCGGTGCAGAAGGTCTCGGGCAGGCCGTCGGGCCAGACCTTGACGCCCCGGTTGGTGATCATGGCAAGCTTGTAGGCGCCGTTCTCGGCCGCCTGCAGGGCCTCGGCCAGGGCTGCCGGATCCCGTTCGGACCAGTGCACGAAGACGTCGATGCCGACCAGCTCCTTCTTGGCCGGCGGCCGGCGCCGCGCCTCCGGCACCTCGAAGGGCTTGGCCGCGCCGCCGCTGCGGACCGGGGCCAGGGTCTCCGGCGCCTCGTCGATCCGGGCGATGACCGCATCGGCGAAGGCGTTGGTGCCGAGCTTCAGGCTGGAGACCTCCTTGTCGAAGATGTCGTAGGTGTGGAGGCCGTCCTCGATGGTCTTGAGCCAGGCGTTGTGGACCTTCTCGGCGGCCTGGGACTGACCGATGTGGTGCAGCATCATGACCCCGGCGAGCAGCAGTCCCGAGGGATTGGCGACGTCCTGGCCGGCGCGGCGCGGCGCCGAGCCGTGGATCGCCTCGAACATCGCGCCCTGGGCACCGACGTTGGCCGAGGGCGCCAGGCCGACCGAGCCGGCGATCTGGGCCGCGACGTCGGAGAGCACGTCGCCGTAGAGGTTCGGCATCACGACCACGTCGAAGGCCTCCGGCGTGTCGGCCAGCTTGGCCGCGCCGATGTCGACGATCCAGTGCTCGTTCTCGATCTGCGGGTAGTCGGCCGCCACCTCGTCGAACACCTTGTGGAACAGGCCGTCGGTCAGCTTCATGATGTTGTCCTTGGTGAAGCAGGTGACCTTGCTGCGGCCGTTGGCCACGGCGTATTCGAAGGCGTAGCGGACGATCTTCTCGCAGCCCGGGCGCGAGATCAGCTTCAGGCACTGCACGACCTCGTCGGTCTGCCGATGCTCGATCCCGGCGTAGAGGTCTTCCTCGTTCTCGCGGATCACGACCACGTCCATGCCGGGATGCTTGGTCGCCACGAAGGGCGCGTAGGCGGTGCAGGGCCGGACGTTGGCGAAGAGGCCCAGGGACTTGCGGACGGTCACGTTCAGGCTCTTGTAGCCGCCGCCCTGGGGCGTGGTGATCGGCGCCTTGTAGAAGACCTTGGTGCGGCGCAGGCTGTCCCAGGCTTGGGGGTCGATCCCGGCGGAGTTGCCCGCGAGGTAGACCTGCTCGCCGATCTCGATCGGCTCGACCGCGATGTCCGCGCCGGCCGCCAGGAGCACCTTGAGGCTGGCGTGCATGATCTCCGGCCCGATGCCGTCGCCGAAGGCAACCGTGATCGGCACGGCGCTCGCAGAGCGCTTGTCGAGGCCGGACAGCGCCTCGGCCTGCGGATGAGGCATATCGTTCATCTTCGGGTCCCCTTATGAAATACTTTATAGAGTCATAAATCCAATGCCCTTCACCTCGGAAGGGGTCCGCAGCTTTTGAAATCGATGGTAACAGGTTTTTTGATCGCCTTTTTCGATCAAGGCTCCGCCAGGGACCGCGCGCTGCGCTCGGCCATCAGGGTCTCGAGGGCCTCGACCGCGGCGGCGACCCCGGGCTCCGCGCGCAGGGCCGCGCCGAGAGCGGCGGCGTGGTTCACCAGGGCCGGATCCCGGACCGCCGAGAGCGCCGCGGCCAGCGCCGCGGCGGTGAGGCGCTTCTGCGGCAGGGGCGCGGGGCCGGCGCCCAGCGCCTGGACCCGGCGGCCCCAGAAGGGCTGGTCGCCGAAGACCGGGCAGACGATCGTGGGCCGGCCCCAGCGCAGCGCCTCGTGGGTGGTGCCGGCGCCGCCGTGGTGGACCACCGCCGCGCAATGCGGGAAGAGCCAGCTATGGGGCGCGGCCTCGATCACCAGGACCTGCTGGGCCAGGACCTGCTGGGATTGAGCCCCGGCCTCGAGGCCGCCCCAGCCGGTCGCCAGGAGGCCGCGCCGGCCCGTCGCGGCCAGCGCGTCGAGAACCACGCGCGTCATCCGCCCGGCGTCCGCCGCCGGCATGCTGCCGAAGCCGAAGTAGACCGGCGGCGGCCCCGCGGCGAGGAAGCGGGACAGCGCCTCGGGCGGCTGCCAGTCGTCCTCCGGCGCGGTGAACCAGTAGCCGGTGACCCGCTCCCGCGCCGCCCAGTCCGGGGGCGTCGGTACGACGTGGCGGCTGTGGGCGTGGAGGCGGAGCACGCCGGCGCCGCGCGGGTCGTGGCCCTCGACCGGATCCCAGGGGCCCAGCCGCGCGATCTCCGGCCGGTCGCGGCGCCAGTCGCGCAGGACCGCCCGGGTGCCGAGACGCATCAGCAGGCCGACGAGGCCGTAGCTCGCGCGGTTGCCCAGGGACCCGAGCCCGGCGAAGGGCAGCACCGGGTTCGGGAAGGCGGCGGTCGGGACGTAGGCCGGCTGCAGGAAGCTGGGCACCGCGACCCGTCCCAGGGCCTTGGCCAGGAGCGGCACGACGAAGGCCTTGGGGTGGTAGACCATGAGGTCGGGCCTCAGGGCACGCGCGACCTCCCACATGTCGTCGAAGAGCCGGCGCGTCATGGCCCGGGAGGCGCGCCAGGCCCGGACCTTGCCGGCGAAGGAGTGCAGCGCCCCCTGGATCTCGGGCGTCTCGAGCAGACCGCGGACGTCGACCGAGAGCGGCACGGCCGCCAGGCCCCCGGCCTCGATCATGGCCTCGAAGCCGCGCCCCGTGCTCACCGCGACCTCGTGCCCCCGCGTCCGCAGCGCGGCGCCCAGCGCGACGTAGGGCTGGACGTCGCCGCGCGAGCCGAAGGTGAGGATCAGGATCCGCATCGGAGGCCTTATACCAAGGAGCAGTGATAATGACCCATTTGATGGCGCGCGGCGGTCCGCCGCGCGCCACCGAAGGCCGTGTTTGCTTGCCCGCCCGCGGCGTTGCGCTCCGCTTACGGTACTCCAGCACCGCTGCGCGAAGCGCGCCTGGCGGGCGGGCAAGTAAACACGGTCAAATGAGTCATTATCACTGCTCCTTGGTATCATAGCAGATCTCGCGCGCCTTGACCCGAGCGCAACGGCGCGACCTGTTGCTGCGGCCCCTCGATAGGACGCGGCGGGACGCAAGGGGAAAACGGAGCCGACCGGCGCCTCCTGGCCGGAGGTGACCGAAGTCACACGCCCGGCCGCGCCTCGGTTCATACCACCCGGATGTCCCGCAGCCGGTGGTCGTCGCCACATGGTACCAGACACAGATGGAGAGGCGGCGGCCGGCGCGCACCGGCACCTCGCCGTCGGGCGACAAGCCGCGCCTGGCGAGGTTGCCGGCACAGTTCGGCCCCTGCCCGGCCGGAAAAGCCGCCGGTCGCTCGGCTTGTTGCCACCGGCGCCGATCAAGAGGCCGCCGGACACGCGAGGGTGGCGGTCCGGTTCGACCGGCGGTTTTCGAGACCGCGTCAGGAAATCGCGAAGATCCCCGAGATTTCCACGCAGGCGTTCAGCGGCAAGGTGTTGGTGCCGAGGGCGAGGCGGGTGTGGCGTCCGGCGTCGCCGAAGACCTCGACGAGGAAGTCGGAAGCCCCGTTCATGACCTTGGACTGCCCGGTAAAGTCGTCCGCGGACGCTATGAATCCCTGGATGCGCAGACATCGCTGCACCCGGTCCAGATCTCCGTCGCAGGCCGCCTTGACGGCCGCGATCAAGTTGATCGCGCACTGACGGGCCGCTTCCTGCGCCTGTTCGATCGAGACGTCGCTCGGCACCTTGCCCGGATGCATGAGTTCGCCGTCCTTGAAGGCGAGCTGCCCGGCGCCGTAGACGAGGCCGTCGGCGACCGTATAGGGCACGTAGTTCGCCACGGGCGGCGGCACCTCGGGAAGGGCGACTCCGAGCTTCGCCAGGCGCGCATCGACTTTGCCGGCCGCTGCCGCCCCGCGGAGCGGCAGCGCCGCCAGCGCCGTTGCGGCAAGCGCGCCGCTCAGCAAACGACGCCGTGTGGCGTCCGGCGAAGGAGATGCCCATCGAATCCGACTGAGATCCTGTCGTGTCATGTCTTCCTGCCCCCTGGTTTCTGGTTGGGTTTCTGGTTGGCTTTATGCTTGGCGGTGCGGCCGCCGCGGGCTCGTGGCCGAGCCCGCGGCGGATCCGCGCTCGCGGCCCGCAGGCTCAGGCGCCGGCGGCCATTTTTTCCGAAAGATCGATCGCGGCGTCGATGACGCCATCGACGTCGTCCAGATCGTGGAACAAATGGGTCGAGATGCGCAGCGGCCGGTGATTCGGCCCGCCCTGCGGCATGGCCACGCTGGTGTTGCGGACGACGAAGCCGTACTCCTCCCGCAGCCTGGTGACGAACTCCGACGACCTTGCGCCATCGGTCGGGGCGAAGGCGTTGAGCGGGACGAAGGAGGTCAGGGCCGAAACGAGTTCCGGGTCGTCCTTGGGACAACGGAGGGCTTCGATCCCCCAGTAATCGACGATCCTGGCCTTGGTATAGTCGCTCAGACCCAGAATGTGGTCCTCGATCCGCAGCCGGCCGATGGCCGTCCAAAAGTCGCAGGAATCCACCAGGGCCTGGTTCGCGGGATAGTTCGGATTGCCGTGCGACTGGTTGAAGAGCCCGACATCGTAGTCGCTGGACGGTTCGCGATCGCCGTCCGGAACCGGCACGTCGCTGCCGAAGACGTCGTAGACCAGCGTGCGCGTCGGATAGAAGCGCGGCAAGGGCAAGGGATTGGAGTCGGTCTGGTTGCGGATGTACCAGACGCCGGTGCCGCCGGGACCGCATTGCCACTTGTGTCCCGATCCCGCGAAGAAATCGATTCCCAGGCCGTGAAAGTCCAGGTCGAACATGCCGGAGGCGTGGGCCCCGTCGACCAGGGTGTAGATCCCCTCGGCGATCGCCAGGTCCGCCAGCATGCGGATCGGAAGCATGGTCCCGGTGACGAAGGTCGGCGCCGAGAACACCATCATCCTCGGGTTCAGGCCCCTGGCGCGGGCGTCGGCGATCGCCTGGGCGAAAAGATCCACGTAGTCGAACGCGCTTTGCTCGGTGCCGACCGGCAGCGTGACCGGAATCACCGCGACGCCGCGTCGGTCCCGCAGCAGCGCCAGAGGCGCTATGCCGGCAGGGTGCTCGTGATTCGTCGTGATGATCGCGTCTCCGGCCTCGAGCGTCACGCCGTTGAGCGACATGCACATGCCTTCCGTGGTGTTGCCGGAGATGACGAGCTCATCGGGGTTGCAGCCGAACTGCGGCGCGATCCGCGCGCGCATGGCCGATGTGCCGCCGAGGTTTTCCCGCGGGTTCTCGGCGATCAGGCGGTTGTTGCGCCGGTAGGCTCTCAGCACATGACGGGGCATCGACCCGGTCGTTCCGACATTCATGTAGGTGACGTTCTTGTCGAGAACGAAGGCCCTGCGGACCTTTCTGAAGAGTGCCCGGTCGGACAGGCGATCCGCCCTGTCGACCCAGGCCGGAGTCCTCTCCGCCAGATCATCGCCCCAGGCCCGGGCCGGCTTCGGCGCCGCCAGCGCGGCCAAGCCGCCGGCTCCGGCCAGACCAAGCGCGGTTCCCTTCAGGAACGTCCGGCGCGACGTCCCGTGTCCGCTTCCCTCATTGCCGTCGTGCTGCTTCGATGTCGTCAAGTGCTCCCTGTCGGTCATGCCGCCCTCCCTTCGTTTGTTGTGTTTCATCTATCCGAGCATTGCAGAGGGCCGTCAAAAAGAGGCAAAATCTCCTAACCGGGGGCAAATCAACCACGATAGGCAGCCAAGGAGGCCATCGTGCCCGGTTCCACGCGCCTCATCTCCGTAAGCTTGTTTGCGTCCGAGATTACGCCGGCCTCGGGGCTCTTCGGGCTCTACGACGTCTTGTCGTCCGTCGGCGTGGGCTGGGAGGCTTTCGTCACCGGCGAGCCCGAAACGCCGCTCTTCAAGGTTCAGATCATCGCGGCGCGCGACGAGCCCTTCCTCTGCGCCAGCGGCAACCTGGTGACACCCGACGCCGCTTTGCATCAGGTGGAGCAAACGGACATCGTCGTGTTCCCGGGCATTTTCGCCTCGACGTCTCAGCCGCTCGGAAAGGCCGACGCCGAGACCTTTGCGTGGATCCACGACATTTACGATCGGGGCGCCCGGCTGGTCGGCGCCTGCACCGGCGCCTTGTATCTGGCGGAAGCCGGGCTGCTGGACGGAGTCGAGGCAACGACCCACTGGGCCTACGAGAGCCTGTTCCGAACCCATTACCCAAAGATCCGGCTTCGCCTCGAGAAGAACCTTTGCTTTGCCGACGCGAACGACAGCGTCGTGACTTCGGGCGGAACCACGGCGTGGCAGGAACTGGCGCTCTTCCTGATCACGAGGTATCTCGGCGTCGAACACGCCGTGCGCGCGGCAAAGCTCTGGCTGCTGCCGGATCAAGGCCGGTTGCAGGCGCCCTTCAGGGCCATGCCCCTCGGCATTCCGCACAGCGATACCGATGTCCGGCGCTGTCAGGTCTGGATCGCCAAGAACTACACCGTCGAGAATCCCGTGACGACAATGATCGAGCGTTCCGGCCTGGCCCCCACGACCTTCGCCCGCCGGTTTCGCCGCGCAACCGGCTACTCCCCGATGGACTATATCCAGGCCGTTCGCGTGGAAGAGAGCAAGCAGATGCTGGAGACCAGCAGCGAGAGCATCGAGCGGATCGGCTTCGCGGTCGGATACGAGGACACCTCTTCCTTTCGCCGTTTGTTCAAACGCAAAACGGGCTTGAACCCCGGTGACTATCGCCGGATGTTCGGCAGGGAACGCTTCGGAAGGTATGCCTAGATCAAACGCCGCCGGTGAAGCGCGGACCCGACGCTGTGGCGCCTGTCCTTGCGGGTCCTTGCGGGCGGGCTTTCCGTTTGCGCGCCTGAGGGAGTGACGAAGCATGCGTGCCCATATCGTTCTCGCCCATCCGGAGAGAAAATCGCTGAACGCGAGACTGGCCCGGATGTCCGAGGAGACTCTGTCCGAGCACGGCTGGGCTACGACGCTTTCAGACCTGTACTCGATGGGCTTCGATCCATGTGATCGGCCGGAACACTACGCGACCCGCGCGAACCCGGATGCGTTCCACGTGCAGACCGAGCAGCGGTTTCATGCCGAGCGGGGGACGACCCCCAGCGACGTGGCCGCCGAGGTCGGAAAGCTTTCTCAAGCCGACTTCCTGGTTGTTCATTTCCCGCTTTGGTGGTTCGGCATGCCGGCAATGCTGAAGGGCTGGATGGACCGTGTTTTCGTCTACGGTTCGATCTATCGAAGCACCATGAGGCATGATACCGGCCTGTTCCGCGGCAAGAAGATGATCGCTTGCGTGACGACCGGGTCGTCGGCTGAAGCGTGCGCCCACGATGGGGTCGAAGGCGACACGCGTCTGCACCTCTGGCCGATCCTCTACTCGTATCGCTACATCGGCTTCGACGTTCTGCAGCCGGAGATCCTGCATGGGATCGGCAGCGCGACATATCTGGAGGCCGGCGAGGACGGGGTGAACAGCTTGGATGTCCTCGCCGAGCGATGGCGCGCAACGCTCAGGAACATCGAGACGCGATCACGCGTTGCCTACAACAGAGATTGCGACTTTGAGTCGTCCAAGCGCTTGCGTCCCGAGGCGCCGGAACTCTCGCCGTTCATTTCACATGCGGCGAAGATTTGATGCCAGTACGCGGGACCGGTTTCCGCTTTATAGATTCAGAGCAGCTTATACGCGTCCAAAAGAACCCGGATAAGCTGCTCTAGAATACCGAAATGGCCAGGGCCTGCGATGCCGCTCTCTCACATCTCACTGTGTGTCGGAAAGCCGGAAGCCTGCCGCCAAGCGATTTTCGACAGCCTGTACCGGGCGATGCGCGAAACGCTCGACGTGCCCGAAAACGATCAGTTCATGACCATCACGGAGCATGACGCCGCGGACTTCCGCTACGGCGCCGCCTTTGGCATCGCCCGCAGCGACGCTCTCGTTTTTATCCAGATCACCGTGTTCAATACGCGCACCGTGGAACAAAAAAGCGCTGTCCCGGCGGTGCCGGTCTCAACCCGTCCAGTGCCGCGCTCGTCAGCAATCGCCGCTTCTGGCCGATCCCAGACCTTGGACGCGCGCAGAGACCGCAGCCGGAGAAGCGGGCCCGGTTCCGTCTCATCGAGGCCGGGGAAGACGCGAGGTCGGATCCCGCCATCGCCACGGCTCGGTCGCGCGGTAGCCGGCCCGATACCGCCGCAGGTTCCGCCGCGCGGCGCAAGGGACCTCGTAGGGACCCAGGCGGCCGCGTTCCGCAAGCGGAAGGGACCAGTCGAACCGCAGGTCGCCCCAGAACATCGAGAACGGCTTCCCCGCCTCCTGCCGCACCAGGATCACCTCGACCAGGAGCCCTTCGGACAGAAAGGCGCGCTTGTGGGCGAAGCGCTTGAGCGGGACGTCCCGCCAGCCCGCGCCGCCGCCAAGCAGCAGATCGTCGAGGACGCGAAACGACGGCGCCGGCAGGAGAAGATCGACGTCGCCATGCGGGCGAGGCCGGCAAAGCCCGAGCGCCTCCTCGGCCCAGCCGCCGAACAGCAGGCATCCCGCGCCGCCGTCATCGAGGAGGCGCAGAATCTCCGCCACCGACTCCGGGGTGTTGGGCGCAGGCATCGCCGAGAGACGCTACTACGCCCGGGACGCCGGCAGAAGGTGCTTCCCGCTCGGAAGCGGTGATCCGAAAAACTGGACACGCGACGCGGCGGCGCTTGGAATGCACCGACAGGCCGTGTGGAACCAGCCCTTCATGTCCCAGTCCGCCCCGACGCTTCTGCCATCCCTTCTCGAGCCCGGCGACACGGTGCGCTTCCTGTCGCCCGCCAGCACGCCGGGTCGGGAGGGCGCGCGGCGTCTCCGGCAGGTCCGGGCCGCGCGCCGCAGGATCCGAGGCAAGGTTTTCCCAGAGCTCGAGGCCATGGCGTCTGTGAGACGGAATGTCGAGAATGCCTTTCAGAGGAGATCGAGGATGACCAAGCCCGTGATCAACGTCGCCGAGGCCGAGACCCACAGCGGGGGCAGCGGCGCACACTTCGCCCACAGCATGACCGAGTTGTCGCTGCCGCTGGGCGCGCGGCAGATCGGCGCGAACGTCACGCGCATACCGCCGGGCAAGGCCGCCTTTCCCTTTCACCACCACCACGGCAACGAGGAGCACTTCTTCATCCTCGGCGGTGTGGGCGTGCTGCGGCTCGGCAAGGAGGTCCACGAGGTGAAGCCACAGGACTACATCGTGAATCTGCCCGGTGGGCCGGAGAGCGCGCACCAACTGATCAACACCGGCGAGGAGGACCTGGTCTTCCTGGCGATTTCGACCAGCATCGTGCCCGAGGTGGTCGGCTATCCCGATTCCGCGAAGACCGGGGTGCGGCCGGCTTCTCTGGACGACGACGACTTCCGCTTCCTCATGTCGGACTCGGCCAAGAACACGCGCGCCTATTGGGACGGCGAGGACGGCCGCAAGGTCGAGGGGATCATCGCCGCGCGGCGACGCTAGGGCCGGCATGCGGCTGCGCCTCGAGCTTCACCCGGACTCGCGTTGCGACGCCGTGACGGAGATCGCGGTCGAGGTCTTGCGGCCGGAGCCCGGCGGGCTGGGGCTGCGCTATCTGGTGACCGGGAAGATCGGCGGCCTGATCCTGCCGCCGGTCACGGCGCCCGCGCGTGCCGACGGCCTCTGGCGGCACACCTGCTTCGAGGCCTTCCTGCGCGCGGCGCCGGGCGGCGCCTACTACGAGGTCAACCTCGCGCCCTCGCGACGCTGGGCGGCCTATCGCTTCGAGGGCTATCGCGACGGGATGCGTTCGGCCGAGGAGATCGCCGCGCCGCTGGTCGAGGTGCGGTCGGAGGGCGACAGCTTCGAGCTGCGGGCCGGGCTGAACTTCGAAGGCCTGCCCGGGCCGCCGGGCGATGGGGTCTGGCGGCTCGGCCTCTCGGCGGTGATCGAGGAGGCGGGCGGGCGGATCTCCCACTGGGCCCTGGCGCATCCGCCGGGCAAGCCGGACTTCCATCATTCCGATTGCTTTGCCCTGGAACTTCCAGCAGCTTGGCGGCCATGATCTTCGGCATCGACCGGCTCCTCGCCGACCCCGCCCTGCGCGCGCCGCTCGACGGCAGGCGGGTCGCCCTGCTCGCCCATCCCGCCTCGCTCACCGCCGACCTGACCCATTCCCTCGACGGCCTGGCCGCCTGCGGCGACCTCCGGCTCAGCGCCGCCTTCGGCCCGCAGCACGGCCTGCGCGGCGACAAGCAGGACAACATGATCGAGTCGCCGGACTACGACGACCCGGTGCACGGCATCCCGGTCTTCAGCCTCTACGGCGAGGTGCGCCGGCCGACGGACGCGATGATGCAGAGCTTCGACGTCCTGCTGGTCGACCTGCAGGATCTGGGCTGCCGGATCTACACCTACACCACGACCCTGCGCTACGTCCTGGAGGCCGCCGCGCGGCACGGCAAGGCGGTCTGGGTGCTGGACCGGCCCAACCCGGCCGGCCGGCCGGCCGAGGGCCTGCGCCTGCGCGCCGGCTGGGAGAGCTTCGTCGGCGCCGGGCCGCTACCGATCCGCCACGGCCTGACCCTGGGCGAACTCGGCCTCTGGTTCGTCGCCACGCTCGGCCTCGACGTCGACTACACCGTGGTCGAGATGCAGGGCTGGCAGCCCGAGGCGGGGCCGGGCTTCGGCTGGCCCCTGGGCGAAAGGGTCTGGGTCAACCCCAGCCCCAACGCGCCCAACCCCTGGATGGCGCGGGCCTTTCCGGGCACGGTGATGCTGGAGGGTACGACCCTTTCCGAGGGCCGCGGCACGACCCGGCCGCTCGAGCTCTTCGGCGCGCCGGACATCGACGCGCGCCGGATTCTGGCCGAGATGCAGACCCTGGCGCCCGCGTGGCTGGCCGGCTGCCGCCTGCGCGACTGCTGGTTCGAGCCGACCTTCCACAAGCACCAGGGCGCGCTCTGCCACGGCCTGCAGATCCATGCCGAGGCCCCCGGCTACGAACACCGGGCCTTCCGGCCCTGGCGCCTGCAGGCGCTGGCCTTCAAGGCGCTCCGCCGACTCTACCCGGAGTACGGGATCTGGCGCGACTTCCCCTACGAGTACGAGCTGGGCAAGCGGCCCATCGACGTCATCTGCGGCGGCCCGCTGCTGCGCGAATGGGTCGACGACCCGGCCGCCACGCCCCAGGATCTCGACGCCCTGGCGGTCCCGGAGGAGCAGGCCTGGCTGAGCGCGCGCCAGGCTCACCTGTTGTATTGAGGGCCGGTGGCGTTGGAGCGAAACCGTCAAGCCGCCAGGGAGCGAAGCCATGGACTCAGGGTGCCGACCTTGCCCTTCAGTGCGCAGCACGGCGCGTAGGCGCGACTCAGGACCAGGTTTCTCATCCCGAGCCCCCTCATTCCGAGCGTGTCGAGGGACGAAACATGAGGGCGTCAGCGCCTATGCGCCATCACATCTGAGAGGATCGCTCGCATGAGACCGCGGATCATCTTTCTGCTCCTGGTCGCCCTGCTGGCCGCCCTTCCGCTTCTCGCCCCGGCCCGGAGCCAGGAGGCGGGCGACGCCGTGGCGGGCCAACGCCTGGCGCGGGAGGTCTGCGCCGCCTGTCATGCGGTCGAGGCGGGCGACATCCTGGTCTCGCCCGCGGGCGCGCCGCCCTTCCAGCAGGTCGCCGCCGACTCTTCGGCGAGCGAGGTCGGCCTGCGCGTCTTCCTGCGGACGCCGCACGAGACCATGCCCGACCTCATCCTGACCCCGAAGCAGACCGACGACATCGTCGCCTACATCCTCAGCCTCAGGTAGAGCCCGTCTGCCTCACCCCGGCACGGCCGCCCGTTCGGCGATGGCGTCGATGCCGGGCTGAATCACGCCGGATTCAACAAGTCGGCGTCCCTTTAGATTGTGGAATCCGCTTCCGCGGTTTCGGCATCAAAGGCACACTAGAGCGGCCCGCGTCCATTCGAACGCGGATAAGCTGCTCTAACTATATGGAATAGATCAAATTATCTGCGCTTAATTGAGTCCAATTAAACGCAGTTTGATCTAGACCCCGACCAAGCCGATCACCAGGCCCATGACCAGCAGGACGCCGAGCCAGTGGCCGCTGTCGATCACGGTGAGCGACCAGCGGGCGCTCTGGAAGCGGTGGTTGACGGTCTGGGTGGTCACGACGAAGCCGACCCAGACCAGGCACGCGGTGACCAGCGCCGTCATCGGGGTCACCTCGCCGAAATGCCCGACCACGCCGGCCAGGACCCAGGCCATGACCAGTTGGGCGGCGAAGGCGATGACGTAGGGGCCGGGGCTCTGCTTCGGCTGCTCGCTGAGGTCCAGCGCCGCCATCCATTGCTTGCCGAGCAGCCCGTACCATAAGGCGCCGAAGACGAAGCCGGCCCCGGCGGCAACGGCCACTGCAAGGTAGTTGATGCCCACAAAGGTCACTTCCGGCCCTCCCTCGAATCGGCCCCACACCGACAACACCGTCGGCGCCATAGGTCATCCCTTCGGGGCCGCAAAAGGGCGTCCGGGCCTGGACGGCCGCACAGCGGCCCGGGGGGCGCGTTCAGTCGCCCTGGTATTCGCCGCTGCTGCGGAAGGGGTTGGCGGCGTAGACTCCGAGGATCTTGACCTCGCGGGAGAAGAAGCTCAACTCCTCCAGGGCCAGGCGCACCAGCCGGTCCTCGGGATGGCCTTCGATGTCGGCATAGAACTGGGCCACCGTGAAGTTGGCGTCGACAATGTAGCTCTCCAGCTTGGTGATGTTGACCCCGTTGGTCGCGAAGCCGCCCAGGGCCTTGTAGAGCGACGCCGGCACCGAGCGCACCCGGAACACGAAGGAGGTGATCACCGGCCCCTCGTCGGCCTCCGGGTGCACCGGCTCCTCGGCCATGATCAGGAAGCGGGTGGTGTTGTGCGCGGTGTCCTGGACGTCCTCGGCCAGGCTGTCCAGGCCGTAGATCTCGCCGGCCAAGGCCGAGGCGAGGGCGGCGCGGCTGGGATCGCCCGCCTGGGCGACCTCCTCGGCCGCGCCCGCGGTGTCGGCGCGCACCACCGGCTTGAAGCCCCGGCGGCGCACGAAGTCCCGGCACTGGGACAGGGCCTGGACGTGGCTCTGGACCGTCCGGACGCTCTCGAGCGTGGCGCCCTTGGGCGCCAGGAGGTGATGGTCGACCCGCTGGAAATGCTCGCCGATGATGTGCAGTCCGGATTCCGGGAGGAGATGGTGAATGTCCGCGACCCGGCCGGCGCTGGAGTTCTCGATCGGGATCATCGCCAGGCGCGCCCGGCCGTCGGAAACGGCCGCGAAGGTGTCCTCGAAGTCCGGGCAGGGCAAGGTGGTGAGGTCCGGAAAGACCGCCCGGCAGGCCATGTCGGAATAGGCGCCGTAGACGCCCTGGAAGGCGATGAAGGGCTCTGACTGGGAGGTTTCGGCCATGACGGGTCCCGCGGAGAAAGCCTTTTGGGAGCTGTAAAGGGGAGCTATCCGGCCGAAGGTGCCATGAGCTCGCGGATCCGGACCAGATCGCCCGGAGTATCGACACCGAGCGGATCGCTGTCAATCAAGGCCAGGTCGATCCGGAGCCCGTCGTCCATGGCGCGCAGCTGCTCCAGCTTGTGCTCCAGTTCGCGGGCCGAGGGCGGCAGAGCGACGAAGCGGGCCAGGGCTTCGCGGCGGTAGGCGTAGATGCCGACGTGATGATAGGCCGGGCCGTCATGGTCCGGGGGAAGCGCGCGCAGGAAATCCTGCGCTTGCGCGATGCGGCGGTCGCCAAAGTCGGCGACCGCCTTGACCACGTGGGGATCGTCGCGTTCGGCCGGGTCGTCGATCAGGACCGCCGCGGTGGCGATGTCGACCGCCGGCTCCGCCAGGGGCTCCAGCACCGCGCGCAGCACCTGGGGATCGAGGTTCGGCAGATCCCCCTGCAGGTTGACGATCACGTCGTGCCGGCCTTGGGGGTCGAACGCCCGGGACGCCTCCCAGATCCGGTCGGAGCCGGAGGGATGATCCGGCCGCGTCAGGACCGCCCGGCCGCCCGCCGCCTCCACCGCGGCGGCGACCGCCGCCTCGGCACAGGCCACGAGCACCGGGCCGACGCCGGCGTCCATGGCACGCCGCCAGACGTGCACGATCATCGGCCGGCCGTGGATGTCGGCCAGCGGCTTGTCGGGCAGGCGCGTCGAAGCCAGGCGCGCCGGAATCACGACGATGGGGTTCATGCCAAGGATGGGGCCAAGCGGTCTTCCGAAGGCGCGAGAATAAGGCCGCCGGGCGGGCGGGAAAAGCGCTTTCGCCCGCGGCACGCAGTATTGAACGGGCCCCGGTCCGTCGCTATGGTCACGCCGCCGAA
The DNA here is from genome assembly GCA_022361275.1 of Kiloniellales bacterium. Taxonomy (GTDB): domain Bacteria; phylum Pseudomonadota; class Alphaproteobacteria; order Kiloniellales; family JAKSBE01; genus JAKSBE01. The sequence continues at coordinate 28,040 of JAKSBE010000210.1, forward strand.
AGCCAAAGAACCAGTGCATTCCAGGGGACGGCCATGGACTCCCTCGAAGTGAACAAGATCGCCGCCGCCATCATCCTCGCTGGCATCGTCGCCATGACGAGCGGCTTTGTCGCCGGCTTCGTCGTGCAGGTGCCGAAGGCGCCGGAAGAACGGGCCTACGTCATCGCGACGCCGGAGGCGGGCGATGCGGTCGCCGCGGCCGCGGCGCCCGAAGCGGTCGAGGAATCCGTGCTGGTGCTGCTGGCCTCCGTGGACCCCGCGGCGGGCGAGGGCGTCACCAGGAAATGCACGGCCTGCCATACTTTCAACGAAGGCGGCGCCAACCGGGTCGGCCCCAACCTCTGGGACATCGTCGGCCGTCCGATCGCCACGGGCGATGGCTTCAACTACTCCGACGCGCTGGCCGAGAGGTCCGAAGAGACCTGGAGCTACGAGAACCTCGATGCCTTCCTCGCCAACCCCAGGGGCTGGGCGCCGGGCACGAAGATGGCCTATGCCGGGCTGAGGAGCGCCAACGACCGGGCCGAGCTGATCGCCTATATGCGCGGCCTCAGCAACGATCCGAAGCCGCTGCCGGAGCCAGAGGCGGCGCCGGAGCCCGCGGCCGAGGCGGCGGACGAGGCCGCCGCCGGGATCGTGTCGGAGGCCAGCGAGACGGCGGGCGAGGCCAGCGAGGCGGTCGGCGAAGCCGCGAACGAGCCCGTCGAAACGACTGCCGAGGCCGCCGCTGCAGCGGGCGAAGCCGCGGAGGCCGGCGCGACGGCCGCCACCGAGACCCAGGAAGCGGCCCTGCCGGCGTCCGACGCCGCTTCGGGCCTGGGCGCGATGATCGCCGCCGCCGATCCGGCGGCGGGCCGGAAGGTCGCGCGCAAGTGCAGTGCCTGCCACACCTTCGACAGCGGCGGGGCCAACCGCGTCGGACCGGCGCTTTTCGGGATTCTCGGCCGCGGGATCGCCAGCGTCGAAGGCTACAACTATTCCTCCGCCTTCGAGGCAAAGGCCGGCGAGACCTGGAACTACGACAACATGGCGGCCTTCCTCGCCAAGCCCAGGGAGTGGGTACCCGGAACCAAGATGGCCTTCGCCGGCCTGCGCAAGGAAGAGGACATCGCCGCCCTGCTGGCCTACCTGCGGCAACAGCACGACGACCCGCCGGCCCTGCCGGAATAGGCGCCGCGGCCATGCCGGACGGCGGCGCCCCGGATCACCTGGACGACTACCTCGCGCTGGCCGAGCGGCTCGCGGAGGCAAGCGCAGCGATCATCCGGCGCTGGTTCGAAAAGGGTGCGGCGGTCGAGGAGAAGGCCGACGAGACGCCGGTGACCCAGGCGGATCGCGAGGCCGAAGCGGCGATGCGCCGGATCATCGCGGAAGCCTTTCCCGAGCACGGCATCATCGGTGAGGAGCACGGCACCGAAGGCGGAGAGGCCGATTACGTCTGGGTTCTCGATCCCATCGACGGCACCAAGCGCTTCGTCGCGGGCCAGCCCTGGTTCGGCACCCTGATCGCCCTCACCCGGCACGCCCGCCCGATCGTCGGCGTGATCGACATTCCCATGCTCGAGCAGCGCTGGGTCGGAGCGGCCGGCCGCCGGAGCCTGCTGCGCGGCAGGGACGGGACCTCCGAGGTCGGGACCCGCCCCTGCCCGTCCCTGGCCGCCGCGATCCTCTCGTCGACCTCGCCGGACATGTTCCAAGGCCCGGCCGCGACGGCCTTCGACCGCCTGCGCCGTGCCGTCAAGTATCCGCTCTACGGCGGCGACTGCTATTCCTACGGCACCCTGGCGAGCGGCCGTCTGGACCTGGTGGTCGAGGCCGGCATGGGGGTCTACGACTTCATGGCCCTGGTGCCGGTGGTCGAGGGCGCGGGCGGCCGGATCACCGACTGGCAGGGCGCGCCGCTCACCCTCGGATCCGGTGATCAGGTGCTGGCCGTGGGCGATCCGCGCCTGCACGAGGCCGCTCTGGCACGGCTCGCCGCCGGTTAACTTTTCGTCAACCCTGGGGCCGGAGCCTTGCTTCATTCGGAAAAACACTCTAACTGCCTAGATGTGCGCAAGACAAAGCCACCACCGAATGCGCTCCGCGGCCTGACCGGCGCCGGCTTGGCCCTGCTGCTCGCCTTGGCGGCGCGCCCTGCGGACGCGGAGATCGAGGGCCCCATCGGCGCGGCGGACGCCGACCAGAAAATCCACCGCGCCCATGCCATCGCCATGCACGGCGAACCCCAGTACGGCCCGGACTTCACCCACTTCGACTACGTCAACCCGAACGCGCCCAAGGGCGGCACCCTGCGGACCGCCGCACAGGGCTCTTTCGACTCCTTCAATCCTTGGATCCCCAAGGGCGACGCCGTCAGGCTGGGCGGCGACACCCTGCTCGTCGACGGGGCCGACGAGCCCTTCACCATGTACTGCCTGATCTGCGAGACGGTGGAATGGCCGGAGGACCGGTCCTGGATCACCTTCCATCTGCGCCCCGAGGCGCGCTGGCACGACGGCGAGCCCATCACGCCGGAAGACGTCATCTTCTCGCTCGAGACGCTGAAGGAAAAGGGCCGGCCCTTCTTCCGCTTCTACTACGGCTCGATCGCGCGAGCGGAAAAGGTGGGACCGCGCTCGGTCCGCTTCGTGTTCGGAGAAGAAGACAACCGCGAATTGCCCTTGATCGCCGGACAGATGCCGATCCTGCCGAAGCACTACTGGGAGAGCCGCGACTTCACTGCGACGACCCTGGAGCCGCCCTTGATCAGCGGGCCTTACCGGATCGTCGATTGGGAGCCGGGCCGCTTCATCGTGCGCGAGAGAGTCGAGGACTACTGGGCCCGGGATCTGCCGGTCAGAAAGGGGATGAACAACTTCGACCGCCTCCGGACCACCTTTTATCTGGACACCACCGCCATCCGCCAGGCTCTCAAGGCCGGGCAGATAGATTTCCGGACCGAGAACCAAGCCAAGGCCTGGGCCACGGACTACGACATCCCGGCGGTCAGAGACGGGCTGTTGATCATGAGGAGCTTCGAGCACCAGCTCCCGACCGGGATGCAGGCCTTCGCCTTCAACGTCCGGCGCGAGATCTTCAAGGACAAGCGGGTCCGGGAGGCCCTGGGCTACGCCTTCGACTTCGAATGGAGCAACCCCAAGCTCTTCTTCGGTCAATACAAGCGAACGGACAGCTACTTCGAGAACTCCGAACTGGCCTCCACCGGGCTGCCCGAGGGCCGAGAGCTGGAAATCCTGGCGCCTTATCGCGGCCGGGTTCCGGACGAGGTCTTCACCCAAGTCTTCACGGTGCCGCAGACCAACGGCGCAGGCTGGCCGCGCGACAACCTGATCACCGCGTTGCGCCTGCTCGAGGAGGCCGGCTGGGAGGTCGATGACGACGGCGTTCTGCGCAACGTGACGACCGGGAGGCGCTTCACCTTCGAGTTTCTTCTGGTGAGTCCCGACTTCCAGCGCATCGTCCTGCCCTTCAAGCGCAACCTGAAGCGTCTCGGCATCGACATGCGGGTCCGTCTGGTCGACAGCTCGCAGTACATCAACCGGGTCCGGTCCCGGGACTACGACATGATCTCCGTCGTCTGGGGCCAATCCAATTCGCCCGGCAACGAGCAGCGCGGCTTCTGGTCTTCCGAGGCGGCGGACCAGGCGGCGTCATTCAACGCGGTCGGCATCAAGGACCCCGTCGTCGACGAACTGATCGAGCTCCTGATCCAGGCGCCGACCCGCGAAGAGCTGGTATACCGGACCCGCGCCTTGGACCGGGTGCTGCTGTGGGGCCACTACGTCGTTCCCGCGTGGCATCTCTCGGCGATCCGCATCCTCTATTGGGACAAGCTTTCCTATCCGGAGACGACACCGAGCCGCGGCACCTCCACGGCCTATTGGTGGTATGACGAGGGCAAGGCCGGCGCCCTCGCCGAGGCGCGGCCCGGGATACAGAACACCGCGGCAGGGCAGGGCGACGCCAGGCCCGCCTTCGACGGCCGCCGTCTCTTCGGCCTCGGCCTCTTCGCGCTGCTCGGCTTCGCGGTCTGGTTCGCGTTGCGGATCAGCGGCCTGCGGCGCGAGGAGCGGGTGGCGGTGATCGAGTCATGACGGCCTACATCGTTCGCCGGCTGGTCCTGCTGATCCCGACGCTGTTCGTGATCATGCTGGTGAACTTCGTGGTTCTGCAGTTCCTGCCCGGCGGCCCGGTCGAGCAGATCATCGCCGAGCTCACCGGCGAGGGCACGCTGATCACCGAGCGGGTCACGCGCACCGGAAGCTCGGAGCTCGGCGCACAGCCGCAAGGCGCCCAGGACATCACGGGGGACGCGCCGCGCGGCACCTACCGCGGCGCCCAGGGCCTGGACCCGGCCTTCATCGCGGAACTCGAGCAGCAGTTCGGCCTCGACAAGCCCTGGTACGAGCGCTTCTGGATCATGCTGTCCAACTACGTGGTCTTCGACTTCGGCGAATCCTTCTTCCGGGACCAGCCGGTCGTGGAGCTGATCATCGACAAGATGCCGGTCTCGATCTCGCTCGGCATCTGGGCGACGCTGCTGATCTACCTGGTCTCGATCCCCTTGGGCGTCGCCAAGGCGGTCCGCGACGGGACCAACTTCGATCTCTGGACCTCGGGCATCGTGGTGATCGGGACCGCCATTCCCGGCTTCCTCTTCGCGGTCTTCCTGCTGGTGGTCTTCGCCGGCGGCATCTACCTGGACTGGTTTCCCCTGGGTAGCCTGACCTCGGAGAACTGGGAGCAGCTTTCCGTCTTCGAGAAGGTCCTGGACTACCTCTGGCACCTGAGCCTGCCGATCATCGCCTTCGCCATCGGCGGCTTCGCCGGGCTCACGATGCTGACCAAGAACTCCTTCCTGGACCAGATCAACCAGCAGTACGTCGTCACGGCGCGCGCCAAGGGCCTGCCGGAACGCCGCGTGCTCTACGGCCACGTCTTCCGCAACGCGATGCTGATCGTCATCGCCGGCTTCCCCGCCGCGCTCGCGGGCATGCTGTTCACCGGATCGGTCCTGATCGAGGTGATCTTCTCCCTCGACGGCCTGGGCCGGCTCGGCTTCGAGGCGGTCTTCAACCGCGACTATCCCATCGTTCTGGGCACCTTGTTCTTCTTCACCCTTTTCGGCCTGCTGATGGGGCTGATCACCGACCTGACCTACACCCTGATCGATCCGCGGATCGATTTCGAGACGCGGGAGACCTGAGGCCGTGACCGAGCGTCTCTTCGGCAGGAAGCTCACGCCGATCAACCAGCGCCGCCTGGCCAACTTCCGGGCCAACAAGCGCGGCTACTGGTCCTTCTGGATCTTCCTGGTGCTGTTCGGCCTGTCGCTCTTCGCCGAGCTGATCGCCAACGACCAGCCCTTCCTGGTCTCCTACGACGGCGGGCTCTATTCGCCGATCCTCTTCTTCTATCCGGAGACCGAGTTCGGGGGTGTCCTGCCGACCGAGGCCGACTACACCGACCCGGCGGTCGCGGCCCGGATCGAGGAGAAGGGCTGGATGCTCTGGCCGCTGATCCGCTACGACCAGGTGACGGTGGCCTGGGACCTGCCCGATGCCGCGCCCACGGCGCCCGATGCCCAGCACTGGCTCGGCACCGACGATCAGGCGCGCGACGTGGTCGCCCGGGTGATCTACGGCTTCCGCATCTCGGTGCTCTTCGGCTTCACCCTGACGGTCATCTCGGCGGTCATCGGGATCGCCGCCGGCGCGATCCAGGGCTACTACGGCGGCTGGATCGACCTGATCTTCCAGCGCTTCATCGAGATCTGGTCCTCGATGCCGCAGCTCTACATCCTGATCATCCTGGCCTCGGTCATCGAGCCCAACTTCTGGTGGCTGCTCGGGGTCCTTTTGCTGTTCTCCTGGATCGGCTTCGTCGGCGTGGTCCGGGCCGAGTTCCTGAAGACCCGGAATTTCGACTACGTGCGGGCGGCGCGGGCGCTGGGAGTCTCCAACCAGGTCATCATCTTCCGCCACGTGCTGCCCAACGCCATGGTCGCGACCATGACCTTCATGCCCTTCACCCTGGCAGGCTCGGTCACCATCCTGACCTCGCTCGATTTCCTGGGTATCGGCCTGCCCCCCGGCTCGGCCTCGCTGGGCGATCTGCTGGCCCAGGGCAAGGCCAACCTGCAGGCGCCCTGGCTGGGGCTGACCGGGTTTTTCGTCATAGGCACCATGCTGACCCTGCTGATCTTCATCGGCGAAGCGGTGCGCGACGCCTTCGACCCGCGCAAGCTCTTCGCCGCGCCGCCGCCGGCGGAGGCCACGCCCGACGTGCGGCCGAGCACTACGCCGCAGCGCGCACCGCAGGGAGCCGAGTGATGCCCGACGAAGGATCGAGCGGCGGCCCGCTCCTCAGGGTCACCAGCCTGGGCGTCAACTTCCGCTCGCACCACGGCAGGACCGCGGCGGTCAGGGGCGTCTCCTTCGACATCGAAAAGGGCCGGACCCTGGCCCTGGTCGGCGAGAGCGGCTCCGGCAAGTCGGTCTCGGCGCTGTCGGTCCTGCAGCTCCTGCCCTATCCGGCCGCCAGCCATACCCTCGGCTCCTCCGTCGTCTTCAAGGGCCAGCAGCTGATGGGGGCGCCCGCGCGCAAGCTGCGCCAGGTCCGCGGCGACCAGATCTCGATGATCTTCCAGGAGCCGATGACCTCGCTCAACCCGCTGCACAGGGTCGAGAAGCAGATCGCCGAGACCCTGATCCTGCACAAGGGCCTGAACCCGCAGCAATGCCGCGGCCGGGTGCTGGAGCTGCTGCGCCTGGTCGGCCTGCAGGACCCGGAGAAGCGCCTGGGCGCCTATCCGCACGAGCTGTCCGGCGGCCAGAGGCAGCGGGTCATGATCGCCATGGCGCTGGCCAACGAGCCCGACCTGCTGATCGCCGACGAGCCGACCACGGCCCTGGACGTCACCATCCAGGCGCAGATCCTGAAGCTGCTGAAGGAACTGCAGCAGAAGTTCGGCATGGCGATGCTGCTGATCACCCACGACCTGGCGATCGTCCGCAAGATGGCCGACCGGGTCTGCGTCATGACCGACGGCGAGATCGTCGAGGCCGGCACCACCTGGGACATCTTCGAGCGGCCCCGGCACCCCTACACCAGGAAGCTGCTGGCGGCCGAGCCCAAGGGCGCGCCGATCACGGCCCCGGCCAGCGCGCCGGTCGTGATGCGCGGCGAGGACGTCAAGGTCCACTTCCCGATCAAGAAGGGCGTCCTGAAGCGCACCGTGGACCATGTGCGGGCCGTCGACGGGGTGACCCTGACGGTGCGCGAGGGCCACACGGTCGGGGTCGTCGGCGAGAGCGGCTCGGGCAAGACCACCCTCGGCCTGGCGCTGCTGCGCCTGCTCTCGTCCCAGGGCGGGGTCGCCTTCAAGGGCGAGACCATCCAGGGCCTGGGCAGCGGCGCGCTCCGGCCTTTGCGGCGCGAGATGCAGATCGTCTTCCAGGACCCCTATGGCTCGCTCAGCCCGCGTCTCTCGGTCGGCCAGATCGTCGAGGAGGGCCTGAAGGTCCACGACCTGGGCGCCAGCGCCGAGGAGCGCGAGGCGATGATCATCGCGGCGCTGCAGGAGGTCGGCCTCGACCCCGCCTCCCGGCACCGCTATCCCCACGAGTTTTCGGGCGGCCAGCGCCAGCGCGTCGCCATCGCCCGGGCCATGGTCCTGAAGCCGCGCTTCGTGGTGCTCGACGAGCCGACCTCGGCCCTCGACATGTCGGTCCAGGCCCAGATCGTAGACCTCTTGCGCGACCTGCAGGAACGGCACAGGCTGGCCTACATGTTCATCAGCCATGACCTGAAGGTGGTGCGCGCCCTGGCCGACGAGGTCATCGTGCTGCGCAACGGCCAGGTCATGGAGCACGGGCCGGCGCAGAAGATCTTCGAGACCCCCGACCACCCCTACACCCAGGCGCTGATGAAGGCCGCCTTCGAGCTGGAAGCGGTCGAGACCGGCGT
>JAKSBE010000310.1 GCA_022361275.1 Kiloniellales bacterium
AAGTTCAAGCACTTCCGCCGCATCGCAACCCGCTTCGACAAGCTCGCTACGAACTTCCTGCTGGCCGCCGTCCTACTTGTTTGTTCCAGAATCTGGATGCGCGCTTATGAGGCCACAACCTAGTCGGGTTCGAATCCCATTGGGGACGCCATCCGACTCTGGATCGCCGTCGCCGACCTAGCTCCAGTTGCCGGGCGAGGTCGCGCGCGCGAAGGCTTTAGTGTCGAGCTTGAGCAGTTCGGCGGCATTCAAGCCGCAGATAAGCTCTTTGTCGGACTGGCTGAACGCGTCGATGCCGACGACATGCTCCGTCGGATCGTAGTCGGCCATGTCGAAGGGGTAGTCCGTGCCGAGGACGATGCGGTCGGTGCCGTATTTCTTGCCGAGAAATTCAAGCTGATCGTTGGCGAAGACCACCGTATCGAACCACATCTTTTTCAGATAACTGGTCGGCGGCTGGTCGATGTGCAGGCAGCAATCCTCGCGCTGCGCCCAGGCATGGTCCATGCGCGCGGCGTAGGCGGCGACGAAGGCGCCGCCATGCACGACGACGAACTTCAAATTCGGGTGACGCGCCAGTACACCGTCGAAAATCAGGTAATGGACGGCGACGGTGGTATCGAGCGGGTTGCCGATGATGTTGGTCAGGTAGTGTGCGCCGAACCGGTCGCTGGCGAATGAGGTCGGGTGGAGCAGGATCGGAATGTCGAGCTCTTCGCAGCGGCTCCAGAACGGTTCGAAGCGCTCGGCCGACAACTCCTCCTTGCCGACCTTGGCGCCGATCTCGATACCCTTCATGTCGAGCTCGCCGATCGCGCGGTCGAGTTCCTTCAGCGCAAGATCGGTGTCCTGTAGTGGTACGGTCGCCAATCCAACGAGACGGTCCGGGGCTTCCTTGACGGCACGGGCGATGTTGTTGTTGATCTTCTCGGCGGTCTCCTGACCGAGCGCCGGCGGCGCGCCATAATGGAACTGTGGCGGCACCGGCGAGATCGCCATCACGTCGACGCACATCTTGTCCATGTCGGCGAGCCGTTTCTCGATGCCGATCAGTTCCTCGTGCCGATCTTCATTCTGCTTGCGATTGAGCTCTCGCGTCAGTTCGGAGGCATACTTGACCGCGTCCTC
>JAKSBE010000424.1 GCA_022361275.1 Kiloniellales bacterium
AATGGAGAAAACACTACAACACGAAACGGCCGCACAGTGCTCTGGGATACCGCCCGCCGGCACCTGAAGCCGTCGTCCCGATGGACCAAAGGCCGGTCATGCACTAACAATCAAATTGGACCACCCACGTAGGGCTGATCATGCCCGCTGCGGTCGCACCCAAAGTCCAACACCAACTACTGGGCGGAGAAGCTCCGCCGCAATCAAGCCCGCGATGCCGAGAACGAGCGACAACTTCACGCGCTAGGCTGGGACGTTCTGGTCATTTGGGAGTGCGAGACGCGCGACTTGACCAGAATGCGCAGACGACTCAAGGCCTATCTCGGCGCGCCCAGATTGACAGATATGAAGTAGCTAGAGCCCCGATAGCCGATGCTGAACTACAAGACATTCGACGTTGAAATTGAGCGAAGGGTTACGGCCAGCCACCTCTCATGGCCAGAGCCAAGCAGTGCAGGCTACGATAGTGGGCTTGGCGGTAATCGACAATATATGGACCTGCGACGCCTTACCTGGACTGAAGCTAGACGCGTCTACGGGGTGGAAGCAAAGATCATTGCGCGACTCGAAGCATCGGATGATCCCGAAGAGGAGCTCGACCAGATTGAGGATGAGCTCTACGAGGAGGATGCCGACCACCTCTATGGCCTGGATATCGGCGTTGCGTCTTCGGTCATCGCCCTGTCCGCTGCTAGGTGCGTACCGTTTGCAAGCTGCAATGCCGGCGCGTTCGGTGGCAGGCATCATGAATGGCACCCGCTTGTCGCGTTCTATGCACGCCCCCCGGCAGTTCCGCAGCTTCTCGAATGTGCCGAGGATGCCGGCGCGGGCCTTGGCAATAATGACAATGGCGCGCTTACCGTTTACGCTGACGATATTCGGAAGATTAGAGCGTTTGCTTTGGCGCTGATGCGCAAAAGCGCTGACTTCCGGACTTTGCAGTTTTCGCCGCCTCACCAACAAAGGAACTCCAAGAGCAAAACCGGGCAGGGGCAACTCAAGCTACTATGACCGATGTATTCTCAAGGTAATATTTCCTTGCGAGTGTGAAGTGCCGCGGCATGCATTGGAGAGATGCGAGGGTCGGCGCCGGCCGAACGAGGACTGCCCGAAGCGCAGGGGTGCCGACTGCGGCTTTCGGTCGCTTACCTTTTGCTTACCTCGTCGATTTCTTCGGCGTACCAGAATCAGAAAGCCCTTGATTCCGTATTTAGAATCAAGGGCTTGAATGGTTGCGGGGGCCTGCAACCAGCTTTACCTGCACCACCGCCAGTGGGTGCCTGTGGATGACAGGCAGTGCGCTTGAATGACTCCCCTTGTACTCACAGGCGGAGTACACTATATTGAGATGAGGTATTGACATGGCCTTAGAGGGTTTGACCTTGGACACTTCGGAGTTGAAGCGCGAACGGGTTCAGTTGCGACTGGACGCGCGGAGCAAGAAAAAGCTGGAACGGGCCGCCGCCTTCGCGGGGGAGAGTATGACGGATTTCGTCCTCTCGCACGCTCTGGATGCGGCTGACCGGCTGCTGGCGGAGCATGAGGTCATCACCTTGTCCGATCCAGATTGGCAGGTGTTTTACGACGCCCTGCTCAACCCTCCAGAACCCAATGAGAACCTCAAGCGAGCTTTCCGGCGGTATCGTGAGCGCACTGCTGGTTAGATGGCCGCTCCACAGACGCCCGTCATCGAGCCGCTCGGCCGACACCATGACCGGAACGGCTTTTCTTGCGGCGAGCCCGCCCTTGACGAATATCTCCGGCAGCGCGCCAGCCAGGACACAAAACGACGAGTCGCGCAGGTCTTCGTTGCTCTGGGGTCCTCGGAAAGCGAAATTGCCGGCTACTACACTCTGAGCGCCGCAGCCTTCAGGCGCGACGACCTGCCGCCGAAGCTGGCCAAGCGCCTGCCCCACTATCCCATCCCCGCCGCCGTTCTCGGACGGCTCGCCGTCAGTTCCAATCACCAAGGGCGAGGATTGGGAGAGCATCTGCTGACAGACGCCCTGCACCGGGTCATAGCGGCGAGCAACGCACTTGCGATCAATGCCGTGATCGTCGATGTCAAGAACGAAGCGGTTAAAGCGTTCTACCAGCGGTACGGGTTCCAACCATTTCCTAAACAGCCGATGCGGCTGTTCCTGCCCCTGAGCACACTGGCCGAAGCTGGCACACCGCAAGACGTGCGCATCCAAATCAAACAGTGAAGACAAGATCGCCAGCCGTTGGCCGGTTCAAGCAACCCCGCGGACCTGTTGTGCGCCATCGCCCCGCTCCTTACGGCGGCGCCAGATGAGGTAGTGATCATTCTCGCCCTCAAAGAGCGCAACACGGACCGGCGTCGGCAGTTCCGGGCTATCGAGCACAATGCTGAGATAGGGTCGCGGCGGTGTGTCATTGGTCTGTGCGTCCCAGGCAGCACCGTACTCGCAGCCGCGTGAGAGTACGCGGTAGTCCGGGGCATCCGTGTTCGCCCGTTCGTCGGTAGGAACGATGCGAACACGCTTGCTGATGGTGAAAGTGTTGATGAAGCCGGTGAAAGTGTCGTCGGCTTTCCTTTGGAAGCGGCCGATAATCATTTCGGGTCTCCTTTGGCTCTAGGATCGGTGGTGCCGGACAGGGGCGTGCCCGCTCTCGGCCGGGAGGGCTCGGCCTTACCAATCTCGCTGGCTGTCAGCAGGTCCTTGCGGGCTCTCTTGAATCCCGTATCGGTCTTGATGAAGCGGGCCAGCATGAATGGAATAAGGTTCTCCACGCTTTCCTTTTGGCCGTGTAGGCGGCGGTAGATTTCGGCGTAGTCCGTGAGCGCCCGGCTTAACTCGGGCGACACTGAAATGGAGTATTTGACCGGCTTTCGGTCGGGAAGTTTATCAAGCTTCAGAGTCGTCATGGGCCTATCCCCTGTAGGGTCTCAGGATCAGATCCTTGTTGACGATCACGCGGAGCGGCCAGCCGAACCGGATATCAATTGTCGGCTGGATATTGAGGTTGCGCTCGGTAATGCGCTGTCCGACCTGGTTGGCACTATCTTGGCTCGACTCTCTAAGCGAGCGCACGAGGTCGCCTTCCTCTCCACCGAAGGTCAGTTCGGTGCCGACACCCAGCAGCGTTGAGAGCACAATGCCTTTCAGTAGGCGCCAGGTGTGGAAGTCCACCTTGTCTTCGAGTCCGGCGTAGCCTTGGGTGTCGGTAGCCGGTAGGTTCTCAATCACGATGGATGATCCGTCCGGCAGTATGATCCGATTCCAGATCACCAGCGCCCGATCCTGACCGAAGGCGATCACGCTGTCATAGGCGCCGATTAGCCGGGAACCCTGCGGGATCAGTAGGAAGCGCCCGGTCACGGTGTCGTAAACATGCTCTGTGACCTGGGCGATTATATCCCCTGGCAAATCGGAATTGATGCCGGTGATGAGGCTTGCGGGGATGATCGTGCCCGCCATTACCTGATAGGGCGAGGCTGGGTCCTGGAGGGCGTGCGGGTTGTAGATGTCTCGGTCGATCTCTTGGTTCAAGAATGCGAGCTTGCGCCCTTGCAGATTCTGATCGTTCTGCCGGTCTAGATCGAGGCTTGCTGTGGCACCGTCGCCACCAATTGCGCTGGAAGCTTCGGGCGCGAATGGTGATGGGTCCGATGCCGGCGGCTGTTGAGCGGTGCCGAGTTGCGGCCGTGCCGAGACTTTAAAGAAGACAGAGGATTCCCGTGCCTCCTGGTCTTGGCGAGCCTGCCGAATCCGCTCGGCACGAGCAGCATCGTCTTCCGGGCTTGGACGGAACGGCAAATCGGGTGTCATGGAAGCTTGCATCGGGGGAGACAAACCCAGGTCTTGCTCTGCCTGGAGGACGGCGCCTCCCAGATCGCCGGGCAGAGGTGGGCCGAGCTTGGGGGCAACCTCGGCATAGTTGCTCGGTAAGCCCGCAAGGCCCTCGGCGGTCGGCTTGTTGCGGGTGTTGTAGAGTTCCTGCCTGTCCTGATCGCCTCGGAAGGTAGGCGGGTCCAGCGCCAACAGGGCGGCACCGAAGACGAAGAGAATAAGAGCACCAGCCAAGACGATCAGAACCCGCCGATTGAGCCGGGTCACTGCGCGAGGCTGGCCGCGCAAGGTCAGTTCCGCCGGATCGGCTTTTGACGCTGATGCGGCGTCTGGCGTTGTGGCGGCATCGCTCACGACGCACGGTCCTTGTCGGCATCGCCGGCAGGATGTGTCTTCCTGCCATCTGTTCGGCTGATACGCACGATGTCTTGCGGCTCTTGCCCGAGCCTTAGCTCGGCGGCGGCAAAGAGGCGGTCAACGATGTAATACCGGCCTCTTACTCGGTAGTTGACCAGTTGAGCATCACCCTGCGGACCGAGCACGAAAAGCGGCGGTGCCTCACCCTGGTCAAGCCGGCCCGGAAACTGGATATAGACCTTATGACCGTCGTCGAAGGCCCGGATGGGGCGCCAAGGCGGCTCGTCGCCGGTGATGGCATAGCGGAAGCGCAGATGTTCAAGGTCCAACCCCTCGTCTACCGTCCGGGCATGGATCACCGCCGCTTCCCGGTTCCTTGCCCTAAGGGCCACCAATTCATCTTGTGGATAGGTCCAGGAAACCGACGCCATGTAGGTTTCGTCGGTGCTGCGCAACTCCAAAAGATAGGCGCGGCGATTGGTGGTGATAACAAGGTTGGTGGTCAGCCCGGCACGGATCGGCTTGACTAGGATGTGCGGCTGGGCAGTCGCGCCCTCCCCGCTTGTCGTGTCACCGACAACCCATCTCACGGTATCACCGGCTGAAACCGCGATGATCTGCTCACCGGGTGCTAACACGATGTTGCTCACCTTCTCAGGCGCGGCATAGACCTGATAGAGCGCACCCTCGGTGTACGGGTAGACCTGGATTGCGTTGACATAGCCAGAGGGAGATGGCTCAACACGCGCCGCCTCATTGCCCTGCTCTGCAATGTCCTCTGGCGTCTTCCAGTCCTCAAACTCGGTATCGCGCCCCGCCAATGGCTTAAGTTGGCCGGGTAGCGGCAACGGCTTGGGGACTTCGACGACCTGGACCGGCAATGGTGGCTCGGCTGCCCGTTGAGCGGGCTCAAAGTCGGCCGGATCATAGGTTATCGCGGGAGGCGGTTGTGTCTGGGAGCAAGCCGTTAGAAGGGAGGCTCCCAAAACGCCGACGGCAAGCTTCCTCATGGCGTTTCTCCAGATGCTAGATCGCGGGACCAGTTGAGCCCGTGGACATAGATGCCCAACGGGTTCTTTCTCAGCGCCACGACGTCGCGCGGCTGCTGAGTGACGATGCTGAGGATGGCGGTGTAACGTTCGGTGGTGGCGAGCGCGCCGTTGACGTAGGTGCGCTCGTGCCACTTGACCTGGAAGGAATCGTCGGAGGCTCGCACGACGCTCGCAATCTCAACGGATACACTACGCTCACCGACCGCGCCGAAGGGGTCGGCCTCGCGTCCGTACTCATTGAGCGTGATTGCTGCTTTGTCAGTGGTATAGGCGTAAGCCTCGTCCCAATTCCGTCGCAACACGATGGGATCGAGAGGCAGCGAACGGACGTTCTCTACGAACCGTGCGATGTGATGGGCGATCTGCGCGTCCGAAGGCTCGTAAGGCTTAATGGCTGGTCCGACGGCCTGCACCATGCCGAGTTGATCTACTTCGACCACGTAGGGCGTGATCCGGCTGTCGGATGCCACCGCCACCAAGCCGCCCGCCAGTCCGACCGCGAGGGCTAGAGAACCGAAGCACGCATAGCGCCAGTTGCGAGCTTGAAGCCGGGCCGAACCCATACGCTCGTCCCAGACTTGGGCCGCTTTCTGGTAGGGCGTAACCGGGGCTTCGGTATCGCCGTATTTCTGGGTGGGGCGCTTGAAACGCATATCAATCGTCCTTGTCGTCCAGTCGTGGGTTGATCCCGGCGCCAGGTTTGTCGCCTTCCTTCACGGCCTGGGCCGCGGTTGCGGTGCGGGCACGTATCCGCTGTTCAGCCTGAAGCCGTCTTGCCCACGCTGGCTGGGTGCTACTGCTCTGGACGGAAACTGGTGCCTGTCCTCCGGTCGTGCTGCCTCCGGTCGCGGTAATGGCACCACGCCGTCCCGCCTGTGCGCTGGTGCGAATACCGCTCGTCGCCCCTTTCACGCCCTGACCGATCAATCCGGCACCAGCGCGTGCAACCCCCGCGCTGCCGGCGGCCACACCGGCAAGCCCGGTGGCGCCGGAGGTCGCACGGGCTAAGCCGTATGCCGCACCAACACCACTGCCAACTGCCGTGGCCGCTTTGAGTGCGCCAAGGCCCAATCTCGCTGTCCCGAGGGCCGCACCACCGGCCGCGAGCCCTCCGGCAACGGCAGCGCCCGCCGTACCGACCGCCGCACCCGCGCCAAGCTGCGGAGCACCGGAGACGAGACCACTGGCAATGGAAGGGCCGAAGATGCCAAGGCCCAGCAACGCGAGGGAGGCCAGCATCATCGCCATAGCGTGTCGTAGCTCGATCTCCACGCCGTCGAGTGCTGACGCCATGTCGTTGAAGATTGTGCTACCTATTCCGACGATGACGGCAAGAACCATAAGCTTGATCCCGCTCGCCACGACGTTGCCAAGAACTCTCTCGGCCAAGAACGCGGTTTTTCCCCACAACGCGAACGGGACTAGCAGGAAGCCTGCTAAAGTCGTTAATTTGAACTCGATTAGCGTGATAAAGAGTTGAATGGCGAGGATGAAGAAAGAAACAAGCACGACGAGGTAAGCCACAAACAGAATCAGAGCGAGGACGACATTACCGCCCCAAATACTCAGAATACCAAGACTCTCACCTGCCTTTTCAAGCAACGGATGTGCGGCGGAAAACCCACTTGATGCGATAAAACCGGGGTTTAGCAACTGTCCGGGCTGAAGGCTTGTGCCCGACGCCTTCAAGCCAATCGAGCCAAATGATGCAAACAGGACGTTCGCCAGGAATTGAAAGTTGTTGAGAATGTATGCAAAAAAACCGACATAGAGAATCTTGCGAATGAGTTGTGCGATGACGTTGTTATCCTCACGCATGGCCCACATGAGACCAGCGAGCACGATGTCGATCTTGATAAGCACCGTGGTCAGAAGCCAAACGTCGCCCGTAAGCAGCCCAAACCCGCTGTCGATGTAGCGGATAAAGGTCTGAGTAAAGGTGTCTATGACGTTCAGGTCGCCCATGACTTATACGGTCTCCAAAGGTCTCAACGCAGGGGCGTGTAAGCGTTGCGGCTCCCCATGAACCGCTCGAACTCCACGCGAGCCTGTTCCTCGTCGGCGGCCTGACGGGCATCACCCAGAGCCAGTGCTCGGAACTGAGCGGCTAGTAGTTGCTGGGTCTGCATCTGCTGCTTGACCTGAAGGGCAGCGAGTTGATTGCCGGCCTGGGCGACCTGAAGGTTGCCGGTGGCGCTCTGCGACCGCGCCATTAGGTTGTCGAGAAGCGCATTGTCGGCCCTGACGTTCTGCACCGTCTGGGCCTGAACCAACAGCGTGTCGCGGTAGGCGTCCGTTTCATGTTCCCACCGGGTACGCGCGTGCCGCACGAGCTGGTCGATCGTCACTGCTTCGGCGTATTCATAGGGATAGTGCGTTGCGTACTCCGTCTCGGTCTCAGTGACCTCGAAGGCGATGCCCTGAGCACGCTGCATGAGGATGTTGATCTGTGCTAACGCGATCTGGAGTTGCGCAGAGGATGAGTAGTCGAGCCGCTCCAGATTGCGCGCCATGTTCAAGAGCATATTGGCTTCGTTTTGAAGCTGCCGTATTTGATTGTTGATCTGCTGTAGATTCCGAACCGCCGTTAGGAGGTTCTGGCTGTAGTTGGCACCGTCAAACACCGAGAGCGCCTGGACTTTGCTCATAGGCGCCAGGATGAGAATTGCGGCCACAAACGCGGCTATCGGACGTTTGGTAGAGCGTCTCATGGTCATCTCCCATTATCGTCGTCGGGTCGTGCCCAGTTGGCAGAGCCTCGGGCAAGGATTTCGACGCGATAGTGAAAGGTGTTGTATTTGCTGATCTGCCAGACCGATGCGCCGGTCCGGCCAACGGCACGGTTCTTGAAACCGTCGTATACGCCATAGAAATGTCCGGCGGCGTAGGTGTCGCCAAAGCCGTAGCCATCAGCAAAATTGAGCGCGACACCGCCGAAACGGACAGTGCCCATGCGAGCATGGCACCCGGCAACGGCAATACCGCTATGGTGGTACCTGCCACGTTTTAGGAGTGTGTCTGGCCCCGGCGTGTTGGCCTCGCCGTCCTCGTAGCCGCAATGACCGCCGAGCGAGGTGATACGTATCTGATCAACACTGTTCGCGAGCTTGATGCATAGATTACCGCGCCCGTTGGCGGCATCGCCGTGTAGCCACTGTCGGATCGTCTGACGGGCATCCGCCCGACCCCACCTATGTCGCCAGCCGCTCCGGCAAGACCGATCCACCGTTAGACGAGCGGTCCCTTCCTTGGTCTCGACGTTGAGATAGCGGGGACAGCCGCCATCCCGGTCATGACATCGGGACCAGGCATGGCCAAGCTGCGGCGAATGGGCGATGCCTCCGGCGATCACCGTCAAGGCAGCACCAAGTCTCAGTGGCCAGGATACGTGCCGAGCAAGTCCGCTGCCCATTGCAAGTTCCTTTCGTTGAGATACCTGGATGCGAAGGCGTCCCGCCCGTGTTCGGTCAGGACTTGCTTGATGAGGGCCTGGTCCTGCTGGGAGGAAGCCGCGCAGAAGGCAAGTGCGATTGGGCCAACCCCTAGCTCGAAAAGGCGATTGCCACGGCTGGACTGGAAATAGTAGTCGCGTTTGGGCTGACTGGTCGCGATGATGCTTATCTGGCGGTCGTTCAACCCGAACCTCGCATAGGACTCGCGTTCCTGCGGTTCCATGGCCCGATCATTGGGCAAGAAAACTCGCGTGGGACACGACTCGATGAGGACCGGGGCGATGGCGCTCCCGGCGATGTCGCTCAAGGACTGCGTGGCGAAGATCACCGAGACGTTCTTCTTGCGGAGTGTCTTCAGCCATTCACGTATCCGGCCAGCAAAGATTGGGTTGTCCAGGAAGACCCAGGCTTCATCCAGAATCAACAGGCTCGGCCGTCCATCGAAACGGGTCTCAAGACGATGGAACAGATAAGTCAGTACCGGCGGCACGAGGGACGCCTCGTGCATCAGATCCTCCATCTCGAAGCATTGAACCGATGCCAACGCCAGCCGGTCGTTGTCGGCGTCAAGCAGGCGGCCAAAAGGACCTTCCAACGTGTAGGGATGAAGCGCCTGCTTGAGCGCGTTGCTCTGCATCAAGACGGAAAGCCCTGTCAGTGTCCGTTCCTCGCATGGGGCTCCCGACAGGCTGGTCAGCGCGGACCACACCGCCTCCTTCACTTCCGGCGTGACAACAGCTTTTTCATTAACAAGCAAAGCCGCGATCCATTCGCTGGCCCAACTGCGCACAGTGTCTTGGTCGATGTTTGCAAGAGGCTGAAAAGCCAACTCGGCATCCTCGCCCAAGTCATAGAAGTC
Organism: Kiloniellales bacterium; assembly: GCA_022361275.1. Taxonomy (GTDB): domain Bacteria; phylum Pseudomonadota; class Alphaproteobacteria; order Kiloniellales; family JAKSBE01; genus JAKSBE01. Next base: position 9,536 of record JAKSBE010000424.1, read on the forward strand.
GCCGCCCATCGCGAGTGTCGCCGCTCGCGCTGACGCCCCTTTGTCGAACACATAGACTTGCGCTGCCTGATAGCGGCGAAACTGCATGGCCATAAGCGACAACAGGACCGATTTACCGGCGCCGGTCGGCCCAACAACGAGCATGTGGCCAACGTCACCCATATGAGTCACGAAACGGAAAGGCGTTGCCCCGGCGGTCTTGGTCAGCATTAGCGGTGGGCCGTCCAGATGGACGTTGCTTTTTGGTCCGGCCCAAACCGCGCTCAAGGGGACCATATGCGCGAGGTTCATGGTGTGGATGAGCGGCTGACGGATGTTGGCGTAGCAATGGCCCGGAAGGGAGCCTAGCCAGGCATCAACGGCGTTCAAGGTCTCCAAGATAGTGACGAAGCCGCGGCCGTTGATGACCCGCTCAACCGCTTTGACCTTCTCGTCCACCGTCTTGCGGTCTGTGTCAGAGACTGTGACCGTCGCAGTGACGTGGCCGAAGGATACGAAGTCGCTTCCCAACTCCTGGAGCGCAGCATCGGCGTCCATGGCTTTATTGGCAGCATCGGTGTCCTCCAGCGCCGACTCCTGGTTGGTCATTACCTCCTTAATGATGCCCGCGACCGACTTGCGTTTTGAGAACCACTGGCGGCGATAACGGGCAAGTGCCCTGTTGGCTTCTGTCTTGTCCAGCGGCAGGAAGCGCGTGACCCAGCGATAGGGCAGCCCCAAGTGATTAAGGTCGTCGAAGATTCCAGGCGTCGTGGTGTTGGGGAAGCCGAGTATCGTCAAAGTGCGTAGGTGATGGTTGCCCAACATAGGCTCCAGACCGCCGGTGACGGGACTATCCAACAGGATACCGTCGAGATAGGCCGGGATGTCGGGCGCGGTGACGCGATGCCGCCGGGTGGAGATTGTGGAGTGCAGGTACGTAAGTGTTTCTTCATCGGTTAGGGCGAACATTTCCGGCATGATGCCGGTCAACAGGTCAAGCGCCCGGTCGGTCGCGGAGATGAAACTCGCCAAATAGTCCGCGTAGTCGATACCCCGCTTGTCTGGCGGTGCCTCCAAAAGCAACTGTTCAGCGCGGCTTACATCGTCGGCCGGCGGGAGATAGACGAAGGTAAGCGTGTAGCTGCTCTCGAAGTGGCTGCCTTGTTCCTCGAAAGCGGCCCGCCTTTCCTGATCGACCAGCCAGGACACGGGATCGGGCCAATCGGAGGCTGGATAGTGCTGCGCCTCGTGGCGATCCGCCTCGAAGAAGAGAGCCCAGCCCGATCCGTGGCGGCGCAGGACGTTGTTGAGACGGCCGGAGACGGCCACCAACTCTTGCTCGGTTGAGCTTTCCAGATCGGGACCACGAAAACGGAATGAGCGTTGGAAGCTACCATCCTTGTTGAGAACCACGCCGGGCCTGACCAACAAGGCCCAGGGCAAATAGTCCGCGAGGCTGGCCGGCTTTTCCCGATACTCTTTGAGATTCAGCATCCGAGATACGCCTTGTGGCGGATGTGCCTTAGCAGCACGTCCATGAACTGCGGGTCCTTCCTGGCCGCCCAAACGGCGGCCGTGTGGCCTAAAATCCAAAGCACGAGGCCCGCGATCCAGAGTTGAAGACCGATGCCAATGGCGGCCGCCAACGTGCCGTTTAGGATCGCCACGTTGCGAGGCGCACCGCCTAAGAGGATTGGCTCCGTCAAGGAACGGTGGAGCACGATTTCATAGCCCTGTTCCACCTCGGTCATATCCGCCTCACGCGATCACGGCACCGCCGCCGAAGGTGAAAAACGCCAAGAAAAAGCTGGTAGCGGCGAAGGCGATGGAGAGGCCAAAGACGATCTGGATGAGCCGGCGGAAGCCCCCGCTCGTTTCACCGAACGCCAGCGTCAAGCCGGTGATCGTGATAATGATGACCGCTATAATGCGGGCCACAGGCCCCTCTATGGATTCGAGAATGCTCTGTAGGGGGGCCTCCCACGGCATCCCGGAACCTGCTGCATAGGCCGTGCTAGACCATGCTAGAAGCAGGCTTAGAGTCAGAACGGATTGGGTGGTCCTGGTCATTTGTGCCTCCTTGCGTAAGCCGATGAACTGGGGGAGTCGCAAGTAGGGTCAGGTCGTAGTCACCGTCATGAAGTCCCTCGACGCGGGCGATGGTATCCACCCGACGGGCGGACCCCCGCCCCTGGATGAACACGAGCACGTCTATGGCCTCGGCGATAAGCACGCGCGGGACGGTGACAACCGCCTCTTGAATAAGCTGTTCAAGTCTGTAGAGACCGGCGTGTGCGGAATTAGCGTGAATGGTGGCCAGACCGCCGGGATGCCCCGTGTTCCATGCCTTAAGCATGTCCAGGCCCTCCGCGCCACGGACTTCACCAACGATGATCCGATCCGGCCGCAGCCGGAGGGTGGAGCGCACCAGGTCAGCCATCGTCACCACCCCCGGCTTCGTCCTGAGCGCCACATGATCAGCGGATGTGCAATTGAGTTCGCGCGTGTCCT
>JAKSBE010000394.1 GCA_022361275.1 Kiloniellales bacterium
AATGGAGAAAACACTACAACACGAAACGGCCGCACAGTGCTCTGGGATACCGCCCGCCGGCACCTGAAGCCGTCGTCCCGATGGACCAAAGGCCGGTCATGCACTAACAATCAAATTGGACCACCCACGTAGGGCTGATCACTCACCCCACCTGCACCCCGACCTGGTGGTTCAGCCACAACAACGCGACCGATGTGGATGCGCCCATATGCATAGAAAACGATATAGTTTTCTGTCAAGTACAACTGTCGCTATCTGTTCGGCCAGATGAAGTCCTACCAGACTGCCGCGCATGAAATTGCAGCGGGCAGTTGGGAAGCAGATTGGCGCTGTCCGCCGGGGCCGCGCGCTCACCCAGGAGCAGTTGGCCGAGAAAGCCGACCGCGCCGTCGGCAGCATCCAGGCCATCGAGCAGGGCCGCACGGCCCCGAGCCTCCAGATGCTCGAAATCCTGTCCAAGGTGCTGCGCGTTCCCGTCAGCAGATTCTTCGACTTCGGCGACAGCTACCGTGACGAGCCCCCGGCACGGCTGAGAACGCTCGCCGACCTCGCCGAAACCGCGCGGCAGCTGGATGACGCCGATCTCCAGATTGCACACGACCAGATCAAGGCGTTCGCAAAGCGACGCAGGGAACGCGTTCGTACTTGATGGTCGAAGTGAACGTCGGCCGAGCCCGGGCGTTGTGACCGCAGCGCCCTCGCGCAAACCCGACGGCGGCGCGGTGAGGTCAGTATGATCGAAAGGGGAGCCAGTGGCCCGGCATCCGGTGCTTGCACGTGTGCCGTCGTCCGGGTACCCCTACCCGCCACCCGCCCCCAGTTCGTGCCAAAAAAATGCCTGTGGCCTGACCGGATTTGCCCGGAAGCGATCCGATCCTACGGCTGCCGCAGAGCAGCCACACGATCATCTTCGTCCGTCAACCGAGCCGTCATGTGGGCTATTGCTCGGCGCAATTGCTTGTCCACGGCTCGCGTTGATATTCCCAGTTCCTCCGCGATTTGCTTGTAGCTGAGGCCCTCGAACATGCGTAGCGCGAACACCGCCTGGCACTTTGGCGTAAGTTGCGACAACGAATCACACAGGGCAGCGAAATCCTGCTTTCCCTGAGCAACCCGGTCTGGGGAAACGTCAACGCTGACAAGCTCCGCTTCAGGAACGGTGGATATGTGGACGTGGAGCAACTCTGCTCGATTGAACTGATCCCTCTTCCGCGTCTTGGCCAGATTGACGACGGTCTTGAACAGAAACGCCTTCGGATCTTCGACGGCATGCAAATCAGGCTTGCGCGCGAGCCTCAGAAACGCTTCTTGGACGAGTTCATCGGCATCGGCCGGCGTCCCGAACCGGCCAAGAGCTCTCCGACAAACACGAACTACGCTTTCGCGGTGTGCCCGAAAAAGGCCCGCCAATAGCGCGTTGCTCTCCGCCGTCCACGCGTCAACCTCTTTCGAGGACTGGCGTGCGACCTGATCGGGAGCCATTCATACCCCGCATACACTCTGTCAGGTGCTTGTGACTCCCTAGCGATCGATTTACGTCGCCAACGTGACTGTGGGTGATCGCGGCCCTCTTTTCGATCGCCTTAGCGTGGGCCATCTTCGGCCATGTGGATGTGTTGATCCCGTGCGACAGGGTGATGTGACTGAACAGGTGCAAGGATGAATTTGACAAACAATACGAGGGATATGCCGAAATGACACTTGAGAGTGTACTATTTGCCCTAGCTCTGACACCTGCAATCGCCGTTACCGAAGCTTGGCGGCGGTTGAGATGGCCTCCGTTCGACTTCTGCCCGCATCGAGGATGCGCCTACCTCAGCACCGTGACGCTTGTATTCGTTGTCTTCGCCGGCTTTGTACTCGAAGTTGCGATATATAAGGTGTGCGGATCGGACGTCCACGCTTGTGGCACCTTACAGACAGCCGAAAACCTGGTTGGCGAGCATTTTGACTGGGTGGTGCTGGCCTGGGAGATGGCACCGATCATTTTAGGCGTTGTCGCTTTTGGATTCCTTGCAATCTTCATGGCAAGTGGTGTCTCCGAAAGGAAACAGTAGGCCCCCTCAGCGGCCGCGGCGCCAGACGAGGATAATCGCGCCACGTCTGATCCGACGGCGGGGCACGCACCACTCTGCGGCATTCTGTAAGGGCTGGACTCGTTCAGCAGTTCCAAGCACGCTGTTGCGAGACACTAGGCGGATATGGCCAGTCGTTCCGAAGGGCGCCCGCAAGGGGACTTCGGATGTGAACCCAACTCGAATCCTGGGTGGACATGACAAGCGGGGATGCCGAGACCACCCTAGCCTCCAACAAATCGGGCCAGGCGCAGGCAGCGATAGGTCTTGCCCTTTCCGGTGGTGGATCCCGGGCGATCGCTTTTCACCTGGGCTGCCTACGAGAACTCAACGCATCGGGGATTCTAACCCGCGTCAAAGTAGTATCGACGGTGTCGGGTGGCAGCGTCATCGGTGCGCTCTATGCCGCCAACGACGGTCCGTTTCCCGATTTTGAACAGGAAGTGAACCGCGTCCTTCGTCGCGGATTGGTTCGACCGGCAATACGCTCCGCGATTTATAGCCTGGAGGGGGCTAAGGCTGCTATGTGCCTGGCTCTCTTATCGCCGGTGGGGCTCGGCATTGCGATCGCCTCGTTCCTAACGGCTGGCATCGCACGGGCTCTGCCACTGGAGCCCCGCACTCAAGCACGGCTTGGCACCCTCAATTCGCCGGTCCGCCGCTTTGCAAGTCGGACTACGATTCTACGCCATGCGATGGACAGGGAGCTGTTCAATGGCAGGCGGCTCCGGGATCTGGCTGCCCAGCAACCGCTGCTCGTCATCAACGCCGCGGAGTTACGAACCGGCTCGGCCTTCTACTTCTCCGCTCAGGAGTCCGGGTCTTGGCGATATGGCCGCCTTGCCAACAACGACGTGTCCGTGGCGCACGCGGTCACCGCGTCGGCGGCCTACCCGCTTCTGTTGCCCGCCCTGGACGAAAAAATGGCCTTCGAGAGAAAAGATGGCTCTCGCTCGGTCGACCGGGTGACGCTGACCGACGGTGGCGTGTACGACAATCTGGGCCTCGCCCCACTTTGGCCGCTGATGCTCGCCGTCCCGGCTCGGATCACGCCGCTATTATCCATGACAAACGAGCACGGGCTGAGGGCCCCCCCAGGCAAAACTTTTTTGTCATCTTCCACCCCGGCTCCTCGACGACCAAGGGCCCGTGACCGGTCTGCTTCTGCTGCTCAAATGACGCAGCTCATGAAGCTAAACGAGCACAGCTCCCAGCTCTCCAAACCATCCGACACAGGAATGGTCGCGCCTCGACCGTCATGGTCGAGGTGGGCGAGAAATCCAACAATGTGGGTGACGCGCGCGAAACTCGCCGTGACCGGCAGGTATACCTCTTCGAACGCCATCGGGCCCGGCGCTCCGCCTGTGCCATTTGTCTTCCAATAGACGACGCTATGCGCCAGCAAAGGCGCCTCCTGGAGCACCAGGGTCGACAGTATCCGTTGCCGATCTCGAAAGTCGCGGTCGCGAGGCGCCAGGTCCAAGAAGCCACCGCTTTCGGCCAAGCTGCCAAAGAGGTCCGAGAGGCGGGAGTTGGACGCGAGGATATCAAACCCGGTTGTCGGAGCGGCGTTCAGCACGAAGACGCCTGCAAGGGCATTTTGGTCGGTGCGGCTTGACAACTCATCGAGCCGTGGCAGGGCGTTGGGCCGCCGGAGCGCTTGCCAATTCTCATACAATGCGCGACTGTCTGGGCTGCGCATGATCGACGAGCGATACTGATCCTCTAAACGCACGTCCGATCCCCAACGGCTTATGCTTCGTCTGTTGGTTGAATTTCATCCCAGAATGGCTGTCATCGCCCTAGTTGGCCATACCAAAAAAGTTGCACCCGCGCGCGTTGTTTCTGGCCACAGTGCTTTATTTTCAGCATGGGGGTACCCGACCGTCCCCTTCACGTGTCTTAGCTAATAGAGGGCAGAAAAACTGTGGCTTCCAGAGACGGAGCCACAGCGATAGCGTGCGCGCAAAAATGGGTCGAAGCGGTGGTTGGTGGGAGGCTGGCGGTCTCAGAACGAACAACATGATCGCGGGTGAGTAGCAGCCTGCGACGGCGGCACACGCACGCGCCAGTAGATTAGGATGGTGGCACGTCTGAGCTGGGTAGTCCGTGCGTGTGCCGCCCCTTCCGCCACAGCCCCTGTGAGAGGACGGACCTGCAACATGGGCCATGACA
>JAKSBE010000300.1 GCA_022361275.1 Kiloniellales bacterium
CTGGACGCCCTCGGGCAGCTCGGCCAGCGCCGCGCGTCCCGGGATCCCGAAGCGCCGCGCCTCCAGGTCCATCAGGAAGGCGACCTCGCGGTTGCCGGCGATCGCCTGGCCGCGGGCGCGCCTGAGGTCCTCGGCGACCTGGCGGGCCGTGGCGCGCAGCTCGACCCCCTCGCGCCCGCCGAAGACGCCCGAGGGCAGGACCGCGTAGATCAGCCCGATGACGGTGAGGACGACCAGCAGCTCCAGCAGGGTGAAGCCCGCCGCCCCGCGGCGGGAAGAGTCGCGTCGACGGGCGGAGTCACCAGCTGGTGACGTCGCTGTTGTCATCTTCGCCGCCTTCGGCGTTGTCCGCGCCCAGCGAGTAGAGGTCGTACTTGCCGTGCTGGCCGGGGTAGCGATAGAGGAAGACCCGCCTCCAGGGATCGGTGATCGCCTGCTCGTCCTTCAGGTAGGGCCCGCGCCAGGCGTCGCCGTCCCCCGGGGCCTCGATCAGGGCGTTCAGCCCTTCGTCCTCGCTGGGATAGCGGCCGTGGTCGAGGAAGAAGAGGTCGAGCCCGGCCGAGATCGAGTCGATCTGCAGCCTGGCGGCGTCGGTCTGGGCCCGGGTGAACTGGTTGATCGCGACCACGCCGGCGACCGCCGCCAGCAGGCCGAGGATGGTCATCACGACCAGGAGCTCGAGCAGCGTGAAGCCCGCCTCGCCGCGCCGGGACCGCCGTCCCCTCGCCCGCTGCCTCTGGTCCGCCGCTGTCCTGCCGTCAGATTCCGTCATGGGTCCTCTTCGTCTCCGTCTGTCTGGTCCGCCTGTCTAGAGCACGAGCTCGTTGATGCTGAACAGCGCCATCAGGATCGAGGCGATGATGAAGGCGATCAGCAGGCCGAGGCCCAGGGTGAGCATGGGCACCAGCAGCGCCAGCAGGCGCCGGATCGTGGTCGCCGCGTCGGCGTCGTAGATCTCCGCCAGCTTGGCCAGCATATCCTCCAGGTGGCCGCTTTCCTCGCCGACCCGCAGCAGCTGCACCGCCAGGACCGGGAAGAGGCCGCTCTCGGCCAGGGGCTCGGCCAGGCCGCGGCCGGCCTTGACGTCGGGCTCGATCCGGCCGAGCGCGTCGGCCAGGGCGGCGTTGCTCAGCACGTCCCGGGTCAGCGCCAGGGCGGAGAGCAGCACGACGCCGTTGCTGAGCAGGGTCGAAAGCGTGCGCGCGAAGCGCGCGACGTCGATCTTGACCCAGAGCTGGCCGGCCAGCGGCAGGCGCAGCAGGTGGCGGTGGCACCACAGCCGCGCCGCCGGCCGCGCCAGGGCCGCCCGCGCGCCGAAGAAGGCCGCCGCGGCGCCGAGCAGCATCAGCCACCAGTAGGCCTGGAAGACGTCGCCGGCGGCGATGACGATCTGGGTCGGCAGCGGCAGCTCGGCGCCGGCGTCGTCGAGCAGCGGCTTGAAGGTCGGCACCACGACGGTCAGCATCACCGTGAGCGACAGGCAGGCGACGACCAGCAGGATGATCGGATAGATCAGGCTCGAGAGGAGCTGGGCCCGCGTCGCCTGGGAGCGCTCCATGAAGTCGGCCAGGCGTTCCAGCACCGATTCCAGGGTCGCGCCGGCCTCCCCGGCCCGGACCATGGAGCGGTAGTAGACCGGGAAGCTGTCCTCCTGCTTGTCCAGGGCGTCGGCGAGGGTGGCGCCGCCGCGGACCTCCTCGACCACCTTGGAGACCATTCGGCGCTGCGGCGCCTTCTCGGCCATCTCGACCAGGATGTCGAGGGCCCGGTCGAGCGGCAGCCCGGCGCCCAGCAGGGTCGCGACCTGGCGGGTCACCGTGGTGATGTCCCGCGTCCCCAGGCCGCGCCGGAGGGAGACGTCCTGCTTCAGGAAGTCGAGCGAGAGGCCGCTCGCCGCGGTGTCGATCTTCAGCGGCACGTGGCCCAGGCGCTGCAGCCGGGCGACCGCGGCGGTCTGGTCGCTGGCCTCGAGCTGGCCTTCGACGACCTCGCCGCTCTCGGCGACCGATTTATAGTGGAAGGTCGGCATCCTCGCGGCTCGCTCGCGCTACTGCTCGCTGGTCACCCGGACCACCTCTTCGAGGGTGGTGACGCCCCGGCGGGCCTTGGCGACGCCGTCCTGATACATCGAGCGCATGCCGGCGGCCACCGCGGCTTTGTGAATCTCCTGCGACTCGGCGTGCTGCAGGACCAGGCGGCGGACCTCGTCGGTCATCGGCAGCACCTCCAGGACCCCCATGCGCCCGCGGTAGCCCTGGCCGTTGCACTGCTTGCAGCCCTTGGGCCGGTAGAGCGTCATCGGGCCCTCGGCCTGGGGATCGATCTGCCGGACCAGCTCGGGCAGGGCCTCGTAGGGCTCGCGGCAGTCCGGGCAGAGCCGGCGCACCAGGCGCTGGGCCTGGATCCCGACCACGGTCGAGGTCACCAGGTAGTCCTCGACCCCCATGTCGAGCAGCCGGGTGATGGTCGCCGCCGCGGTGTTGGTGTGCAGGGTGGCCAGCACCAGGTGCCCGGTCAGCGCCGCCTGGACCGCGATCTGCGCGGTCTCCAGGTCGCGGATCTCGCCGATCATGATGATGTCGGGGTCCTGGCGCAGGATCGAGCGCAGGGCGTTGGCGAAGGTCAGGCCGATCTTGGGCTTGA
>JAKSBE010000069.1 GCA_022361275.1 Kiloniellales bacterium
CTCTGGTCGGAGGAGCTGTCCCGCTACCTGCTGATCTGGACCGCTTACATGGGCGCTGCCGCGGCCACCCGGGACGGCTCGCACATCAGGGTGGAGTTCCTGCTGCATCTTCTGCCGCGCCGCTGGGCGCATCGGCTCGAGCTGTTCGACACCACTCTCTGCCTGCTGTTCACGCTGTCGCTGGTCTACGCCGGATACCTCTTGGTGGGGGACAGCCGCTTCCTGGGGCTGAGTCCGACCGACAGCAATCTGCCGGTGCCGATCTGGGTCTTTCAATCGATCGTGCCCCTGGGTTTCGCTCTCATGAGCCTGCGCCTCGCGATCACGCTTGTGCAGCAGGCCTCGGGCAAGGGTCCGGGACGGAGGCCAGGCCTGCCGGACCCGGCCGGCCCCTCGGACCGAGAGTCCTGACGCCATGGCGCTCTTCCTCGTCTGCTCGCTGTTCCTGCTGCTGGTCCTCGGCGTACCGGTTGCCTTTGCGCTCGGCCTCGTCGGGCTGGCGACCGTGCTGCTCTTCGACGTCACCTCGCTCACCCAGATGGCGCAGTCTCAGTTCGCCAACCTGGACAGCTTCGTGCTGCTGGCGATCCCCTTCTTCATCCTGGCCGGCAACGTCATGGTCGAAGGCCGGATGGCCACCCCGCTGGTCGACTTCGTCCGTGCCCTGACCCGGCCGATCACCGGCGGCACGGCGGTCGGGGCCGCCATCGCCTCGGCCCTGTTCGGCGCCATGACGGGATCCTCCGCAGCCTCGGCCGCGGCGCTCGGCCGGGTGACCATCCCGCAGCTCAACCGGCTCGGCTATCCCGCCTCCTTCTCCGCCGGACTCATGGCCGCCGGCGGCACGCTCGGCATCATGATTCCGCCGAGCATCGTCTTCATCATCTATGGCGCCATGGCGCAGCAGTCGGTCAGCAAGCTTTTCCTGGCCGGGCTTCTGCCAGGGATCTTCATTACCGCGCTGCTCGCCATCCTGACCTACGTGCTGGTGCGCCTGAACGGCTGGGCCGATGCCGGTCGCCTGCAGCTCCGGGAAGTCGCCGAGACCCTGCGCCGCGCCGCACCCGCGCTGCTGATGCCCGGCATCGTCCTGGGCGGCATCTACGGCGGCATCTTCACGCCAACCGAGGCGGCCGCGATCGCCGCCCTCTACGGGCTGTTCATCGGCGCCGTTGTCTACCGCACGGTGACCTTCAAGAACCTGCCGCGGATCTTCGCGAACAGCGCCAAGATGACGGGGGTGATCCTGTTCATCATCGCCGAGGCGCTGTTCATCGGCATGCTGGCCACCCTGGCGGGGATTCCCTCGGCGATCGTCACCGCTGTCGAGGTGGCCAACCTGTCGCACTGGGAGTTCCTGCTGGTCGTCAACCTGGTGCTTCTGGTGCTCGGCTGCTTCCTCGACGGCGTGACGATCCTCACGGTCGTGGCGCCGCTCCTGCTGCCCAGCATCGTCAAGCTCGGCATCGATCCGATTCACTTCGGGGTGCTCCTGGCGCTCAACATCGAGATCGCCTCGATCACCCCGCCCATCGGGATCAACCTGTTCGTCATCAGCGGCATCTCGGACACCGCGATCGAGCAGGTCATCAGGGGCGTGGTGCCCTACGTGTTCCTGCTGCTCGCCGCGCTGGTCGTGGTCACCTACGTCCCCTGGCTCTCGCTCGCGCTTCTGCCATGAGGCGCCGACACCGTCGAAAGGGAGGGATTGATGAGCGCCCAATACATCGATGAGCTGACCCGCGATTTCCGTCTCGAGGTGGACAAGGCGGCTCTGATCGTGGTCGATCTTCAGTACGCGAGCGGCAGCCGGCACCACGGCCTGGGCCGGCATCTCGAGGCCCAGGGCCGACTGGCGGAGGCGGCCTATCGCTTCGACCGTATCGAGCAGCTCGTGTTGCCGAACACCGCGCGGCTGCTCGACGGCTTCCGGCGGGTCGGCGCGCGGGTGATCTACCTGACCCTCGGCGCGGAGCTGCCCGACTACGCCGATGCGCCGCCCTCGCTGCGCGGCTTCTTCCAAGCCACCAACAACCATGCCGGCACGCGCGAGCACGAGATCGTCGACGAGATCGCGCCGCTGCCCGGCGAGCCTGTGCTGAACAAGACGACGCAGGGTGCGTTTGCCTCCAGCGGCATGAACAGCCTGCTGCGCTCCCTCGGCGTCGAGCAGCTCGTGATGGTCGGCGTCTCGACCAACAACTGCGTCGAGACGACGGCGCGGGAGGCGGTGGACCGGGGCTATGCCGCCTTGATGGTCGCGGACGCCACGGGGACCTGCAGCGAGGAGTTCCAGACCGTCACGCTGAAGGGCTTCCGCCGGCTCTGGGGTCGGGTCGCCACGACCGACGAAGTGCTGGCCGAAATCGGCGCTTCCGAGACACGCGACGCTTTGTCCGCTTGAAGTCTGGCCGGCGTGATTGGGACGGTCTTGGTATCAGTCCGCAAAGGGCATGTTATACCAATCGGTGTTGCAAGTGCCTCATGACGATGAGTTTCGTCATTGCGAGCGGAGCGAAGCAATCCATCTGGCTGCCAGCCGCGCGGAGGCTCTGGATTGCCAGCGGCGCCGAGGGCCGGCTGAAGCCGGCTCGCAATGACGCTTGAGAGATAGGTTCGACTCAACGCAGCTCGGTATTGTCCCTCGACACTTTTTTGTCATGTCACCCTCGGGCTTGACCCGAGGGTCCATTGTGGTCCCGGCCTCAGACCTTCGAGGTCCTGGTCTCGGACTACGATGGATTGCCGGGAGCGCGAAGCGCTCGGGCTTCGCCCGCCCGGCCCGGCAATGACAAGGTGGGAGGGCGCTCACTCCAAGCTCTTGTTCTAAAGAGATTCACTTCGGGTCAGGCTTCTACGCCGCCGCGCCGCTGCAAGGTCATCTCGTAGCGGAAGCGGTCGGCCGGATGGGCGTTCATGGAGAGCTCGATAAGGTTGCCCAGGTCGTCGAAGTAGCGGCGCCTGACGACCAGCACCGGGGCGCCGACCTTGAGGCCCAGGCGGGTCGCCAGGTTGAGGTCGGCTTCGGCCGCTTCGATGTCCTGCAGCACGTTCTGCACGTTGACGCCGTACTGCCGCTCGATCATGGCATGGACGGCGGTGCGCTCCTGTCCGATACGGGAGATCACGTCGGCGAAGGCGGGCGCGACGTAGAGCTCGGTGTAGCAGATCGGCTGCGCCAGGTCGTCGGCGTGCCGCAGGGCGGCGATGCGTATCCACGCGCTGTCCGGTGGGCAGCGCAGCCGCTTCGCCTGCTCGCCCTCGACGATGATCTTCTCGACCGAGATCACGTCGAGCCGGGTGGCGCTGGCGTACTGCATGAGCCCATCGATGGAATCGATGGAATTGACGAAGCGGGGCGCCCCCGGCCGTGGCGTCACCACCGAGCCGGCACCCCGGCGCCGGGCGATCACGCCTTGGACCTGCAGCCGGCGCAGGGCCTCGCGCACGGTGTAGCGGCTCACGTCGAAACGGTCGCAGAGCTCGGCCTCCGAGGGAAGGCGGTCGCCGATGCCGTAATGGCCGGCCTCGATATCGCTGAGCAGGCTGCGCACGATGGCCCGGTATCGCGGGCCCTCGGCCCTTGCCGCCGTGCCGGCGCGGGTCAAATCGCGCCCTCCTCGCGGAGCCGGGCGATGCCCGCGGGCGTGTAGCCCAGCTCCGCCAGTATCGTCTCGTTGTCCTCGCCGAGCTGCGGCCCGGTATGGGTCGGCAGATCCATGTCCGACAGGCGGATCGGTCCCGTCAGCATGTCCACGGAGGGGCCGCCGTTGCGCGGCCGGAAGGTCGCCACGCACCGCTGCTCGCGGACGAAGGGATTGTCCAGCGCCTGGGCGACGTCGTAGACCGGCGCCACCGGCACGGTGCCGGACAGGCGTTCGATCCAGTCTTCCGTGTCGAGCGTCTCGAAGATCCGGTCGAGCAGCGCGGTCAGGTCCTCCCGGTGCGCCAGCCGCGCCTTGAAGTCGCGGAAGCGCGGGTCCGCCGCCAGCTCCGGGCGGCCGAGCTTGTCGCAGAACAGCGGCCAGAACTTCTCCTTGTTGCACATGACGAAGATCCAGCCGTCGCGCGTGCGGTAGAGCTGGCTCGGCGTCAGGGACGGGTGGGCCGAGCGCGGCTCGCGCCCCTGGCGATGCCCGCCGTTGAAGTACCAGGCTGCAAGGTAGTTGAGATTGTGCAAGGCGACATCGAAGAGGCTCACATCGACATCGCGGCCGCGGCCCGTCGCGCGCGCGCCGACCAGGGCGGAGACCAGGGCGAAGCCGGTCATCAGCCCGGTCATCATGTCGACGATCGAGAGACCGAAGCGCGCCGGCGGGCCGTTCGGCTCGCCGGTCAGGCTCAGATAGCCGGCTTCGGCCTGCATCAGGTAGTCATAGCCCGGCCAGGCGGCGCGCTCCGTATCCCGGCCGTAGGCGGAGAGATGGGCGCAAACGATGGACGCCTTGACGTCTTTGAGCGCGGCGTAGTCGACGCCGAGCTTTTTTGGCAGATCGCCGCGCAGATTGTTGGCGACGGCGTCGGCGGTCGCGGCCAGTCGGCGAAATGTCTCCCGGTCCGCCTCCGCCTTCATGTCGAGGCAGACGGATTTTTTGCCGCGGTTGAAGGTCTGGAAAAACTGGCTGTCGTTGTCGCCGAGCATGTGGGGCCCGACGCTGCGCGCCGTATCGCCGCCTTTGGGCGGCTCCACCTTGATGACCTCGGCGCCGAGGGAA
>JAKSBE010000612.1 GCA_022361275.1 Kiloniellales bacterium
AGGGCGAAGCCCTTGGCCATGTAGTTGCGCACGAACCAGATCACCAAGGCGCCGGGCACGATGGTCAGGATGCCGGCCGCGGCCAGCAGGCCCCAGTCGAGGCCGGTGGCGCTGACCGTGCGGGTCATGGTGGCGGCGATCGGCTTGGCGTCGGTCGTGGTCAGGGTCCGCGCCAGCAGCAGCTCGACCCAGGAGAACATGAAGCAGAAGAAGGCGGTGACCCCGATGCCGGCGCGGATCAGCGGGATGAAGACCGTGGCGAAGAAGCGCGGGAAGGAATAGCCGTCCAGGTAGGCGGTCTCGTCGATCTCGCGCGGCACGCCGGACATGAAGCCCTCCAGGATCCAGACCGCCAGCGGCACGTTGAACAGGCAGTGCGCGAGCGCCACCGCGATGTGGGTGTCGATCAGGCCGAAGGTCGAGTAGAGCTGCAGGAAGGGCAGCAGGAAGACGGCCGGCGGCGCCATGCGGTTGGTCAGCAGCCAGAAGAACATGTGCTTGTCGCCGATGAAGCGGTAGCGCGAGAAGGCGTAGGCGGCCGGCAGGGCGACGGTCAGCGAGATCGCGGTGTTGATCGAGACGTAGATCAGCGAGTTGATGTAGCCCCAGTACCAGGAGGGGTCCTGGAAGATCTTGAGGTAGTTCTCAAGGGTCAGGTTCTTGGGGAAGAGCGAGAACTCGGCCAGGATGTCGGCGTTGGTCTGCAGCGACATGTTGAGCATCCAGTAGATCGGCAGCAGCAGGAAGCCGAAATAGAGGACGAGCCCGACGGCGCTCTTGCGGATCCTCATGACTTGTCTCCCGTGCCGACGTTCTGGAGCGCCTGGTAGAACAGCCAGCAGAACAGGAGGACGATCAGGAAGTAGATGATCGAGAAGGCGGCCGCCGGCCCCAGGTCCATGGCGGTCGCCAGCTTGACCAGGTAGATCGACAGGAAGGTCGTCGAGTTGCCGGGCCCGCCGCCGGTCAGGACGAAGGGCTCGGCGTAGATCAGGAAGGAGTCCATGAAGCGCAGCAGCACCGCGATGGTCAGCACGCCGCGCATCTTGGGCAACTGGATGTAGCGGAAGACCGCCCAGGCCGAGGCGCCGTCGATCCGCGCCGCCTGGTAGTAGGCGTCCGGGATCGCGCGCAGGCCGGCATAGGCCAGCAGGGCGACCAGCGGCGTCCAGTGCCAGACCTCCATCAGCATCACCGTCACCCAGGCGTCCAGGGGGGCCGCGGTGTGGTCGAAGTCCAGGCCCAGGCCGTTGAGCGAGACCCCCATCAGGCCGATGTCGGGCCGGGTGAAGATGATCCAGATCGTGCCGATCACGTTCCAGGGAATCAGCAGCGGCAGGGCCAGCAGCACCAGGCAGAGCGAGACCCGCCAGCCCTGGGTCGGCATCGCCAGCGCGATCATCACCCCCAGCGGGATCTCGATCAGCAGGACCAGGCCGGAGAACAGGAACTGGCGCAAGAGGGCGTCGTGCAGGCGGTGGTTCGACAGCATCTCGGCGAACCACTCGATGCCGACGAAGTAGGCCTCGCCCGGGCCGAAGATGTCCTGGACCGAGTAGTTGACCACGGTCATCAGCGGGATGATCGCCGAGAAGGCGACGATCACGAAGACCGGCAGGACCATGAACCAGGCGCGGTTGTCTTCCCACTTCTCCATCGCGGCCCTCCTCCTTCAGCCGATCAGCCGGTCGTCGGCGTAGAGCCGGGTGAAGTCCGCCGGGAAGTCCAGGTAGGCGGTCTCGCCCGGGACTTCCTGGTCCTCCGGCACCTTGACCTTGACCGTCCGGCCGCCGAGCTCGGTCGAGACGATCTTGAAGTTGCCCAGGTCCTCGACCGCGCGCACCGCGACCGGAAGGCGGGAGGCGCCGTTCTCGCGGGCCAGGGTCAGGAACTCCGGCCGGACGCCCAGCTTCAGCGCGCCGCTCGCGGCCGCGGCCTTCGCCGCCAG
>JAKSBE010000286.1 GCA_022361275.1 Kiloniellales bacterium
AGAACCGTCAGCCCGACGACATCGCTGCCTGTCGCAGCGACTTCTTCGAAGCCGCGGCCTATCTCGAGACCGAGCTTGCCCCCAGGGCGGTCGCGGCAGCCGAGGCGCCGCCTCAGACGGCGAAGATCGAGACCGTGCCCGTTCCCGCCGCCGCCCCCGCCGCCAAGTCGCCAAGCGGGGGTCCCGCGGCCTTGAAGCCAGTGCCGGATACCTTCGTCGTCTACTTCGACTTCGACCAGTCGAAGCTCTCCCAGGAATCGATCGCGGTCCTGATGGAAGTGGTCCTCGCGGCCTCCAACAAGGAGGGCAGCGTGATCAAGGCTCTGGGCCACACCGACTCCGCGGGCAAACAGGACTATAATCAGGCCCTGGCCCAAAAACGCGTAGAGGCGGTGACGAAGTTCCTGATCGAAAGCGGCATCGACAAGGAACGGATCAGCGGTGAAGCGCTCGGCCCCGCGAAACCCGCGGTCGACGCGCCGGAAGGCCAGCCCGAGCCGAAGAACCGACGGGTCGAGATCAGGCTCAAGCCCGCCGAGCCCGCCATCAGCGCCAATTGAACGAGAGCCATCCACCTGGCCCACCTGGCGGCCTGCAGGCTTTCGCGAAGATCACTGCAAATTGACCAAGAATTGGGCAGAGATCCGCAAAGGCTCACGAAATGACACGCCGCCGGGGTATGACTTCGGCCCCGGCGGTGTTACCCTGAGTCGCGATCGTCGGGCTGGCGGGCATGAGGGAGGACAACGGTTTGCGCCGCGCCCGCATTTCTGCCGTAACCCTGGTGTATTTCCTGGCGGCCTGCAGTGGCAGTCCCAGCAAGGATGTCTACCAGGGCAGTGAGGTCGGCCAGATCCAGGAGGTCATGGAAGGCCGAGTCGTCGAATCGCGTTTCATCGATATCGAGGCCAGCGATTCGGGCAACGGGTCGACCATCGGGAGCATCGCGGGCGGCCTCGGCACGCTCCTGAGCGTGAGCGGCGGTTTCGGCTTGGCGGCCTTCCTTCTCGGCAGCGCGGTCGGCGCCGTGGTCGGCTACGTCGTCGAGGATACGGCGACCGACAAGGAAGGTATCGAATACATCCTCACGCTCGACGACGGCCGGACCGTTACGGTGGTCCAGAACCGCGGCGACGAGAAAGAGCCCTTGCCGCCGGGTGCGGAGATTTTCCTCCAGTTCGGCGGCAACTATACCCGGGTCGTCGAGCGTCCGCAGAACATGCCCGAGCCTTGGACCAACCCGGACGCTTGGATCAACCCCGACGACCTGCCGCCCGGCATGGACGGGCCCGGCGGCAGCGACTCCTTGCAGGAACCTGAGGTGGCCGCGCCGCCCGCGGTTCCCTTGCCGCGGAAACCGCCGCAACGGCCGAGCGCACCGATCTCCTGACCCATAGCGAGGCGGCGGCTGAGCTTGGCCGCCGTCATGACGTGCCTCTGATCGGCTATGCCCCTCGGGCTGTTCCCGCCGACAGGCCACCTCACAAGAATTCAGTCAGCAACTCACCAGAGAATTTCCTGAGACCGTGCACAATTCGAGGCCCGGGTTGTCCCTATCTTGTGATGGCCACTGTGGTTTTCACCACAGTTTTTCTTCCCCCCGACTGTGCTAAACCAAGGCGCCGGAGAGAATCGGGGGCTGGGTCTCATGAACTACGACGACGTTCTGACGGCGCTGGCACTTTTCAGCGG
>JAKSBE010000613.1 GCA_022361275.1 Kiloniellales bacterium
CCCGATCTGGGGCAAACAGGGCTGGCTGGTCCCGCTCGACGACTTCGGCGACGACTACGACTACGAGGACATCTTCAAGGGCGTGCGCAACGGCCTCTCCGCCAACGGCACGCTCTACGCCGTGCCCTTCTACGCCGAGAGTTCCTTCACCTTCTACCGCAAGGACCTCTTCGAGGACGCCGGCCTGAACATGCCGGACCAGCCGAGCTACGCCCAGTTCCTGGACTTCGCCAGCAAGCTCCACGACCCGGACAACCAAGTCTACGGCGTCTGCCTGCGCGGCAAGCCCGGCTGGGGCGAGAACATGGCCTTCGTCGGCACCCTGGTGAACACCTTCGGCGGGCGCTGGTTCGACATGGACTGGAAGCCGCAGCTCACCTCCGAGCCCTGGAAGCAGGCGATCACCTACTACGTCGACCTCCTCGACAACTACGGCCCGCCGGGCGCCAGCTCCAACGGCCACAACGAGAACCGCGCCCTCTTCGCCAGCGGCAACTGCGCCATGTGGGTCGATGCGACCTCGGCCGCCGGCTACATCTTCAACCCCTCGCAGAGCAAGGTCGCCGACAAGACCGGCTTCGCCAAGGCGCCGGTCGAGGCGACGGCGAACGGCGCCGGCTGGTTCTGGGCCTGGGCGCTGGCCATACCCAACAGCTCCAAGAAGGTCGAGGCGGCCAAGGACTTCATGAAGTGGGCGACCTCCAAGGACTACGTGAAGCTGGTCGGCGAGACCGAGGGCTGGGTCGCGGCCCCGCCGGGGACCCGCAGGTCGACCTACGAGACCCCGGCCTACCTCAAGGCGGCGCCCTTCGCCGAGTTCACCCTCGGCGCGATCCTGGCCGCCGACCCGTCCAGGCCGACAAAGGACCCGGTGCCCTACACCGGCATCCAGTTCGTCGCCATCCCCGAGTTCCAGGGCATCGGCACCCAGGTCGGACAGTCGGTCGCGGCCGCCCTCTCAGGACAGATGACCGTCGAAAAGGCCCTGGAAACCGCACAAAGGGCGACCGTGCGCACCATGAAACAGGCCGGGTATCCAAAGTGACCGGCCGGGCTTCGATCTTAGAGACGGCCGAAGCAGGACCGTGCCCGGTCTGACGGCATCGTCCCCTCACCCGCCGCGGCCAGGGCCCGGCCGCGGGCCTCGCCAAGCCTCCGCGCCCCTCTCGCCAAGGGAGAGGGGCGGAGCGGCGCAAGCCGCGAGCGGATGAAGGGTTTGCCCCGAAAGATCCCGCTGGAAGATGCTCCGAGCCACAGCGATACCCACCCGGCGCAGCGTCAGCACGCTGCCGCTTCTGGCGCCTTCGGTCGGCGCCCTCCTTCTGTGGATGCTGGTGCCGCTGGGGATGACCCTGTGGTTCTCCTTCCAGCGCTACAACCTGCTGAACCCGACCCTGACCGGCTTCGCCGGCTGGGAGAACTACGTCTTCCTGCTGGAGGACCCGGCCCTCTTCATCGCGCTCTGGAACACCCTGCTGCTGGTCGGCGGGGTGCTGCTGATCACGGTGGTCGGCGGCGTCCTGCTGGCGGTGCTCTTCGACCAGGACTTCTGGGGCCGGCCGGTGGCGCGGCTGCTGGCGATCGCGCCCTTCTTCGTCATGCCGACGGTCAGCGCCCTGATCTGGAAGAACATGCTGATGCACCCGGTCAACGGGCTCTTCGCCGCCGCGACCAACGCCCTGGGCCTGGGCGCCATCGACTGGTTCGGCGACCTGCCGCTGACCTCGATCGTCATCATCGTCGCCTGGCAGTGGCTGCCCTTCTCGACCCTGATCCTGCTGACCGCGATCCAGTCCCTGGACCACGAGCAGAAGGAGGCCGCGCGCATGGACGGCGCCCGGGCGCTGGCGATGTTCTTCTTCATCATCCTGCCGCACCTGGGCCGCGCCATCAGCGTGGTGATCATGATCCAGACCATCTTCTTCCTGACCGTCTTCGCCGAGATCTTCGTCACCACCTCCGGCGGGCCGGGCCTGGCGAGCACCAACCTCGCCTTCCTGATCTACGTCCGGGCGCTCCTGGAGTTCGACGTCGGCGGGGCCTCGGCGGGCGGGGTCATCGCCATCGTCCTGGCCAACGTCGTCGCGATCTTCCTGATCCGCACGATCGCCCGCGGACTGGAGACCTGAGGCCCGCCATGACCCGCAAGACGCGCCACAAGCTGATCGTCACCGCCCTGGCCTGGTCGGTCTCGGCCCTGCTGTTCTTCCCGATCTTCTGGATGCTGCTGACCGGTTTCAAGACCGAGGTCGAGGCCGTCTCGACCCCGCCCTCCCTCTTCTTCGAGCCGACCTTGGAGAACTACGCCGCGGTCCAGCAGCGCGCCGACTACGTCAAGTTCGCCGTCAACTCCGTCGTCATCTCCCTGGGCGCGACCCTGCTGGCGCTGCTCTTCGCCGTGCCCGCCGCCTATGCCATGGCCTTCTTCCCCGGCCCCCGGACCCGGGGCACGCTCTTGTGGATGCTCTCGACCAAGATGCTGCCGCCGGTCGGGGTGCTGGTGCCGATCTACCTGATCTTCCGCGACCTCGGGCTGATCGACACCCATCTCGGCCTGATCCTGGTCTACGCCCTGATGAACCTGCCGATCGTCATCTGGATGCTCTTCACCTTCTTCAAGGAGGTCCCGAAGGACATCCTGGAGGCCGGCCGGATGGACGGCGCCAGGCCCCGGCAGGAGCTGCTCTACCTGCTGCTGCCGCTGTCGCTGCCCGGGATCGCCTCGACCGCCCTGCTCTCGATCATCCTCTGCTGGAACGAGGCCTTCTGGAGCCTCAACCTGACGACCTCGGACGCCGCGCCGCTGACCGCCTTCATCGCCTCCTTCTCGGCGCCCGAGGGCCTGTTCTGGGCCAAGCTCTCGGCCGCCTCCAGCCTGGCCATCGCGCCGATCCTGATCTTCGGCTGGCTGAGCCAGCGCCAGCTGGTGCGCGGCCTGACCTTCGGCGCCGTGAAGTAGGACGATCCGCCGTGGCACGGCTCACCCTGCAAGGCCTGCGCAAGAGCTACAGCGACCTCGAGGTGATCAAGGGCGTCGACCTGGAGATCGAGGACGGCGCCTTCGTCGTCTTCGTCGGCCCCTCGGGCTGCGGCAAGTCGACCCTGCTGCGCATGATCGCCGGCCTGGAGGACATCACCGACGGCGAGATCCGGATCGACGGCGCGCGGGTCAACGACACCCCGCCCGACGCCCGCGGACTGGCCATGGTCTTCCAGTCGTACGCGCTCTATCCGCACATGACCGTGGCCGACAACCTGGGCTTCGCCCTGCGCCTCGCGGGCGTGCCCAAGGCCGCGCGCATGGAGAAGGTCCGGGCCGCGGCGCGCACCCTGCAGCTCGAGGACTACCTGGACCGCAAGCCGCGGGAGCTCTCCGGCGGCCAGCGCCAGCGGGTCGCCATCGGCCGCGCCATCGTGCGCCAGCCCCGCGCCTTCCTCTTCGACGAGCCGCTGTCGAACCTCGACGCGGCTTTGAGGGTGCAGATGCGCCTCGAGCTCAGCGAGCTGCACCAGTCGCTGAAGACCACGATGATCTACGTCACCCACGACCAGGTCGAGGCCATGACCATGGCCGAGAAGATCGTGGTCCTGAACGGCGGCGAGATCGAGCAGGCCGGCACGCCGCTGGAGCTCTACAACACCCCGGCCAACCTCTTCGTCGCCGGCTTCATCGGCTCGCCCCGGATGAACCTGATCGAGGGCCCCGCGGCCGCCGAGCTCGGCGCCGCGACCCTCGGCGTCCGCCCCGAGCACCTGACCCTGTCCCGCGAGGACGGCAGGTGGCGGGGCACCGCGGGGGTCGCGGAGCACCTGGGCTCGGATACCTTCATCCACGTCGAGGCCGAGGGGATCGGCCCGATCACGGTCCGCACGCCCGGTGAGTTCGCGCTGAGCCACGGCGAGACGGTCTTCGTCAGCCCGGATCCGACGCGCCTCCACCGCTTCGACCGGGAGGGAAAGGCCATGGGCACATGAGACTGAAGGGCAAGCGCGCGATCGTCACCGGCGGCGCCCGGGGCATCGGCCGTGCGATCGCGGCCGGCTATCTCGCGGAGGGCGCGGAGGTCTTCCTCGCCGACCTCGACGGCGCGGCCGCCGCCGAGACCGCCCGCGCCCTGGGCGGCAAGGCCTCGGGCCTGGCGCTCGACGTCACCGAGCGGGCCTCGATCGACGCCATGGTCGAGGCGGTCTCCGCCACCGGCCCGATCGACGTCCTGGTCAACAACGCCGCGGTCTTCGACATGGCGCCGATCGTCGAGATCACGGAGGAGAGCTACGACCGCGTCTTCGCGGTCAACGTCAAGGGCCTGCTCTTCACCCTGCAGGCGGTGGCCAGGCAAATGATCGCCGAGGGCAAGGGCGGCAAGATCGTCAACCTCTCGTCCCAGGCCGGCCGCCGGGGCGAGGCCCTGGTCGCCGTCTACTGCGCCAGCAAGGCGGCGGTGATCAGCCTGACCCAGTCGGCCGGCCTGGACCTGATCCACCACCGGATCAACGTCAACGGCATCGCGCCGGGCGTGGTCGACACCCCGATGTGGGACGCGGTCGACGCCCTCTTCGCCAGGTACGAGGGCCGCCCCATCGGCGAGAAGAAGCGCCTGGTCGGCGAGGCCGTGCCCTTCGGCCGCATGGGCCGGCCCGAGGACCACGTCGGCGCGGCGGTCTTCCTGGCCTCGGCCGAGAGCGACTACGTCGTCGCCCAGACCTTCAACGTCGACGGCGGCAACTGGATGAGCTGACGCGGGAGCAGAAGATGTACCTGGAGAAATACGACCTGTCGGGCCGCACGGCGGTGGTCACCGGCGGCGGCCGGGCGATCGGCCTGGCCTGCTGCGAGGCCCTGTCGGAGGCGGGCGCGCAGGTCGTCATTGCCGAGGTCGACATGGCCGAGGCCGAGGCCGGGCGCGACGTCCTGCGCGGCAAGGGCTACGCGCCGGAGATCGTCGAGATGGACGTCACCGCCCCGGACCGGGTCACGGCCGTCGCCGAAGAGGTCGCCGCCGCGCGCGGCGGGATCGAGATCCTGGTCTGCAACGCCGGCATCGCCCGCAGCGAGACCCCGGCGGAGCAGGTCACCGACGAGCACTGGCTGAACGTCATCGACGTCAACCTCAACGGCGTCTTCTGGTGCTGCCGCGCCTTCGGCCGGCACATGCTGCAGGCCGGCAAGGGCGCGGTGGTCAACATCGGCTCCATGTCCGGCGTCATCGTCAACAAGCCGCAGGAGCAGTCCTACTACAACGCCTCCAAGGCCGCGGTGCATCACCTGACCAGGTCGCTCGCCGCCGAGTGGGCCGGCCGCGGGGTTCGGGTCAACGCCGTGGCACCGACCTACATCAACACCCCGCTGACCGCCTTCGTGAAGGAGAACCCCGCGCTCTACGACGTCTGGATGGCCGGCACGCCGATGGGCCGCATGGGCGAGGTCGACGAGATCGCCTCCGCCGTGCTCTTCCTGGCCTCGGACGCCGCCAGCCTCATGACCGGCTCGGTGGTCCTGGTCGACGGCGGCTATACCTGCTGGTAGGCGCAGACCTCGACGCCATCCGCCGGTTGAGTTCGCCGGTGGCTCCTTGTAGCTTCTGGGCCGCACGGGGCAGGACGGCCCGGCGCCCTCGGCGGCGTCGGCGATTGCGGATCGACAGACCATTGCGGGGTGCCATGATTCGATACCTGTTTCGATGCGTGACTCTGGCGAGCCTTCTGGCTGCCGGCTCCGGCCCGGGCCTTGCGGCGCAAGCCGCGGACGAGCTTCATCCGGTGCAGCAGGACGTCAGGGCCCTCACCGAGGCGACCTTCGGCGGCGACGTCGAGACCACCCTCGGTTTCACCCATCCCACCGGCCTGAAGGATGCCGGCGGACGTGAGGCTGCGCGCAAGGCGCTCGTACAGCTCCAAGAGGAGTTCAGCAGCAGCGGCATGAAAGTGGAGTCTCTCTCCTTTCCCAGCCCCCCGGACTTCCTCGAGACCGAAGCGCGGCGTTTCGCCATCGTCCCGACCCTGACCATCCTGTCTATGGCGGGTCTGCGGCTCGAGGTGCTCGGCTTCCATATCGGCGTTCTCGAACCGGACGCGAAAGGCTGGACCTACGTCGACGGCGCCCGCGTCAACGGGAGCAACGTGCGCGACTTCTTCCCGGACTTTCCGGGCGGCTACACCTTTCCGAAGGTGCACAGCAAACCGCTGTGACGCCGCCGGCCCCGCTCCCGGCCGGACGCGAAGGCGTCTGATCTGGACAAGGCACCTGCGCCGGGGGATAAGACCCCAGCTCAGGAAGGGGGAGCGAACGTGCGCTGCGAAGTCGTGGCCATCGGCACCGAGCTCCTGCTCGGCCAGATCGTCGACACCAACTCGTCCTGGATCGGCGAGCAGTTGGCCTTGGCCGGCATCGACTCGCACTTCCAGGTCAAGGTCGGCGACAACTTCGCGCGCATGGCGGCGGCGCTCCGCCAGGCCCTGGCGCGCAGCGACGCCGTGATCTGCTGCGGCGGGCTGGGGCCGACCCAGGACGACATCACCCGCGAGGTGATCGCCCACATCATGGGCGTCGAGATGCGGCGCGACGAGGCCATCGTCGAGAAGATCCGCGTCATGTTCGAATCCCGCGGCCGGGCCATGGCCGACAACAACCGCCGCCAGGCCGAGGTGCCGCTGGGCGCGACGGTGATCCCGCAGATGCCGGGCACGGCGCCGGGCCTGATCTGCCCGCTCGGCGACAAGGTGATCTACGCCCTGCCCGGCGTGCCATACGAGCTGCACGAGATGATGCTGGGCACGGTGCTGCCGGACCTGCGCCAGCGCTCGGGTCAGACGGCCGTGATCCGCAGCCGGATTCTGCGCACCTGGGGCCAGAGCGAGTCCGGCCTCGCCGAACTGCTGGCCGACCGCATCGAGGAACTCGACGGCCGCGGCAACCCCACCCTCGCCTTTCAGGCCAGCGGCATCGAGGGAATCAAGGTCCGGATCACGGTCAAGGCCGAAGACGAGGCGGCCGCGGAGGAGATCCTGGCCGCAGAGGAAGCCGGGATCCGCGAGCTGCTGGGCGACATCGTCTTCGGCGTCGACGGCGAGACCATGGAGCACGTCGTCGTCGAGGCGCTGCGCGCGCGCGACCGGAGCTTCGCCGTCGCCGAGAGCCTGACCGGCGGCCTGATGGCGCTGCGGCTGACCGAGATCGACCCGGCGATGGCGGTCTTCCGCGGCGCGCGCGTTGCGCCGGCGGAGCGGTCCGCGGCCTCCGCCGAAGAGCGTGCGCGCGCGGCCGCGCGCGGTATCCGCGAGGCTTTCGGCAGCGACTTCGGCCTCGCCGCCCTCCATGTCGAAGCTGGCGACGCAGGACCGAGCAAGACGGTCGCCCTGGCGATCGCGAGCGCCGAGGCGGAACGGACGACCAGCATCGCCCTGCCCGGCGACCGACGGCGCCTGCGCAACTTCGCGGTGATCAGCCTGCTGAACTACCTGCGGCTGACCTTGTCGCGCGCCTGACCGCTTCCAGTCATGCGCAGTCTGATCCAGTCATCAGGCATTGCCGAATGACCGGAGAAATCGTACCTGGTCAAATGCGTTAGGTCCGCTTGTTAAACTCCGCTGTCATCACCGGGCTTGACAGACGAGAGGATGTCTTAGCGGATCAACCGATCCACGTAGTCCGCGCCGATGCCGACCTCGGCGTAGTGCCGACGGCAGAGGTCGATCTTGGTGAAGACGTCCTCGTAGCCCAGGTGATTGCCCTGCGGGTCGACGTAGTACATCACGCCGTTGACCTGGAAGTAGGTGATCATCTCCTCCACGTCGTCGGGCACGACCAGGGTGTGGGTCTCCCCCGGCGGCTCGTAGACGTAGCCGCCCTCCTCTGCCACCCAGTCGTGCTCCAGGTAGTACCAGCGCCCCTTGAGCACGAAGCCGTGCACCGGGTTGGGATGGCGGTGCCGGCTCAGCACCCCGGCCTTGCGGACCCGCAGCAGGTTCATCCAGTAGCCCTGGCTGACGTTGAGGCAGAGCGGCCGGAACCAGACGTTCTCGGCCTGCGGCACCCAAAGGCGCTCGTCGGCGGGGATCGCGTCGGGCACGACGATCTCCGGCTGCGCCTCCTTGGGCATGGGGTGCTGATAGGGCACCCGCGGGTTTTCGTCCCTCTTTACCAGACCCATGTCACCAACCCCATGTCGGACCTCTCCTCTTCTGCGTCTCACATGATCGAATAGCCGCCGTCGACCGTCAGCACCGCCCCGGTGACGAAGGAGGCGGCCTCGCTGGCGAGGAAGAGCGCCGGGCCGACCAGCTCCTCCGGACGGCCCCAGCGCCCCATCGGCGTGCGCGACAGGATCGCGCGCTCCCGCGCCGGGTCGTCGCGAAGCGGCTGGGTCAGCGGCGTCGCGATCCAGCCCGGCGCCAGGGCGTTGACCCGGATGCCCTCGCCCGCCCAGGCGATCGCCAGCGACTTGGTCAGCTGGGCGATACCCCCTTTGGAGGCCGCGTAGCCGGGCACGACGCCGCCGCCGAAGAAGCTGAGCATCGAGGCGATGTTGATGACCGAGCCACGGGAGGCGGCGAGCAGCGGCCGGGCCGTCGCGCAGCAGCGCATGGTCCCGTTGAGGTTGACGTCGACCACCGCCTCGAAGACGTCCGGCTCCAGTTCCTCGTGGCGCCGGATCACCCCGGCCGCGTTGACCAGGGCGTCGAGGCGGTCGAAGCCGGCCAAGCAGGTCCGGACCGCCTCGGCCTCGGTCACGTCCAGCTCGACCAGTTCGAGGCCCGCCGCCCCGGCAGCCTCGGCCCCGAGGCCGGCCGCCGTCACCCGCCAGCCCGCCTCGGCGAAGCCCCGGGCAATCGCCAGGCCGATGCCGCTGGTGCCGCCGGTGACCAGGATGCGTTTCATGACCGCAGCTTATACCAAAGCGCGTTGATAATGACCCATTCGATGGCGCGCGGCGCGACATCAGGCGCCGCCGTCTCCAGCGACTACCCGCCGCCGACCAGCTTCTCCAGGGCCGCGCGGTCCATGATGTAGAGGTTGCGGCCCTTGCGGCGCAGCAGGCCGGCGGGATAGAGCGCGCCGAGGGCGCGGGCGACGGTCTCGCGCGTGGTGCTGGCGTGGCTGGCGATCTCGCGCATCGGCGGCAGGGGCCGGACGATCCAGAGCTCGGGCACGGCGGCGTCGGGCACCGCCCGGCGCAGCAGCTCGGCGTAGACCCGCTGGGTCGCCGCCAGGGTGCTGAGCTCCAGGATCCGCAGGTCGCCGGAGCGGATCCGGGCCGAGAGGTTGCGCAGCAGCTTCAGCGCGACCCGGCCGTCGTCCTGGAGCAGCCGCAGGAAGCGCTCCGCCGGCAGGCTCGCGATCAGGCTGCTGCAGCGCGCGACCACGCTGGCCGAGCGCGGCTCGCCGTCGAGCGCCGCCAGCTCGCCGATGTGGCTGCCTTCCTCGAGTACCGCATAGGCGACCTCGCGCCCGGAATCACGCGGGCCGAGGATGTTGACCGCGCCCTCCACGACGAACATCACGTCGCGGCTGGCGCTGCCCTCTTCCAGGATCCGCTCGCCGCGCCCATAGCGGCGCCAGCGGCAGGCTTGGGCGAGCCGCTTCAGGGTCTCCGGCTCCAAGTCCGAGAGAATCCCGATGCCGGCGAGCGACCGCTCGACCACCTTCTCCAACCTTCGCTCGTCCCTTCTACCGCGCAGCGGCGCACAGCGTAGCAGCCTTGCGCCGGTGATCGCGATCGTCTGTGCCTTTTGTCACTCCTCCATCGCCTCCTTATCCCGCCGGCGTCCGCGAACTGTGCCGTCTTCGCCATAGGTCCGGCCTCCTTCGGCGGAGCGATGACGGCGTGAGCCCCTCTCGGGCCGTCACGTCATCTTCGCCGGAAGCGCGAGGCGGGGCAACGCCCGACGGCCATGGTCTACGCGTCGCCCTCGGGCCCGGTGCCGCGCCAGGCGTCACCCCAGGCCAGGGTGCGCTCGTAGCCGGCGATCTCCGGGAAGCGGGTCCAAGGCCAGTCGCTGCCCCAGAGGACGTGGCTCGGCCCCAGGGCCTCGACCAGGATCCGGTGGAGCGGCGCGCAGCGCCGCGACGCCTCGTCCGCGTCGAGCCCCTGGAAGACCCGATAGGGCGCCGAAGCCTTGACCCAGAGCCGCTCCGGCGGAGCTTCGAGCAGCAGCTTCAGGCCCGGGCAGTTCTGCGGCTGCGCCGGGTCGGGCAGTCCGAAGTGGTCGATCACCAGGCGCTCGCAGCGCTCGATCAGCTGCGGCAGCAGCAGCGGCAGGCGCGGGCCCTCCAGGTGCAGCTCGACGTGCCAGCCGAGCCGATTGACGCTGTCGAAGAAACGGTCCCAGGTCCGGCCGCGCAGATCGGGCAACGGCCGCGCGTAGAGGTTCAGCCGGCAGCCGATCACGCCGGCCGACTGCAGGGACCGCATCCGGTCCAGGGCGCAGTCCGCCTCGACCGCGACCACGCCCCAGAAGTGCTGCGGCGACGCCGCGCCGCGGAGCTCCTGCAGAGCGGCGAGCAGAAACCCGTTCGCGGTGCCCAGGAAGCTCGGCTGCACCAGGACGGCGCCGGCCATGCGGTTCCGAATCAGGAGCCGGCGCAGCACCGCAAGGGGCGCATCGGTGTGCGGGGTATAGCGGCGATCCGGCACCATCGGCAGGGAGCGCAGAAAGACATGGGCGTGCCAGTCAATCGCGTCCACTGGTTGCGTATCCGCTTGCGGCAGGAGTGCGCGTGCTGTTTGCTTGTTCAAGGCGATTCTCGTAACCTTGACACTATCAGTCTTATATAAGACTGTTGCTATCAGACTCACAAGGAGGCAAAGCGTTGTAAAGCGATGGATGCGGCACTGACGGGGGATAACCGGCTGCCTCGCTATCAGAGGCTTGCCGAGACTCTCAAGAAAGCAATTTCACATCGCCGTTGGCGGCCTGGCGAAAGGCTCCCTTCAGAACAGGACCTCGCCTTGCACTTCACCGTCGCCCCGGGGACGGTACGGCAGGCCATCACGCAACTTGTAGACGAAGGTCTTCTCGAGCGGCATCAAGGCAAAGGCACCTTCGTCCGCAAGCCGAGCTTCGACAGCTCGCTCTTCCGCTTCTTCCGATTTCACGGCACCGCCGAAGAACGCCGGGTGCCTGAGAGCGAGATTCTCCGGCGCGAGACGGTGGCGGCACCGCCGGCCGTGGCAAAGACCCTGCGGCTGCCGCCCGAGGCCAAGGTGATCTCGATGGCGCGGCTGCGCCTGCTCGATGGCGAACCGGTGCTGGCGGAGCAGATCTGGCTGCCTTTCGATCGCTTCAAGGGCCTGCTCGATCTCGAGGACGCGGAGATCGGTCCCCTGCTCTATCCGATCTACGAAGAGGTCTGCGGCGAGATCGTCGCCCGGGCCGAGGAGGAGTTGACCGCCGAGGCCTGCTCGGGCGCGCACGCGGAGTCGCTGAACCTCAAGAAGGGCACGCCGGTCATCGTGATCGACCGGACCGCCTTCGGCTACGACGACACGCCGCTGGAATGGCGCAGCTCGCGCGGCCGCGCCGACGAGTTCCAGTATCACATCGAAATCCGCTGACCACGGCACAGCGGCAGAAGGGGGAGACATGAAAAGGTTTCTTTCGCAGTTGATCGCAGCCGCGGCCGTCGCGGCTATCGCGGGCGGCGCCATCGCCGAGCCACGGGAAGTGCGGGTCGCGAGCCACGTCTCGACGATGTCGCCACTGCACCAGCAGTCCGAGATGCTCGCGGCGGAGATCGAGAAACGGCTGCCCGGCCAGTTCAGCTTCGTGCTCTTCCCCGGCGGCCAGCTCGGCAAGGAGAAGGCGCTGATCACCAACGTCAAGGCCGGCTCGATCGAGATGATCAACGTCGCCTCCGGCGTCCTGAAGCTGGACAAGAAGCTGGGCGTCTTCGACCTGCCCTGGCTCTTCCAGGATCGCGACCACGTCCAGGGCGCCATGGCGGCGGGCCTGGAGGACGCGGTGCGGGCCCGCATCGAGGAGGTCGCCGGGGTCAAGGTGATCGGCGTCTACGAGAACGGCTTCCGTCACGTCATCAACGCCAAGCGGGCGGTCGCCACGCCGGACGACCTGGACGGCCTGAAGATCCGGATCTCCGGCGGCAAGTTCCGCCAGGGCGTGTTCCAGCAGATGGGCGCGACGCCGCAGAAGGTGTCCTGGAAGGAAACCTTCACCGCCCTGCAGACCGGCGTCGTGGACGGTGCGGAAGCCGCGACCTACGGCTTCTACGAACAGAAGCATTTCGAGGTCGCCGCGCACCTGAGCCTGACCGGACACGTCTACACGCCGTCCTTCCTGCTGGCCTCCAGGAGCTTCTGGGACAGCCTGAGCGCCGAGCAGCGGGCCGCCTTCGACGCCGCCGGGCGGGCGATCACCGCGCGGGCCTACGAGGCCGCCGCCGGCCTCGAGGCCAGGTACTTCGAGGAGATGAAGTCCAAGCTCTCGATCAACGAGGTCGATCTCGCCGCCTTCCAGAAGGCGACCGCCAAGAGCTACGACGACTACGTCGCCTCCGAAGGCGACGATTGGCTGAAGCTGGTGCGGGCGGCGGCAGGCAGCAACTGAGTCGGGATGAGGCGGTGGGAGCGGCGGGGCTCCGGCTCCGCCGTTTCTCATGAGACGTTCTCATTGGGGGGCGGCCTTGAGATGACCTTGAAGCTCGTCGATCGGATCGTGACCGCGGCGGCCGTGGTCTGCCTCGTCGCCTCGACCGTCATGATCCTGGCCAACGTCTTCTACCGCTACGTGGTGCTGGACTGGCTGCGGGGCTGGTCCCGGGAGGCCGAATGGCTGGTCCCGCTCTACGACGCCCTCAACCGGGCTTTCGGGGCGGTCAGCGTCACCGCCGACGAGGTGCCGGGCTATCTTCTGGTCTGGATCGCCTTCCTCGGCGCCTACCTGGCGCTGCGGCGCGACGGCCATATCGGCTTCGACCTCCTGATCCTGTCGCTGCCCGCCCGGGCGCACCGGGTCCTGCGGATCGCGACCGAGGCCGCCATCCTGGCCTTCCTCGGGCTGCTGCTCTGGCAATCCCTGCGCATGATCCGGGTCGACGGCGCCACCGAGATCGAGACTGCCGAGATCGCCCAGGGCTGGTTCATGGCCGTCCTGCCGATCGCCGCGCTGCTGCTCGCCCTGCCGATCGGCCTGCGCCTGCTCGGCCGGCTGCACGGCGAGAACTCTAACGGAGTACAAGCGGCGGACATCCCCCCCACCCCACCCCTCCCCCTCCAGGGGGGAGGGAGCACGAGCGGCGCCACCGCGTCCTCCTCCCCCCTTGAGGGGGAGGATCGAGGTGGGGGGTAGCTCAGAGTGCCGCGACGCGCGAAGAGCCGACATGAGGCAAGACGATGATGGGCTGGGTGGTCGTCGGTCTGCTCTTCCTGCTGATCGCCCTGGGCGTGCCGATCGGCTTCGCGCTGATGCTGACCGCGAGCGTCGCCATGGCGGTCTCCGGCATCGACCTGATCATGGTGCCGATCCAGCTGTTCTCCGGCACCAACTCGGTGGTGCTGCTGGCGATCCCCATGTTCATCCTGATGGGCGAGGTCATGGGCGCGACCTCGATCTCGGCGCGGCTGATCGCCCTCGCCGCCGCCCTGGTCGGCTGGATCCGCGGCGGCCTGGCCCACGTCAACGTGGTCACCTCGATGTTCCTGGCCGAGATGTCCGGCTCGGCGGTCGCCGACGCGGCCGTGATGAGCAAGGTCTTCGTGCCCTCCATGGAGCGCCAGGGCTATCCGCGCGGCTTCGCCGCCGCGGTGACCGCGACCAGCGCCACCCTGGGGATCATCATCCCGCCTTCGATCCCGATGGTGCTCTACGGAGTGACCACCAACACCTCGATCAAGGAGCTCTTCATCGCCGGCCTGCTGCCCGGGCTGCTGCTGGGCGGCGCCTTCATGGCGACCAGCTATACCTTCGCCCGCCGCGAGGGCCATCCCGTCGACAGCCGCTTCGAGCTGGCCCGTCTGGGCCGTAGCCTGCTGCGCGCGGCGGTGCCGCTCCTGATCCCGGTGATCGTCGTCGGCGGCCTGATCGTCGGCTTCGTCACCCCGACCGAGGCGGCCGCGATCGGCGTGCTGGCCGCCCTCGCCTTCGGGCTGCTGCTGCAGCGCGACCTCGGCGCCTCAAAGCTCTACGAGATCCTGGCGACCACGGTGCGCCAGACCTCTGTGGTCATGATGATCATCGCCGGGAGCGCGGTGCTCGGCCAGTTCCTGGCCAACGAGCAGCTGCCGCAGAAGATCACGGCCGGGCTCGGCGGCCTCACCGACGACTACGTGCTGCGGCTCCTGATGATCAACGCCTTCCTGCTGCTGCTCGGCATGTTCCTCCACGCCTCGGCGGCGATCATCGTGGTCGTGCCGATGCTCCTGCCGCTGGCCCGCGACATGGGCATCGATCCGGTGCACTTCGGCGTGATCGTCTGCCTGAACCTCGGCATCGGCCAGCAGACGCCGCCGGTCGCCTCGGTCCTGCTGACGGTCTGCTCGGCGACCGGTCTGCGCATCGAGCAGGTCATGGGCTACGGAAAATGGTTCATCCTGGCGATGTTCGCGGTCCTGATGGTGGTAAGCTACCTGCCGGCGACGGCGATCTGGTTCAAGTAGGCCCGGGAACAAACAGGCCTGGGAAGAAGCATCGGAAGGAAGCACGCGATGGATCTGCAACTCGACCGCAAGACCGGGATCGTAACCGGCGCCAGCGCCGGTATCGGCCGCGGCATCGCGCTGGCCCTGGCCCGCGAGGGCGTGCACCTGGCGATCACCGCCCGGCGCGAGGACGCCGCCCGGGAGACCGCGGAGATGATCGTCGCGGCCGGCGGCGAAGCGCCGGTGGTGATCCTGAAGGAGATCCTCGACGCCGACGCCCCCGCGGTGATCGCCGAGACCGCGATGGCGGCGCTCGGCCGGGTCGACATCCTGGTCAACAACGCCGGCGGCAGCCGCCCCTTCGCGCTCCACACCGAGGAG
This sequence comes from Kiloniellales bacterium, assembly GCA_022361275.1. Taxonomy (GTDB): domain Bacteria; phylum Pseudomonadota; class Alphaproteobacteria; order Kiloniellales; family JAKSBE01; genus JAKSBE01. The sequence goes on from JAKSBE010000613.1 coordinate 14,976, forward strand.
ACGCGCTGGGAGGAGGCGCTGACCCTCAACTTCACCCGGCCCCGGCAGTTGACCGATCTTCTGATCGACCAGATGACCGAGCGCGGCTGGGGCCGGATCATCAACATCACCGGCAAGTCGGAGCCGGAAGGCATCAACGGCGCCTTCTGCGCCAAGGCCGCGGTGCATTCCTGGGCCAAGGGCCTGTCGCGCCTGGTCGGGCCCAAGGGCGTGACCGTGAACTGCATCCCGCCGGGGCGGATCATGAGCGACCAGATCCGCCGCAACTACTCGCCCGCGTACCGCAAGGAGCAGGCGGAGACCGAGATCCCCATGCGCCGCTACGGCGAGCCGGAGGACCTGGCGGCGCTGGCCGCCTTCCTCGCCTCGCCGCTGGCCGGCTACATCACCGGCACCGTCATCCCCGTGGACGGCGGCCTGCGCCGCTACCAGTTCTGAAGGAGGTCCCGTGGCGGAGGCACACGATATCGTGGTGATCGGCGCCGGCAACGCGGCGCTCTGCGCGGCCCTGGCCGCCCAGGAGAACGGCGCCCGGGTCCTGGTCCTGGAACGGGCGCCGGAAGAAGAGAACGGCGGCAACTCGCGCTTCACCGCCGGGGCGATCCGCTTCGCCTACGACGGCGTCGAGGACCTCCGGGCGGTCATGCCCGACCTCTCCGACGAGGAGGTCGCCCAGACCGACTTCGGCACCTATTCGGAGGACCAGTTCTTCGACGACATGTTCCGGGTCACCCAGTACCGCTGCGATCCGGACCTGGTCGAGCTGCTGGTCCGCCGCTCCAAGGCGACCATGGTCTGGATGCGCGAGAAGGGCGTGCGCTTCGTGCCGATCTACGGCCGCCAGGCCTTCAAGGTCGACGGCCGCTTCAAGTTCTGGGGCGGCCTGACGGTCGAGGCCTGGGGCGGCGGCCCGGGCCTGGTCGACTCCCTGACCGCAGCGGCTCGCGAACGCCAGGTCCAGATCGCGTACGACGCCCGCGCCACCGAGATGATCTTCGACGGCCAGGCGGTCACCGGGGTGCGGGTCCGCCATCGCGGCGGCAAGCCTGAGGACATTCCGGCCAAGGCCGTCATCCTCGCCGCCGGCGGCTTCGAGGCCAACCCGGAGTGGCGCACCCGCTACCTCGGCCCGGGCTGGGAGATGGCCAAGGTCCGCGGCAGCCGCTTCAACACCGGCGACGGCATCCGCATGGCGCTCGACATCGGCGCCGCGCCCTACGGCAACTGGTCCGGCTGCCACGCCGTCGGCTGGGAGCGCAACGCGCCGGAGTTCGGCGACCTGGCGGTGGGCGACCAGTTCCAGAAGCACTCCTACCCCTTCGGCATCCTGGTCAACGCCCTGGGCAGGCGCTTCGTCGACGA
>JAKSBE010000277.1 GCA_022361275.1 Kiloniellales bacterium
GCCGCGCGGCGACATCCGCACGCCCGCCTTCATGCCGGTGGGCACGGCGGGCACGGTCAAGGCGATGCTGCCGGCCTCGGTGCGGGCCACGGGGGCCGACATCATCCTGGGCAACACCTACCATCTGATGCTGCGGCCCGGTGCCGAGCGGGTGGCCCGGCTGGGCGGTCTGCACGCCTTCATGAACTGGCGGCGGCCGATCCTGACCGATTCCGGCGGCTTCCAGGTGATGTCGCTGGCCAAGCTGCGCACGCTGGACGAACAGGGCGTGGCCTTCCAGTCCCACATCGACGGCTCCCGCCACCTGCTGACGCCCGAACGCAGCATGGACATCCAGCGCCTGCTGGACGCCGACATCGTCATGGCGTTCGACGAATGCACCCCCTATCCGGCCAGCGAGGAGGAGGTCGCCGACTCGATGGCGCTGTCCATGCGCTGGGCCGCCCGGTCGCGCGCGGCGTTCGACGCCGGCGGCGCGCACGCGGACCGTGCCGCGCTGTTCGGCATCGTCCAGGGCGGGGTGTTTCCGGGGCTGCGCCGGCGTTCGGTCGAGGCGCTGGCCGACATCGGCTTCGACGGCTACGCGGTCGGCGGGCTGGCGGTGGGGGAGGGCCAGCAGGTGATGTTCGACGTGCTGGACCATACCGTGCCGCTGCTGCCGGACGCCCGCCCGCGCTACCTGATGGGGGTCGGCAAGCCCGACGACATCGTCGGTGCCGTGGCGCGCGGCATCGACATGTTCGATTGCGTGCTGCCGACCCGCTCCGGGCGCACCGGCCAGGCGTTCACCCACCGCGGCGCCATCAACCTGAAGAACGCCCGCCACAAGGACGACCCCCGACCCATCGACGAGGCCGTCGCCAGCCCGGCGCGCGACGTCAGCCGCGCCTACCTCCATCACCTGCTGAAAAGCGACGAGATCCTGGGCGCCATGCTGCTGACCTGGCACAATCTGCACTACTACCAGGACCTGATGGCCAGCCTGCGCGCGGCCATCGCCGACGCCCGGCTGGCGGCGTTCGTGGAGGACTTTCACGCCCGGCGCGCCGAGGGGGATATCGAC
>JAKSBE010000278.1 GCA_022361275.1 Kiloniellales bacterium
CGCCGCCGGCGCCGACTGCGTCATGATCGGCTCGCTCTTCGCCGGCACCGACGAGAGCCCGGGCGAGGTCTTCCTCTACCAGGGCCGCTCCTACAAGTCCTACCGCGGCATGGGCTCGCTGGGCGCCATGGCGCGCGGCTCCGCCGACCGCTACTTCCAGCAGGAGGTCGCGGACTCCCTGAAGCTCGTGCCCGAGGGCGTCGAGGGCCGGGTGCCCTACAAGGGCCCGGTCGGCAACGTGATCCATCAACTGGTCGGCGGCCTGCGCGCCGCCATGGGCTACACCGGCAACGCCTCCATCGCCGAGATGCAGCGCAACTGCCGCATGCAGCGGATCACCAACGCCGGCCTGCGGGAAAGCCACGTGCACGACGTCTCGATCACCCGGGAAGCGCCGAACTACCGCAACGGCTGAGCCCGCGCCCGGTTTCGGGCCTCCACCCTGATGACCCCCGCCGCCCGCATCGCCGCCGCCATCGAAGTCCTGGGAGAGGTCGATGCCGCCGAGGCACCGGCCGACAAGATCGTCACCGCCTACCTGCGTGCCCGCCGCTACGTCGGCGCCAAGGACCGCCGGGCCATCGGCCAGCGGGTTTTCGGCCTCCTGCGGGCGCGGGCACGGCTGGACTGGTGGTGCCAGAGGGCCGGTCTGCAGCCGGCGCGGCCGCGCCATCGGGTCCTGGCCGGCCTGCTGCTGATCGACCGCGAGGCGCCCGAGGCGGTCGCTGCGCTCTTCGACGGCGGCCGCTATCATCCGCCGCCCCCGGCACCGGCCGAGCGGACGGCCCTGGAGGCCCTGAGCGGGCAGGGGCTGGCGCAGCCGGAGCAGCCCGCCTGGGTACGCCTGGAGTGCCCGGACTGGCTGTTGCCGGGCTTCGAGGCCGCCTTCGGCGCCGGAGCCGGGACGGAGCTGCGCGCCCTCCAGGAGGAGGCGCCGCTCGACCTCAGGGTCAACGCCCTGAAGGGCGCGCGGGAGGCGGCCCGGCAGTCGCTGGCCGAGGCCGGGATCGAGAGCGCGCCGACGCCCCTCTCGCCGCTCGGGCTGAGGGTCGCGGGCCGGCGCGCGGTCACAGCGACCGAGGCGTTCCGTGCCGGCCTGGTGGAGGTCCAGGACGAGGGCTCCCAGCTTCTGGCCCTGCTGACCGGCGCCCGCCCCGGCCTCGCGGTCTGCGACCTCTGCGCCGGCGCCGGCGGCAAGACCCTGGCGCTGGGCGCCGCGATGGGCGGGCAGGGCCGCCTGGTGGCGGCCGACGTCGATCCGGGGCGGCTGGCGGCCGCCGGGCCGCGGCTAAGGCGCGCCGGCCTTTCCGCAGTCGAGCTGCGCCGTCTCGCGGGCCCGGAGGATCCCTGGCTGGCCGTGCAGGCGGGCGGCTTCGACCGGGTCCTGGTCGACGCGCCCTGCAGCGGCACCGGCACCTGGCGGCGCAGCCCGGACGCCCGCTGGCGTCTCGCGCCGCAGCGCCTCGACGCCCTGCAGGCGACCCAGGACGGCCTGCTGCGGGTTGCCGCGGCCCTGGTGGCGCCCGGCGGCCGGCTGGTCTATGCGACCTGTTCCCTGCTGCCGGCCGAGAACGAGGCGCGGGTCGCGGCCTTCCTGGAGACGAGTCCGGGCTTCGCGCCGCTGCCGGTCGAGGCGGTCTGGGCCGAGGCCCTGGGCGCCGCCGGGCCGCCCGAGGGCGCCGGCCGGGACGGCGCGCTCCGGCTGACACCTGGGCGCCACGGCACCGACGGTTTCTATCTTGCGATCCTGGAACGTGAGCGCAGACTGTGACGATGACCCAGCCCTATCGCATCCGCGCGGCGACGCCGATGGATGCCGCCGGCATCGCCGAGGTCCACGTCGAGACCTGGCGGGCGTCCTACGCCGGGATCCTGCCCGACGACTACCTTGTCGGCCAGTCGGTGGACCGCAGGCAGGTCGCCTGGCGCGAGGCCATCGCGCGGCAGAAGCGGACCTCGACCCTGGTCGCCGAACTGCCGGGCCACCGGATCCTCGGCTTCGGCGACTGCGGCCCCTCGCGGCACCGGGAGCTGCCCTATCCGGCCGAGGTCTACACGCTCTACGTCCTGCCGGACTGGCAGGACCAGGGCATCGGCCGGCGCCTGCTGATCGCCCTCTTCGACGAGATCGCCGCCAAGGGCGCGCACTCCGCCTTCCTCTGGGTCCTGTCGCGCAACCCGACGCGCTTCTTCTACGAGGCCATGGGCGGCGCGCCGGTCGCCGAACGCCAGGAGCGCTTCGCCGGCGCCCTGCTCGACGAGACCGCCTACGCCTGGTCAGACCTCCCGGCCTGGCTGGTCGAGGCCCGGCGCTGAACCGCTCCGCCCAGGGCGTACCAGTCCAGGTTCCGGGTCGCGAACATCACCGCGGCCAGCGCGCCGAAGAGCAGGAAGGAGCCGAGCAGCAGCGCGTGATCCTCGGATTCCAGGGTGATGTAGAGGTAGCCGTAGATCCCGGTCAGCAGCAGGGCGACGCCGCCGCCGCGCCGCCGGCCGCCCGCTGCCTTGGTGACGTAGAGCGCGATCAGGGCCAGGGACAGGACCGCGGCGGTCGCGTAGGCGGCCGTGAAGCCCAGGACCTCCGACAGCGACAGCAGCAGCAGGAAGAAGATGCAGAGCACGGCCGCGATCAGGCCGTACTGGATGAAGTGGACGCGCCCGCCGGCCATGACCTCGAAGGCGAAGATGACCGCGCAGACCAGGATGACGAAGAGCACGCCGTGCTTCACCGAGCGCTCGGCCTTGAGGTAGTGGTCGACGGGCTCGATCAGGCGGGTCACCAGGCCCTTGGCATAGCTCTGCTGGACCACGCCGTGGACCTCGATCAGGTCGCTGCGCCATTGCTGCGGGAGTTGCCGGGCGAAGTGCGAGACCTCCCAATCGGCCGTGAAGCCCTCCGGGGTGATCTCGGAAGCCGCGGGCAGCACGCTGCCGGTGAAGCCCGGGTGCGGCCAGGAGGAGGTCAGGGTCATCCTGGTCGTCTTGCCGACGGGCAGGACGCCGAAGCTGCCGCTGCCGTTGAGGTCGACCTCGAAGCTGAAGTCCGCCGGCCAGCGGCGCGCCTCGGCGAGGGCGGCCAGGGGCGCGACGATGCGCGAGCTGCCGGCGACCTCCGTCGAGTCCAGGCGGAAGGGAACCTGCCGGCCGGCCCAGTCCAGGGAGATCGCGTTCAGGCTGCCGCTGAGGTCGGCGACATAGACCTCGATGCGCGCCTTGTCCCAGAGGACCCTGTCGTCGGGGCCGATGCCGAGGGCCTCCGGATCCGGCCCGGCGAAGCTCCCGGAGAAGCGGGAGCGGAGCGTATAGAGCGGGACCTCGTAGATGCCGCGCCGGCGGACCGAGGAGGCGGCGTCGGCGGTGATCTCGAGCGCCTCCGGCAGGAGGTAGAAGCGGCGCTGGTCGAACACCACCTTGTCGACGAAGGGCTGCGTGGCGTCCTTGTCCGGATTGGGCACCTGGACGATGCGCTTCTCCTCGAAGGGCACCATCAGGATCGGGCCGACGATCCGCTGATCCTGGCCCCAGGTCGCCGAGACCTCCTGCTTGACCGCGTCGCTGAGGCCCTGCCGCTCCAGCACCAGGCTGCGGACCATCTCCAGCGGTATCAGGCTGCCGAGCACCAGAAGGAAGAGAAAGCCGGTCTTGAAGTAGATCTGGAGGCGCCCGTGGTTCTCGGGCTTGTCGCCTGGCTGGGTTGTGGTTTCGGTCATGGTGGGCTCCCCCGCTGCACCTGGTGATGAAGGCGGCTGCCGTTAGACAGGCCCAGCGGGGCGGCAGCTTGCCGGCTTTGGGGCCATTCGCGGGCAGTCGGGGCGGGAACGCGGCAGGCGGCGCTTGTATCCTCGGGCGGATCGGGTATGTATCCGCATGTCCGACCGCATCCTGATTCTCGACTTCGGCTCGCAGGTGACCCAGCTCATCGCGCGGCGTCTGCGCGAGGCCGGGGTCTACTGCGAGATCTTCCCCTTCAACGTCGAAACTCAGAGAATCCGCGACTTTGCGCCCCGCGGGATCGTGCTTTCCGGGGGGCCGGCCTCGGTCACCGCGGCGGACACGCCCCGGGCGCCGGACCTGGTCTTCGAGCTCGGCGTGCCGCTGCTGGGCATCTGCTACGGCCAGCAGGCGCTCTGCGCCCAACTCGGCGGCGAGGTCGAGAACGCCGATCACCACGAGTTCGGCCGCGCCCTGCTGCGGATCACCGAGGACTGTCCGCTCTTCGAGGGGATCTGGCGCGAAGGCGAGGACCACCAGGTCTGGATGAGCCACGGCGACCGGGTGATCCGCCTGCCCGAGGGCTTCCGGGTCGTCGCCACCTCCGAGGGCGCGCCCTTCGCGGCCGCGGTCGACGACGCGCGGCGCTACTACGGCCTGATGTTCCACCCCGAGGTGGTGCACACCCCCGACGGCGGCCGGCTGCTGGAGCGCTTCGCC
>JAKSBE010000223.1 GCA_022361275.1 Kiloniellales bacterium
CGCGAAGCGCCTCAGAGACGAAGGCCTCAACGAGCATTGGTTCCTGCACCTGGCCGATGCCCGCAGCATCATCGAGGCTTGGCGGATCGACTATAACAGCAACCGGCCTCACTCGGCCCTCGGCTACGCCACACCAGAAGACTTCGCGTCATCTCACCAGGGGCAGGCCCCTGATGAGATGACAACCAACCTCCGCGAAGGGCAAACTCAAGCCGTCGGACTCTCACGCTGGATGACCGGTTCTGGGGGGCAGGTCAGCGGAGCTATGCTATGAGCCCGCCTTCGGGGCGCAATCGGCGTGAAGTCCGGCTGAACGCCGAAGATCGAATCCGACAGCTTCCTGCCGAGGTACGCGAGATCGATGAGACGGATGGGAATACGGTTTAGCCGGCGCGTCTGAAGCCTGGTTGCAGCCACGGCCATAGAGGCCAGCGAGTTAAGAAGGACAGGGGCGCGCGGATACCCATGATGGCCAGGAGCAAAGGCTCTACACAGAGGCCGAATAGATTGATGCGGACCGTACCGACCATCCAACAAAAATCGATCTTGCAACGCGGGCGTGGTCCATAGACGGCTGCAAGGTCTCCATCGCCACCCCGGTCGCCAAACCCAAGGGCGGCCAGTTCGTGCTCCATGCCAAGGCGCTGCACGGCAACCCCTATGACGGCCACACCTTCGGCCCGGTGGTCGCCGACATGGCAGAGCTGACCGGCGTCGAGGTCCGTCGTATCCACGTCGACAAGGGCTGCGCAGCAGCGAGCGAAGCTCCGCGGCCACACATATCCGAACAAGTTCCGGGTCTGGATCTCCGGCCAGGTGCGCCGGGTCACCAAGGCCATCCGCCGCGAGATGAGGCGCAGCGCCGCCATCGAGCCGGTCATCGGCCACCTCAAGGCCGAGCACCGCATGGACCGCAACTATCTCAAGGGGTTGCGTAGCAACCGGCCGAAGGCCAGGGCGACCGCGCCAACGCCCTCCTCGCCGCCGCCGGCTACAACTTCGCGCTGCTCTTCAGATGGTTCCAGGCCCTTTTGCGTGCCCTGATCCTGAACCTCCTCCGAACCGACCCCGCCCCTCAATCCCCGTGAGAATCCGTCAGCGGAAATTCTTCACAGACGACAAATTCCTTGTTTCGAACTGCTCCTGGAAGAACGGCGAGCTGACCGTCGACCTCCTACAGTCCTTTGATTTACTTATGGAATTCGCGAACCCAGCGCCGCTGGAGCCAGCGGCCGGAGGCGAGAAATCGGGCCAATTTGAAAATTGGCGTCCCCTAGGGGAGTCGAACCCCTGTTTCCGGCGTGAGAGGCCGGCGTCCTGGGCCACTAGACGAAGGGGACGCTGAGTGCCCTGTCGGACAGGCCCGGTGTTTTAGCGAAAGAGCGCGGGGCTTACAAGCAAGATCGGCGGGAAACGGCCCGGCCGGTCGGGGCGGCGTCAGGCCGGCTCGGCCTCGGTTTCGGCCGCCTTCCCCGCCCCTGCGGCGACGCCGAGGCCCTCCCGGGCCGCGGCCAGGAAGGCGGCGACCTCCTCGGGCGTGCTGTCGAAGGCGGTGATCAGGCGGACCGCGCCGGGGCCGGCGGCCGGCCAGTCGTAGAAGGCGAAGCCCCGGGCGCGCAGGGTCTCGGCCAGCCCCCGTGGCAGGCGGGCGAAGATCTCGTTGGCCTCGACCGGGTGCAGGAGCGCCACGCCCGGCAGGGCGGCGAGGCCCTCGGCCAGCTCCCGGGCGCGGGCGTTGGCGCGGCGGGCCAGGGCGAGCCAGAGGTCGTCCTTCAGGTAGGCCTCGAGCTGGGCCGAGAGGAAGCGCAGCTTGGAGAAGAGGTGGCCGCCGCGCTTGCGCCGATAGGGCAGGGTCTCGGCCAGCTCGGGCCGGAAGACCACCACCGCCTCGGCGCAGAGGCAGCCGTTCTTGGTGGCGCCGAAGGCCAGGACGTCGACCCCCGCCTTCCAGGTCGCCTCGGCCGGACTGCAGCCCAGGGTGACCAGGGCGTTGGCGAAGCGGGCGCCGTCCATCTGCAGGCCGAGCTTGTGGGCCCGCGCGACCTCGGCGATGGCCGCGACCTCATCGACCCGATAGACCGCGCCGGCCTCGGTCGCCTGGGTCAGGCTGATCGCGGCCGGCTGGACGTGGTGCACCACCCCGGCCCCGGCTCCGGACAGGACCTCGGCGAGCTGCGCCGCCGTCAGCTTGGCGTCGGCGCCCGGCAGGGCAACCAGCTTGGCACCGCCGCTGTAGAGCTCGGGCGCGCCGCATTCGTCGACGTTGATGTGGGAGTCCCGGTGGCAGTAGATGGCGCCATAGGGCGGCGTCATGACCGAGAGGCCCAGGACGTTGGCCGCGGTCCCCGTGGCCACCGGGAAGACCGCGCAGTCGGTCTCGAAGACCTCGCGGAAGCGGTCCCGCAGACGCGCGGTCAGCGGGTCGTCGCCGTAGGGCGGCGCGGCGCCGCCGTTGGCCTCGGCCAGGGCCGCCAGGATCTCGGGCGCGGCGCCCTTCACGTTGTCGGACCGGAAATCGACCATGACCGCCCCCACCTCCTTGATCGGGCCTCCTTGATCGGGCCTCTGCCTATCCCGGCCCCTACTCCACAGGCACCGCGGCGCCGGGGGCGAGGCGCAGGCGGCCCTGGACCGCCCCGCTTTCCAGGTCGATCACCATGACCTGGGCGCAGCCGCGCGCCGCCGGGCCCTCGAGGCGCAGCAGCAGGCGGTCGCCCTCGGCCAGGGTCTCGGCCACGGTGCAGCCGTCCGGCACCGCCACCTCGACGTCGCCGAAGCCGGCCTTGCCGCCTTGAGCGAACTTGTTGGCCAGACCGACCACCAGCAGGACGAAGCCGATGACGATCAGCACGCCCATGCCGATGACGAGTGTCTTGAGCGCCTGCATCCTTTACCGTTCCCCCGGCCTGCCTGATATCCTCTCCGGCACCCCCAACCTCCCGAAGCGGCGATGACCGAAGGCGCTCCAGCAGACTCTCAAGACCACGCGGCCCGGGGCCGCCAAGCCTTGACCGCCGGGCCCGGCGACGCCGGCGAGCGCCTGGACCGCTTCCTGGCCGGCCGGCTGCCCGGCCTGACCCGCAGCCGGATCAAGGCACTTATCGAGGAGGGCTGCCTGGAATCGGGCGGCGCGACGATAAAGCAGCCCTCATGGCGGGTCAAACCCGGCCAAACTTTCGCCATCTTGGTACCGGAGGCTCGACCCGTCGAGTTGGCTGGCCAGCGGATTCCCCTGCGGGTCGTCCATGAAGACCCGGATCTCATCGTGATCGACAAAGCGGCAGGCCTCGTCGTGCACCCCGCCCCCGGCAATCCGGACCAGACCCTGGTCAACGCCCTGATCGCCCATTGCGGCGACAGCCTCAAGGGCGTGGGCGGCGTGCGTCGCCCCGGCATCGTGCACCGCCTGGACAAGGACACCAGCGGCCTGATCGTCGCCGCCAAGACCGAGGCGGCGCACCAGGGCCTGGTGGAACAGTTCGCGGCCCGGACCATCGAGCGCAGCTACCTGGCGCTGGTCTGGGGCAAGCCGCGGCCGGCGGCCGGCGAGATCTCGGGAAACATCGGCCGCAGCCCGCGCAACCGCAAGAAAATGGCCGTGGTCACGCGCGGCGGAAAGCCGGCCACCACCGGCTACCGGACCCTGCGCCACCTGGCCGGCGATCGGGTCAGCCTGCTGGAATGCCGGCTCAAGACCGGCCGCACCCACCAGATCCGGGTGCACCTGGCGACCAAGGGCCATCCGCTGCTGGGCGATCCGCTCTACGGCCGCGGCGACCGGGAGCGGCTCAAGGCCCTGGGCGGCGGGAAAAGTGAATCACCGGCCCTTGGGCGTCAGGCCCTGCACGCCGCGAGCCTGGGATTCCGCCATCCCGCAAGCGGGGAGCAGGTAAGGTTTTCGAGCGCTTTACCAAACGATATCAAGCAATTGGTAAGCCGATTAGAGCGATTATAGCGATGTGGCTTGCTTTTTTGATCTGTTCGGTCCAGAATAAAATTATAAGAAATCTCAGAACGAATGGGGAAGGCCGACTGCCGTCGGCGGCGCACGAAGCCGCCGGCAAACGCTGTGCTTATGGAGGTTGGCTCTGATGGCAAACTTGTCGAGCGTCCCGACCCTGGTCACCGAAGGCAACCTGTCGCGCTACCTGCAGGAAATCCGCAAGTTTCCAATGCTGGAGCACGACGAGGAGTACATGCTGGCCAAGGCCTGGCGCGAGAAGGACGACGTCGAGTCCGCGCACAAGCTGGTCACCAGCCACCTGCGCCTGGTCGCCAAGATCGCCATGGGCTACCGCGGCTACGGCCTCCCCGTCTCCGAGCTGATCTC
>JAKSBE010000529.1 GCA_022361275.1 Kiloniellales bacterium
ACCTCGGCAACAAAATTGATCGTGAGTTCCGTCGCGCCGTCGGGCGGGCTCTGCGCCAAGGTAGAGAAGGTCGTCCGCTCGCCGGGCGAGAGACTCTTGACGTCCGTCGTGAAGTACCAGGCGGCCAGTTCCTGGCCGGAGGCGTCGTGCAGGCTGGCGCGCAGGGTCGGCACCGGCCGGTCGTTGTCGGAGACATTGGCGACCACGCCCTCGATGATCAGCCGGCGCTGACCGTCGAAGGTGCGCCGGACCGAGGTCACCTCCTGCAGGGCCAAGCCCTCTCCCGGCGCCTCGCCGCCGATCCCGAAGAGCTCGTAGAAGCGGGCCGCCTCCGGCAGCGCGGTGACGATGGGCCCGCGGCCGAGCCACAGCGTCCCGATCAGCAGCATCACGACGGTACCCAGGACGCTCCAGGCGATCAGTCGGCCCCGGCCGCCGACGCCGGGACGCGCGCGGGTACGCAGGGCAGCCGCGCTGCGCCGTCGCACGCGCCTGACCGCGTCCCATTCGTTGGGCTCGGCCTCGACTTCCAGCGGCCCGACCTCGGCCGGGCCCGTATCGGCCGGACCCGTATCGACCGGACCCATATCGACGCCCATATCGATCGGACCTTGCGGCGGAGGCTGGGCGTCGTTCTCCACCGTGGGCAGTTGGCGCCACGTATGACCGCAGCTTCCACAGCGGACCTTGCGCCCCGCCGGGCCAATCAACTCCGTGTTGATCGTGAAGCGGGCGCTGCAGCTAGGACAGGTCAAAATCATTCGGCCAGCCAGCCAAATTGGCCTAAATCCTTAATCTTATAGGATTCTTGACCTTTGTAGACAAGACGGCAGCTGCTCGGCAAGCGTCCTTGCTTCGACTTTGATCCTGAAATGCCCCCCTCCATTTTTGGTCCCCGGCCAAGGGCAGCCCCCGAAGAGCGGCCGGCCGAGTCCTGTTTGACGAACTGGGCGGACGCGATACGAATCGCCCGCCGGCCCGTCTTGAGCTTGACACAATCCGCGGTAATTCTGAACGCGGCGGGCTGAGGGTCAATTGTTATCGCGTCGCGCTTTACGGCGGCGCGGGGGGTATGCGATGCTGCGCCGCCCGCGTGAGGAGACGTCACTTGGTCCGATTTGAAGACGCCGGTTTCCGCTACGGCTCCGGCCCTTTCGTCTTTCAGGACGCGAATTTTCATTTAGAGCCTGGCTCGTTTCACTTCGTCCTGGGGGCGAGCGGCGCCGGCAAGTCTTCGCTTCTCAAGCTGATGTATCTGGCTCTGTCGCCGACACTGGGCCGGGTCAGCCTCTTCGGGCGCAGCGTGTGCGAACTCGGCCGCAACGAGCTGGCCGATATGCGCCGCCGGATCGGCGTCATCTTTCAGGACTTCCGCCTGCTCGACCATCTCTCCGCGATGGAGAACGTCGCCTTGCCGCTGCGCGTCTCGGGACAGCACGACGAGCGCGTCCAGCAGCACGTCATCGAGCTTCTGGCCTGGGTCGGCCTGGCCGAGCAGTTGCAGGCCCTGCCGCCGACCCTGTCGGGCGGCGAGCAGCAGCGCGTCGCGATCGCCCGCGCGGTCATCGGGCGGCCCAGCCTGCTGATCGCTGACGAGCCGACCGGCAACGTCGACGACCGCATCGCCGTGCGCCTGCTGTACCTCTTCGAGGAACTCAACAAGATGGGCACGACGGTGGTCATCGCGACCCACAACGAGGGCCTCGCCGCCCGCTTCGCCCAGCCCATCCTGCGCCTCCAGGACGGCCTGGTGCGCTACGTGGCGCCCGGCTACCGCCGCAGCTTCAGCCTCGCCAGGCGGAGTGGAAGCTGAATGTCCTCGGCGCATTTGGATGTGCCCTTCGACCGTGACGGCTCGGCCCGCTTCCTGCCCTGGCTGATCGGTTTCATGGTCTACCTGGCCGCGCTGTCGCTGGTCAGCGCCCTGGCCATGAACAAGATCATCGACCGCTGGGACCGCGGCCTCGCGGGCCAGATGACCTTGCAGATCCCGCCGCCCCAGCCGGGCGAGGCGCCGGACCGGCGCGAACAGCGGCTCGACCGGGCGATCGAGATCCTGACCAGCACCGCGGGCGTCACCGGGGCCGTTGTCCTGGACCCGACGGACATGAACAAGCTGCTGGTGCCCTGGCTGGGGGAAGGGGCGCTGGAAGAGGGTCTGCCGCTGCCCGACCTGATCGCCGTGCAGCTCGACCCCTCGGTGCCGCCCGACCTCGACGCGCTTCAGTTCCGCCTGGCCGAGGCGGTGCCGGGTATCGAAAGCGACAGCCACCAGGCCTACCTGGCCCGGCTGCTGAGCCTGACCCGCTCGATCCAGATCGTCGCCGCGGTGGTCGTGCTCCTGGTCGGTCTCTCCGCCGTTCTCGCCGTGGTCTTCGTGACCAACACCGGCCTCTCCATCCACCGCCACGTGATCGAGGTGCTCCACATGATCGGCGCCCACGACGGCTACGTGGCGCAACAGTTCCAGCGTTACGCCTTCAAGCTCGGCCTGCGCGGCGGCTTCCTGGGCTTGGTCCTCGCGGTGCCGACCGTGCTGCTGGTCGGACGCCAGTTCGACCCCGGCGAGGCGACCTTGCTGCCGGACCTGGCGCTCTCGCCCGTCGACTGGGCCGCGGTCGCCCTGCTGCCGCTGATCGCGGCGGTCATCGCGATGATGACCGCGCGCTACACCGTGCTCCGGACGCTGGTCCAGCTGCTCTAGGAGTCTGTCCGAGGAATGCTCATGGCCTGCACCCTGTTTTCAAGACCGTGGGACGTCGTCGGCCGCCGCTTGCGATGCGTCCGGCATCGCGGCGCGCCGCCCTCCTAGCCCACGGTCTTGAAAACAGGGTGCAGGCCATGAGCATTCCTCGGACAGACTCCTAGGAGCCAGCGCCTACCACCATGGCCGGCGAAACCGATCCTCCCAAGACCAAGACCTGGCCTCTGCGGCAGCGGCTGATCCGGGCCCTGGCCCTGCTCGGCCTGCTGGCCGTGATGTGGACCGCCGGCCTCTTCTGGTTCGCGGCGACCCTGGAGACCGAGCCGGAGCTCAGCGACCGGCGCACTGACGCCATCGTCGTCCTGACCGGCGGCAGCCTCCGGGTCGACCAGGGCATCGAGCTGCTGTCGCGCGGCCTGGCCGAGAAGCTCTTCGTCTCCGGCGTGGCCCAGAGCGTCGACGTCACGCAGCTGTTGAAGGTCTCGCGGGAGCCCCCCGAGGACCTCACCTGCTGCATCGCCCTCGGCTACGAAGCCGACGATACCGCCGGCAACGCGCGCGAGACCGCGGCCTGGATCAAGGACCAGGGCTACACCTCCCTGCGTCTGGTCACGGCCGCCTATCACATGCCGCGCAGCCTGCTGGAGTTCCGGCGGACCATGCCGGACGTCGAGATCCTGCCCCACCCGGTGTTCCCGGCCCACGTCAAGCAGGAGGACTGGTGGCGCTGGCCGGGCAGCACCAACCTGCTGGTTTCGGAATACAGCAAGTATCTGATCGCCAGGTTTCGCGCCCTGCTCGTCCCGGTCGCCAGATGACGCGGCTCCGCTCGCTGCTCTTCAATGCCATCTTCCTGGCTTGGAGCGTGGCCATGCACCTGATCAGCCTGCCCGTGCTGCTCGGGCCGCCGGCCTGGGTCTACGTGATGGGCGGCCTCTGGGTGCGCGGCAACCTCTTCCTGCTGCGCAGGGTCGGCGGCCTCGGCTATCGGATCGAGGGTCTGGAGAACCTGCCGGACCGCCCGGTGATCATCGCCGCCAAGCACCAGTCGATCTGGGAGACCATCGCCTTCTGCCACATCTTCCGGCGGCCGATCTTCGTGCTCAAGCATGAGCTGCTGCGGATCCCCTTCTACGGCTGGTACCTCAGGCGCATAGGCATGATCGCGATCGACCGCGAGGGCGGCGCCACCGCCCTGCGCCGGCTGATGGCCGAGGCGCGGGCGCGGCTGGAAGCCGGCAAGCACATCGTCATCTTCCCCGAGGGCACGCGCACCAGGCCCGGGCAGCGGCGCCCCTACCACCCTGGCGTGGCGGCGCTCTACAAGCAGCTCGGGGTGCCGGTGTTGCCCGTCGCGCTCAATTCCGGCCTGTTCTGGCCGGCCCGCAGCTTCCGCCAAAAGCCCGGCCGGATCACGGTCAGGCTGCTGCCGCCGCTGCCGCCGGGCCTCGACCGCCGCGAATTCCTCGCCCGGCTGGAGCAGGCGATCGAGGACGCCAGCCGGAGCCTGCTGCCCGATCGGGGGCGGCGCGCGGGCGCCCCCGGACCTGTGGATAACTCTGTGGGCAAAGCCTAAGCGCCCAAGGCGCCAGGGCTTTCCGACCGCAAGCCGGAGAACAAGAGCCGAACCTCGCGTTGACCCGCCACGCCCTGGCGCCTAACTTCGGGGTCTCCGGGCGGGGCGGCGGGAAAACCGTGTAGTTCCCGGAATTCCTCGCCTCCAAGGGAACCCGTCCGCGCCGGCGGCCGATATATCGTGGTGGAGCCGAGGTGACACCAGGGATCAGCGCCATCTCCCAGCGCATCTGGGACATGAAGTACCGCCTGAAGACCGCCGAGGGCCGCGCTGTGGATAAGACCCTCGAGGAGAGCTGGCGGCGGGTCGCGACGGCCCTGGCCGAGGCCGAGGCCGACCCCGGCGCCTGGGCCGAGCGCTTCTACGACATCCTGGTCGACTTCCACTTCATTCCGGCCGGCCGGATCCTGGCCGGCGCCGGAACCCGGCGCGACGTCACGCTGTTCAACTGCTTCGTCATGGGCAACGTGCCCGACAACATGGGCGGGATCTTCGAGCATCTGAAGGAAGCCGCGCTGACCATGCAGCAGGGCGGCGGCATCGGCTACGACTTCTCCACCCTGCGGCCCAAGGGCGCGCCGGTGCGCGGGGTCGGCGCCGACGCCTCGGGGCCGCTCAGCTTCATGGACGTCTGGGACTCGATGTGCCGGACGATCATGAGCGCCGGCTACCGGCGCGGCGCCATGATGGGCACCCTGCGCTGCGACCACCCGGACATCGAGGCCTTCATCGAGGCCAAGGCCGAGCCGGGGCGCCTGCGCATGTTCAACCTCTCGATCCTGGTGACCGACGCCTTCATGGAGGCCCTGCGCGAGGACGCCCCCTGGGAGCTGGCCTTCGGCGGCACGACCTACAAGGTCGTCCAGGCGCGCGAGCTCTGGGACAAGGTCATGCGGGCGACCTACGCCTACGCCGAGCCGGGCGTGATCTTCATCGACCGCATCAACCGCCGCAACAATATGTGGTATTGTGAAGAAATTAATGCCACCAATCCTTGTGGAGAGCAGCCACTGCCGCCCTACGGGGCCTGCCTTTTGGGGTCGATCAACCTGGCGGCATTGATCGAGGACCCCTTCGGCGAGAAGGCCGACCTCGACCTCGCGCGGCTCGAGGCCCTGGTGCCGCTCGCGGTCCGCATGCTGGACAACGCCATCGACGTCTCGCGCTTCCCGCTGGAGGCGCAGCGCCAGGAGGCCGAGGCCAAGCGGCGCATCGGCCTCGGCATCACCGGTCTGGCCGACGCCCTGATCCTGTGCGGCCGGCGCTACGGCAGCGCCGAGGCGGTCGAGCTGACCCGGCGCTGGATGGCCGCCCTGCGGCGCAGCGCCTACCTGGCCTCGGCCGAGCTGGCGGCCGAGAAGGGCGCCTTTCCGCTCTTCGATGCGGAGTCCTTCCTGGCCGGCGAGACCGTCAAGGGCCTGGACCGGGAGGTCAAGGCGGCGATCGCCGAGAAGGGCCTGCGCAACGGCCTGATCACCTCGGTGGCGCCGACGGGGACGATCTCGCTGCTGGCCAACAACGTCTCCTCGGGCCTGGAGCCGGTGTACAGCTTCGACTACACGCGCAACGTCCTGATGCCCGACGGCAGCCGCCAGCGCGAGGAGGTGGTCGACTACGCCTATCGGCTGTACCGGCAGATCCACGGCGAGGGCAGCGCCCTGACCGAGGCCTTCGTCGATGCCCAGGGCCTGGAGGCGCCGGCCCACGTGGTGATGCAGGCCGCGGTCCAGGACTACGTGGACGCCTCGGTGTCCAAGACCATCAACGTGCCCGAGGACATGCCCTTCGAGGCCTTCAAGAACGTCTACCTCCAGGCCTACGACCTGGGCTGCAAGGGCTGCACCACCTACCGGCCCAACGTCGTGACCGGCGCCGTCCTGGAGGCCAGGCCGCAGGTCCCCGAACCTAACCCCGAACCCGGCCCCGAGCCGTCCACTGCCGAGGCGCCCGCCGGCGAGGCGCTGCCGGACTCCGAGAGCGCCGCCGGCGTGGTCTACATGACCCAGCCCCTGGACCGTCCCGAGGCCCTGCCCGGGCGGACCTACAAGCTGCGCTGGCCGGAGAGCGCGCACGCGATCTACGTGACCCTCAACGACGTGGTCCAGGAAGGCCGCCGGCGGCCCTTCGAGATCTTCATCAACTCCAAGAACATGGAGCACTACGCCTGGACCCTGGCGCTGACCCGGATGATCAGCGCGGTCTTCCGGCGCGGCGGCGACGTCTCCTTCGTGGTCGAGGAGCTCAAGGCGGTCTTTGACCCGCGCGGCGGCGCCTGGCTGGAGGGCCGCTACGTGCCCTCGCTGCTGGCCGCGATCGGCGCGGTGATCGAGCGGCACATGATCGACATCGGCTTCCTGACCGAGGAGGAGGCGCCGCGGCTGGCCCGCCGGGCCGAGCCCGAGGTGGTCAACCTCGGGC
>JAKSBE010000219.1 GCA_022361275.1 Kiloniellales bacterium
AGCCCGCGGACCTCGACCCGATAGAGCAGCCGGAAGATCCCGCCGACCAGGCCCTTGACCACGTGGTGCGACAGCAGGCGGCAGGCCTTGACCGCGACCGCGGCGGCGTTGGGCAGCAGGACGCCGGCGGTGCCGCCCCTGGGCACCTGGCGCGCCATGCGGGCGCCGAGCACCAGGCTGCCGAGCAGCAGCCTATCGTAGTGCAGCGGCTGGCGGTTGATGTCCTCCAGCACCTCGGCCCGGCCGCCCTGGACCGCGCGCGCCTCGAGCAGCGCCTCGAAGAGGCTGCGGGCCTTGGGGTTCTGGGTCTCGAAGATCATCTGCGACATGACGTCGTAGAGCTGCCGGCCGATGACCTGGCGGCGGCGCCGGCCCTTGAGCTCCGCCGGCACCTCGAAGCGGCGCGGCGCCAGCACGGTGACGGTGATCTTGGGAAAGAGCCGCCGGCGCAGCTTGCCCTTGAGGCGGGTGAAGGGACTGTGCTGGGCGCCCTCGATCCGTACCGGGACCACGGTCGCGCCGGCCTTGTCGGCGACCATGCCCGGGCCATCGTAGACCTTCATCAGCGAGCCGGTCACGGTCAGGCGGCCTTCCGGGAAGATCACGCAGTGCTTGCCCTTGGCGACCTCGCGGATCAGCGACTTGGTCGAGAGCGGCCGGGTCGGGTCCATGGGGAAGGCCTCGACCAGCTTCATGAAGGGCCGCACCCACCAGCGCTGCGCCATGTGGGTGTCGATGGCGAACAGCGGCCGGCCGGGCAGCAGCGCGGCCAGCAGCGGGCCGTCCAGGAAGGAAGAGTGGTTGACCACGATCACCGCGGTGTCGCCGGCGGCCTTGAGGTGCGCCAGCCCGCGGACCTCGACCCGGTAGAGGAGGCGGAAGACCCCGCCGACCAGCCCCTTGACCACGTGATGCGACAGCAGGCGGCAGGCCTTGATCGCGACCAGCACGTTGGCCAGCGCGACCACCAGGAAGATCTCGGCGATGCTGAAGCCGAGCTCCAGCAGGAGGTAGCTGGCGCCCGCGGCCGCGACCATGAAGAGCGCGTTCACCACGTTGTTGCTGGCGATGGTCCGGGCCCGCGCCTGCGGCGCGGCCTCGCTCTGCAGGATCGCGTAGAGCGGCACGATGAAGAAGCCGGCGGCGGCCGAGAGCAGCAGCAGGTCGATCAGGATCCGCCAGGCCCCCGGCGAGGCCAGGTAGCCGGCCAGCCCCAGCTCGGCGCCGATCGGCGCGAGGCGCGTGCTGGCGAAGTAGAGGTCGAGGGAGAAGACCGCCATGCCGAGCGCGCCGAAGGGCACGCTGCGCGCCGAGATCTCGCCCTTCAGGAGGCGCTCGCAGAGGATCGAGCCGAGCGCGATGCCGACCGAGAACACGGTCAGGAAGAGGGTCAGGACGTCCTGGTCGCCGCCCAGTTCCGACTTCACATAGCTCGGCGCCTGCGTCAAAAAGACGAAGCCGACCAGCCAGAACCAGGAGATGCCGAGGATCGGGAGAAAGACGGTCTCCTTCTCGGCGGCGTGGCGCAGCAGCTTCACCGTCTCGCTGACGAAGTTGTAGTTGACCTTCAGCCCGGGCGCCGCCGCCGGCACCCGCGGGATCGCCAGGCTGGCCAGCCAGCCGGCGGCGGCGACGCCCAGGACAAGGCCGATCACCAGGTCGCTGCCGTTGCCGCGCAGGACGGTCTGGGCGCCGACGATCATGCCGAAGAGAATCGCCAGCGAGGTGCCGGCCTCGATCACCGCGTTGCCGGTGACCAGTTCCTCCCGCTTCAGGTGGTCGGGCAGGATGCCGTACTTCAGGGGGCCGAAGAAGGCCGACTGCAGCCCCATGAAGAAGAGCACGGCGAGCAGGAACTCGGGTTGCCCGGTGGCGAAGCCGAAGGCCGCCAGGCCCATGACCCCGACCTCCAGCAGCTTCACCGCCCGGATCAGGCGCGCCTTGTCGAACTTGTCGGCGAGCTGCCCGGCGGTGGCCGAGAACAGGAAGAAGGGCAGGATGAAGAGCCCGCCGGCCAGGGTGACCAGGAGCTTGCCCTGCTCCGGATCCTGCACCAGGCGAAAGGTGATCAGGGTGACCAGCGCGGTCCGGAAGAGGTTGTCGTTGAAGGCGCCCAGGAACTGGGTGACGAAGAGCGGCAGGAAGCGTCGGCTGCGCAGGATGTGATAGGCAGACTGAGACATCTTGGTCCCCCTCTGGATCAGAAGCCGTCGGTCTCTGCGGCCGGCGTCAGCCGGCCGTCTTGGAGGAAGCCGCGGGTGGCGGCGATGGCGTCGCCGTCCTCGGCGATGAAGGTGTGCAGGGCCTCGACCCGCAGCGCCGCGTCACCGCCCTCGAGCGGCGTCTCGGCGACGCGGACCACGCCGTCGTCGTCGCCCGGCAGCAGCGGGTTGTAGCCTTCCCCCTCGCAGCAGCCGCCGGCGATGATGCCGAGCGCGACCTCCGCCGGCAGGGCTGCAGGCAAGGGCTTGCCTTCCGCCAGATCGGCGAAGCTGGGTCCGAGGATGAAGCGGGTCGGCGTCCAGCGGTCGAGCTTACGGGCGATCAGCGCGCCCTGGTTGGGCGGCGCCAGCATGACCACCGGCCCCAGCGCGATCCGGGCGCGCCAGGCCGGATCGCGGGCCAGGGCCGCGCGCAGCACCAGGGCGCCGAGGGAATGGGTGACGAAGGAGACCTTGGCCACCCGCGGATGGCGGTCCAGCACCTCGTTCAGCCAGAGGCCGTGGGCCTCGATGCCGGCGGTGAGGCTGGCATAGCGCAGGGCGGTCACCTGCCGGCCTTCGGCTTCGAGGGCCGACCGCAGGTCGTGGAACATCCGCGGGGTGCGGCCGAGGCCGTGGAGCAGGATCACCAGCTCCCGCGCCGTCGCCTGTTCCGGGCGCAGCGCGAGGTAGGCGGCGCGGCAGGCCGCGCCGAAGCCGCGCTTCGCCACTGTCCCGGCGGGGTCGAGGACCCGGCAGCGCCCGGTCACGGCCTGGGCCTGCAGGCGCCAGCCGGCGGCGAGCGCCCGGTCCTGCCAGAGCTGGAGCTCGGCGAAGACGAGGGCACCGCCGGCGCCGAGCAGGGCGGCCGCCAGCAGGGCGCGACGCAAGCGTCGGCCCGGCTTGGCGCCACTGCGGGTCACAGGCCCCATCGCCCTAGTCCGCAGGCCCGCAGAGGGTCAGCCAGCAGGCTTCGCTCAGGCGACCGGCCAGTGCCGTCATCGGCTGGTCGATCTGCCCGTAGACCTTGAAGAGCGCGGGCTGCAGCACGGTGCCGAAGACCAGGGCGTTGGCGACGTCCGGGTCCTGGACGGGGATCTCGCCGCGCTGGATCGCGTCCTCGATGACGCTGCGCACGACGCGGACCGGCGTCCGCACGTCCGGCGGCATCTTCTGCAGCTCGCCGTGCTGAACCAGGAGCAGGAAGCGGAACATGTCCGGGTCCTCCTCGAAGAGCAGGCAGAAGGCCCTGACCATCGCCGCCAGCTTCCGGCGCAGGCCGGTCTCGCGGCCCTGCAGCTCGTCGATCTCGCCGGCCAGACGCAGGTAGTTGGCCGAGAAGAGCTCGTGCACCATCGCGTCCTTGCTCTCGAAATGACGGTAGATCGCGCCTTCGGAGATGCCCGCCCCGGCCGCGATGTCGCGCGTGGTCGTCTGGTCGACGCCCCTCTCGGCAAAGAGCTTGAGCGCGGAGGTCTCGATCTTCGCTTTGGTGGCCAGGGCCCGCGGCATGGCATTCCCCCTAAAGTAAGTGAACACTCACTTGCGATTTCACGGCCTCGATTTCAAGCCCCCGAGGTCATGTTTGCCACCGCCAGCGGCAGATCCCCTGGCAAGCCGCCGCGCTTTACGCTTGGAGTGCCCGTGGTAAAACCGTCGCGGGAGTTCCGGCAGACCGCTGACTCCCCGGGATAAGCGCAAGGCCCTGGGGCATGATGATATGAGCTCGACCCGACCCCGACCTCATGTCCGAATCCCGCCAGCGCCCAGTCTCTAAGCAAGACCGAGCAAAATGAACCAATCGTTAACCAAGATGGCGCAGACGCCGCGGCTGGAGTCCTTCGACTGGGGCAGCATGACTTGGCTTTTGGACGCGGAGAGCTGTCCCGGCGCCGATCTCACCCTGGCGCGCATGGTTCTGGAGCCCGGCGGCGCGGCGCCGGCGCACCGGCATCCGAACTGCCAGGAGGCCCTGCATCTCTTGACCGGCACGGTCGAGCTGCGGATCGCCGGCCAGTGCCGTCTGCTGGAGGCCGGCGACTCGGCCCTGATTCCCCTGGGGACCGCCCACGCCCTGGTCTTCGGCACCGTGCTGATGGTCGCCTACGGCGCGGGGGCGCGGCGCTACGAAGCCGTAGAGCCGTGATGCGCGATTGCGCTACCCGGAATTTCTTTCGCCTTTTAGTTGGTCATGTATTCTTAAGTCGCTCTCTCTTAGCTTTTTCTTC
>JAKSBE010000376.1 GCA_022361275.1 Kiloniellales bacterium
ACGGCGATTACTTCGATGAGCTTGCCAGGATTTACCAAGGCCGCCCCTGCGCGGCATCTGCGCAGGAAGTCTAGCCCGTTCCGAAGAGTATGACCCAATGAAGAATGGAGAATACCCTCGCGATCTAGTTGGTTATGGGCGCACGCCGCCCAAGGCAAACTGGCCCGATGGCGCCAAGCTCGCCGTGCAATTCGTGCTGAACTACGAGGAAGGTGCCGAAAACAACATCCTTCATGGCGACGCCGCATCAGAAGCATACCTGTCGGAAATCATGGCTGACCCCATTCCAGGCATGCGGCACCACACGATAGAATCCTGTTATGAATACGGCAGTCGTGTTGGGGTCTGGCGGATCTTGGATCTGTTTGAGAAGTACGACATCCCGCTGACGATTTTCGCCGTCGGCATGGCGGTGGAACGATACCCCGAACTCATCAAGATCATGTACGAGATGGGGCACGAAATCTGCAGCCACGGCTACCGCTGGATCAGCTATCAGCATGTCGACGAAGAACAAGAGCGGCTGGACATTCTAAGGTCAATCAAGGCCATCGAGGACGCGTGCGGCCAGCGGCCGCTCGGTTGGTTCACCGGCAGAGACAGCCCTCGCACGCGGTCGCTGGTGGCCGAAGAAGGTGGCTTTGCCTACGATGCGGACGACTACAACGATGATCTGCCCTTCTGGACGAAGGTGAATGGCAAGCCGCACCTCGTGGTTCCCTATACGCTTGATAACAACGACATGCGTTTTGCCACTGCGCAGGGGTTTGCTGATGGTGAACAGTATTTCAGATACCTCAGGGACGCCTTCGACGTCTTGTACGAAGAGGCCGATCGCGTACCGCGGATGATGTCGATTGGCACCCATTGCAGGATTGTGGGAAGGCCGGGTCGGATCAAAAGCCTGGAACGCTTCATAAAACACGTCAAAAACCATCAAGATGTCTGGCTGTGCCGGCGAATTGATATCGCAAACAACTGGCGTGAGACGCATCCCTATGACCTGTAAGATACTGAACTCAAGGACTTTTAAAGACGCGATCGCGGCATTCGGCTTGCCGCGGATGAACGAGTTCGAACGCCCCGCGTGACAAAACCAATCAAGGAAAGGAACCTCGCTTTGGCTAGATTTCTCAAGACCATACTTGCATTCGCCTTCAGTCTTTCCGCCGCGCTCGGCGCTGTGGCGAAGGCAGATGAACTTGAACTGGTGCGCTTCCAGCTTGACTGGATTCCTGGCGGTGACAAAGCCGCAATCTTCCACGGTATCGCTCTCGATCTTTTTGAGGATGCCGGCATCGAGGTCGAGTTGGTTCCAGGTCGTGGCGCCTCAGATGCCATTACCAAGATGGCGACCGGTGTTTCCGATGTGGGCATCGCGGGTCTTGGGGCGCTGATGCGGGCAAAGGCCGAGGGTGATGTTCCTGTCACAGCGATCTTCTCGATCTACTCCCAACAACCCGATTCGG
>JAKSBE010000104.1 GCA_022361275.1 Kiloniellales bacterium
ATCGAGCCGCCGCCAGATCGTCGTTATGAGCCGCCGCCATCATGACTTCGCCCGGCTGCAGTTAGAGCAGTTCGATGGCGCCGCGGTAGACGGCAGCGTCGGGCTTGAAGGCCTTGAACACGTTGGACGAGAATATGCAGTCCCAAGGAATGCCGGCTCGTTTGGCCATGGTCGAGAGCAGGGTCATGCTGCCGTTGGAAAGCGGTGCAATCAGGTAGCGCGACTTGAGCCGTATCAGGCCCGGCACTGCGTCCGGCCACGGATCGAGGCGGTGCCAGATGCGGTTGAGATTGGCCTTTTCTGCTTCGTTGAAGGCGTTGGCGATGCCGACCTCGGCCAGGATCGCCTCCAGCCGCTCGCGATGGATGTCGTCGATCGAGGTCCAGGGCCGCTCGCCGGAGCGCACTTTCGCCATGCCCGGCACATAGCCGGCCCGCCAGGCCCGCGCAAAGGCGTCCCAGTCGACATGGGCAAGGCCCTTTTGCTGCGCCAGCGCTTCGCCGTGGCGGGCGATCGAACCGCGCCAGTCGACGACGGTGCCGAAAGTGTCGAAGAGGATGGCCTTGATGGTTGTCATGACTCTAGCGGTGCTGTGCGGTTGAATATTCCAAGTACTCCGACCCGGATGTCGACGCAATGCAGGCGCAGGCCACAAATGAGAACCATCCGGACGCCCTTCATCAAGGATGGTGCCGGTTCCGGGACATTGCCTGGCACCGTATTACTCCGGCGGGCGCGCGGTGCCTGTTTGCCGTGCTTCTTACAACCGGATGATGCGGGCATCGCAACGGTGGCCGGGCTTCAGACCGGTGCCCTGTTTGGCGGCTCCGTGATCGTGGATGCGGTCTTCAACTGGCCGGGTCTCGGTCTCCTGGCTTACAATTCCCTGTTTGCCCGGGATCTTGACCTGCTGCAGGGCCAATTGAAGACTGCCGGATGTGCTGAGCTGCAACTCGATGCGCTTTTCCACGCGCATCGAACTGAAAGATGGGGTAGACAATCCGATCTACAGCCGGCTGACACAGGAAGACGGAACCCGGGCCTGGACCAGCCCGATCCACGTCTTCCGCTAGGATCGCCTGTTATCGAACCGGTGTGAAGCCTCTTGGGAGAAGATAAAGGAGGAGATGATGAACAAACCC
>JAKSBE010000298.1 GCA_022361275.1 Kiloniellales bacterium
GATCTGGCTCGGCTGGCTGCCGGCCGGCGGCTGGGGCGACGGCGCCCTGGCCAACAAGATCCTGCCGGTCCTGACCCTGGCCCTGCCGCAGATCGCGATCATCGCCCGGCTGACCCGCGGCAGCATGATCGAGATGCTGCGTGCCAACCATATCCGCACCGCCCGGGCCAACGGGCTGCCGGGCCGTGTGGTGGTCGGCGTCCATGCCTTGCGCGGCGCCCTGCTTCCGGTGGTCTCCTACCTGGGGCCGGCGGCGGCGGCCCTGCTGACCGGCTCGGTCGTGATCGAGACCAT
The DNA here is from genome assembly GCA_022361275.1 of Kiloniellales bacterium. Classification (GTDB taxonomy): domain Bacteria; phylum Pseudomonadota; class Alphaproteobacteria; order Kiloniellales; family JAKSBE01; genus JAKSBE01. The sequence continues at coordinate 295 of JAKSBE010000298.1, forward strand.
CTTCGGCATCCCGGGGGTCGGGCGCTACTTCGTCCAGGGCGCGCTGAACCGCGACTACACCCTGGTGATGGGCACGGTGATCGTGATCGCGGTCTTCATCATCGTCTTCAACCTGGTCGTCGACCTGCTCTACGCGGTTCTCGATCCGCGCGTGCGCTACGACTGAGACGGCCATGGCCCTGGCGCAGCGACCCGCCGAAGAGCCAGCCGGGACCGAGCCGCAGCGCGGCCGCTCGCTCTGGGACGACGCCTGGGCCCGGCTCAAGGCCAACCGGGCGGCGGTGGCCAGCGCCGCGCTCCTGGCGCTGATGGTGCTGGCCTGCGTCGTCGGACCCTGGCTCTCGCCGCATCCCTTCGACGCCGTCTACCGCAGCTACGTCAAGGTGCCGGCCAGCCTGACACCCTATCCCCGGGCCGAGGCGATCGGCCCCAGCCTGGAAAGGGCCCTGCGGCGGGCGCGGGTCTCCGTCGAGGCGTGGCGCGAGGAGGGCGGCCGGGTCTTCGTCACCGTCACCTCGGGCCGGGCGATCGACCCCAGGACCACCCGCTATCTGGACCGGGCCAACGACTTCTCCGGCGCCCGGGTCGAGGAGACCTCCGAAGACGGCCAGCGCATGGTGCTCTCGGCCGAGGTGGAGCGGCTCTACTTCCTCTTCGGCACCGATGCCAACGGCCGCGACCTGCTGACCCGGACTCTGATCGCCGGCCGGATCTCCCTGACCATCGGCCTCCTGGCGACCCTGGTCGCGCTCTTCATCGGGGTGACCTACGGCGCGGCCTCCGGCTACCTGGGCGGCCGGGTCGACATGATGATGATGCGGGTGGTCGACATCCTCTATTCGCTGCCTTTCATCTTCTTCGTGATCCTGCTGGTGGTCTTCTTCGGCCGGAACTTCGTCCTGATGTTCATCGCCGTCGGCGCCATCGAATGGCTCGACATGGCGCGCATCGTCCGCGGCCAGACCCTGTCCATCAAGCGCCAGGAGTACGTCCAGGCGGCCGAGGCGCTGGGGGTCGGCCCGCGCGGCATCCTGCGCCGCCACGTCGTGCCCAACACCCTGGGGCCGGTGGTGATCTACATGACCCTGATGGTGCCCAAGGTGATCCTGCTGGAGAGCTTCCTGTCCTTCCTGGGCCTCGGCGTGCAGGAGCCCATGACCTCCTGGGGCGTCCTGATCGCGGAGGGCGCGCGCAACATCCAGGGCGCGACCTGGATGCTGATCTTCCCCTCGCTCTTCCTGATGGCGACGCTCTTCGCCCTCAACTTCATCGGCGACGGCCTGCGCGACGCCCTCGATCCCAAGGACCGCTAGCCGTGACCGCCGCCGGAGAGCCGATCCTCGAGAGCCGTGGGCTCCACGTCCGCTTCTCGACACCCAATGGCGAGATCCACGCGGTGCGCGGCGTCGACCTTCAGGTCCGCGCCGGCGAGACCATCGCCATCGTCGGCGAGTCCGGCTCGGGCAAGAGCCAGCTCATGATGGCCACCATGGGCCTGCTGGCCCAGAACGGCCGGACCGAGGGCTCGGTGCGCTTCCGCGGGCAGGAATTGCTGGGGCTTCCTGCCCGGGCGCTCAACCGCTATCGCGGCGAGAAGCTCTCGATGATCTTCCAGGAGCCGATGACCTCGCTGGATCCGCTCTACACCATCGGCCGGCAGATCGCCGAGCCGCTGGTCTATCACAAGGGGATCTCGCGCGCCCAGGCGCGGCCCCGGGTCCTTGAGCTGCTCAAGCTGGTCGGCATCCCGGAGCCGGAGCGGCGCCTCGATTCCTATCCCCACGAGCTCTCCGGCGGCCAGCGGCAGCGGGCGATGATCGCCATGGCCCTGGCCAATGGCCCCGAGATCCTGATCGCCGACGAGCCGACCACCGCGCTCGACGTCACCATACAGGCCCAGATCCTGGATCTGCTGGCCGAGCTGCAGCGGCGCCTCGGCATGGCCATCGTCTTCATCACCCACGACCTGGGCATCGTCCGCGACTTCGCCGAACGGGTCTACGTCATGCAGGAGGGCCGGGTGGTCGAGGCCGGCCCGACGGGCGGGATCCTGGCCCGGCCCGAGCACGCCTACACCCGGATGCTGCTGGCCGCCGAGCCGGAGGGCCGCAAGCCGCCCGTGCCGGCGGCCGAGCCGCTGCTGCTGGAGGGCCGGGACCTGAAGGTGGTGTTCCGGCTCGGCGGCGGCTGGCTGTCCCGGGACAAGCACGAGATCCGCGCCGTCGACGGCATCGACCTCAGCCTGCGCGAAGGCCAGACCCTCGGCGTGGTCGGCGAGTCCGGCTCCGGCAAGTCGACGCTCGGCCGGGCGCTGCTGCGGCTGCTGCCGAGCCAGGGGGCGATCCGCTACAAGGGCCGCGACCTGCAGGGCCAGGACCGCGCCGCGCTGCGGCCGCTGCGCCGCGAGCTGCAGCTGGTGTTCCAGGACCCCTTCGGCTCGCTCTCGCCGCGCATGACCGTCGGCCAGATCGTGACCGAGGGCCTGCTGGTCCACGAGCCGGAGCTCTCGGCCAAGGAGCGCGACCGCCGCGCCGCGCAGGCGCTGGAGGAGGTGCAGCTCGATCCCCTGATGCGCAACCGCTTCCCGCACGAGTTCTCGGGCGGCCAGCGCCAGCGCATCGCCATCGCCCGGGCCATGATCCTCAAGCCCAAGCTGGTGGTCCTCGACGAGCCGACCTCGGCCCTCGACCGCTCGGTGCAGAAACAGGTCCTGGCCCTGCTGCGCGAGCTGCAGGC
>JAKSBE010000488.1 GCA_022361275.1 Kiloniellales bacterium
ATGGTGGAAGCCGCGGAGGCGCGTTGCTTCCCTCCCGCCAAGTCACGGTCGTCCAGGCACTTGCTTCCAGGCTCTCCGCCAGCGCCTTGGCCGATCCCGGCCGGTGATCCTGGCCGGTGATCCTGGCCGCGGCGCAGGGCCTGGGGCGCCAAGGGGCCTGGGGCGCCAAGGGGCCTGTCCCCGGCGCCCAGAACCACCCCCGGCGCCACGCCCGCTGCCTTGGCCGCCCGGATCGGACCCGAACGCTCGACCGCCGGCAAGACCAGGTCGCGCACCCTGGCCGGCACCGTCTCGTCCGACCACCCCGCCTGGCCCGCGAAATGCGGCAGCGACTGATGCTGCGCCGAAACCCGCCCAGGCGCGGTCGCCGCCGCCAGCGGCTCGACGCTCTTGCGCGCCACCGGAAGCAGAAGACCCCTGCAGTGGTCCCGCAACGGCGCCGCCCGGTCCGCATGACCGATCGCCCCGATCAAAGCCTCGACATAGGCCTCAAATCGCTCTTCGATGCCGCTACCTGAGAGTTCCATGAACGCCGCACACCATCGCTGAGTGAACCACCACTCTCGCAAGCTTCCGACGCAGTAGGACTAGAGTTTGCGAAGCTCCATCCGCCAGTGCCTCACGACGCTTCCGAGTCGAGCACGCCGCGGCGGATCTGATCCTCCTCGATGGCTTCGAAGAGCGCCTTGAAGTTGCCTTCGCCGAAGCCCTCGTCGCCCTTGCGCTGGATGATCTCGAAGAAGATCGGCCCGATGGCGAGCCGGGTGAAGATCTGCAGCAGGATTCCGCCGCCCTCGGTCGGCGCGCCGTCGAGCAGGATGCCGTTGCGCTGGAGGCGCTCGACGTCCTCGCCGTGCCCGGGCACACGCGCCTTGAGCCCCTCGTAGTAGGCGTCGGGCGGCGGCGCCATGAATTCCACGCCCCGCGCTTTGAGGCTTTCGACCGTCGCGTAGATGTCGTCGCTGCCCAGCGCGATGTGCTGGATGCCCTCGCCCTTGTAGGCCTGGAGGTATTCTTCGATCTGCGACTTGTCGTCCGCCGACTCGTTGATCGGAATGCGGATCCTGCCGCAGGGCGAGGTCATGGCGCGGCTGTGCAGGCCGGTCAGCTTGCCCTCGATGTCGAAGTAGCGCAGCTCACGGAAGTTGAAGATCTTCTCGTAGAACTCGGCCCAGAGGTCCATGCGCCCGCGATAGACGTTGTGGGTCAGGTGGTCGATGTAGGTCAGCCCGCTGTCGGCGCCGGCTTCGCCGTCCTCGATGGGCTCGAAATCGACGTCGTAGATGCTGCGGTCGCCGTAGCGATCGACCAGATAGATCAGGCTGTCGCCGATCCCCTTGATCGCCGGGATGTTGAGCTCCATCGGCCCGACGTGGCCCTTGTGGGGCTTGGCGCCGCCGGACAGCGCCCGGTCGAAGGCGGCGCCGGCGTCGCCGACGCGGAAGGCCATGGCGCAGGCCGAGGGTCCGTGGACCCGGGCGAAGGACTGGGCGAAGCTTTCCGGCTCCGCGTTGACGATGAAGTTGATGTCGCCTTGGCGGTAATGGGTGACCCGCTTGGAACGGTGACGCCCCACGGGGCGAAAGCCGAGACGGCGGAACAGGGCGTCCAGTTCCCGGGTGTCCTCGGCCGTGTACTCGACGAACTCGAAGCCGTCGGTCGCGCTGGGGTTGTCCCAGAGACCCTCGGCGGCGTCGGTCGGGGATCCGGGAGCCTTGGGAGTATCGGCGGCAGCCATCTGTGACCTCCGGGCCTGCGCGCGGCAAGGGCGGCAGGGCGAAGCAAGGGATTTGCACCGGCTTCTACCATAGATGGCCCAGCCGGACGCGCATGGCAAGCCGCGTCGCCGCCCGCGTCCCCGGCCGCGTCCCCGGCCGGGGCTTCAGGTCCCGGTCTCGGCCGCCCGCGCCTCCGGTCTGGGCAGTACCTCGCGCCACAGCGATACGTTCGTCTCCGTTCCCGCCCCGGCCGCCGCCCGGGCCGGCTGGCGGACCGCCAGGGCCCAGAGCGGCGGCGTCCCGCTCGCCGGCGGAGCCGTCATCGGCCCCGCCCCGCCCGCCGCAGCCCGAGGACGAGGGTTTCCGCCGCCGTGATCAGCCGGAAGATCAGGATGCTCGACCAGAGCCCGCCGCCCGACGGCGCGGCCGGACGGCCCGCCGACGGCGGCGCGATCACCTGGGGAAGGGCCTGGTAGGGATTCATCGGTCGGGCCCTAGGCTGCCAACTTGCCCGAGTGGGCACTGGATCGCGCCCGCGGCAGCGGCACCACCTCGGCCCCGGGCGTGGCCTCCTCGACCGGCAGGCGCTGGTGGAGCTGGCGGACGAGGCGCGCGATGTCGCCGCGGCTGAGCCCGATGTCCTTCAGGGTCCGGTCGTCCAGGTCCTGCAGCTCGGCGATCGCGAGGCGGCGCTTCCGCCGGTCGCGGTAGCGCCGCGCCGCCGCCCGGGCGGCGGACCAGCCAGCGCGGGCCAGGCGCAGGATCGGGCGCGCCGCCTTCCCCAGGGCCGCGCGGAAGGCTTCGGCGCGCAAGCGGCGGCCACGCGCGACGAGGGCTTGTAGGACGGCGCCATTCAGTTCGGTCTTCTGGTCCAAAGGCATCTGGTGCACGGGCGTCCTCCTTCCGGGTCGATAGATTAGATTTTCTAATCTATAAAGTTAGATTGCTTCAAGACCTCCCTTGCTCTGACTATAAAATCGCTTGATCTATCGAAACGGACAAACGAGTATTCATCCGGCGTAAGGTTAGTTTTACTAATCTTGGAGGCCACCATGTCGCGCCGACTGCCGCCGCTCAACGCCCTGCGCGCCTTCGAGGCCGCCGCCCGCCATCTCAGCTTCGCCAAGGCGGCGCAGGAGCTGCACGTGACCCCCGCCGCCATCAGCCATCAGATCAAGGGCCTGGAGGACTATCTGGGCGTGGCCCTGTTCCAGCGCGGCAAGCGGACGATCTGGCTGACCGAGGCCGGCCAGGCGGCCCTGCCGGACCTGCGCAACGGCTTCGACTACCTGGCCGCCGGGATCGCCCGGATCCGGGACCTGGAGACCGGCGGCGTGATCACGGTCTCGGCCGCCCCCTCCTTCGCCGCCAAGTGGCTGGTGCCCCGGATCGAGCGTTTTCACCAGGCCCAACCCGACATCGACGCCCGGGTCTCCGCCTCGGTCGGGCTGGTCGATTTCGACCGCGACCAGGTCGACATCGGCATCCGCTACGGCCGGGGCCGCTATCCGGACCTGAGCGCGGAGCTCCTGCTGCACGAGGAGGTGGTGCCGGTCTGCAGCCCGGCCCTGCTTGAGGACAAGCCGCCGCTCAAGCAGCCCAAGGACCTGCGTCACTTCACCCTGATCCACGACGACACGCCGATGCTCGGCCAGCCGGTGCCGGACTGGCGGATGTGGCTGCTGGCCGCCGGGGTGCAGAGCGTGGACTGGACCCGGGGGCCGAGGTTCAGCCCGACCTCCATGGCCATCCAGGCGGCGCTGGACGGCCAGGGGGTGGCCCTGGTCGGGCGGGTCTTGGCGGAATCGGACCTCAGCGCCGGGCGCCTGGTCCGGCCCCTGGCCTTCGCCGTGCCCAGCGACTTCGCCTACTACATCGTCTGCCCGCAGGCCAATGCCGAGCGGCCCAAGGTCAAGGCCTTCCGGGACTGGCTCCTGGAAGAGGCCGAGCGCTATCGCCAGGAAATCCGGCAAAAGCCGTGAAAACCTTGGATTCTGGGAAATTATTAAGAATCTAGCTCTAACTTTTCCGACCGTTCCAGCAGGGCTGTCCGACATGCAGATGGGTCTTTGGACCAAGGCGATCGCCACGGAGGAATTGAGGCAGAAGACGCAGGCCGCCGTGAAGCTCGGCGAGCGGCAGCTCGCCGTCTTCCTGACCCGGGACGGCATCTTCGCCTGCAGCGATCCCTGTCCCCACGAGGGCTATCCCCTGAGCGAGGGCCGGGTCGATCCCGACGGCGTCCTGACCTGCAGCCGGCATAACTGCAAGTACGACCTCTTCACCGGGACCAACGTCATGGGCGGCGACGCGCTGCGGGTCTACCCGGTCGAGGAGCGCGACGGCCAAGTCTACGTCGACCTGATGGACCCGCCGGTCGAGCATCAGCGGCAGACGGTCCTGTTCCACCTCTGCAACGCCTTCGACGAGCACGACTTTCCACGGATGGCGCGGGAACTGGCCCGGCTCAGCCTCCTGGAGGGCGATCCGCTGGAGGCGATCCGCGCCGCGATCGGCTGGTCCTGCGACCGCCTCGAGTTCGGCATGGGCCAGGCCTACGCCGGCGCCGCCGACTGGCTGGCGCTCTACGAGGAACGGCCGGGCGATCGCGAAGACCGGCTGATCTGCCTGCTCGAGGCGATGGGGCACATCGCCCACGACGTCCGGCGGGAGAAGATCTATCCCTACTCCGCCCTGGAAGAGCCCTACGACCAGGCGATCTTCCTGCAGGCGATGGAAGCCGAGGACGAGGCCGTCGCCACCGCCAACCTGCGGGGCGGGCTGGGCGAAGGACGCGGCTTCGCCGAGTTCGAGGCGGCACTGACCCAGGCCGCCCTGGCGCACTACAACGGCTCCGGCCATCCCCTGATCTACGTCCGCAAGACCGGGGAACTGATCGCCCACCTCGGCCCGGAGGTCGAGACCCGGCTGATGCTGCCCCTGGTGCGGACGATCATCTTCGCCCGGCGCGAGGACAGGGTCACGCGCTTCGGCGGCTACCCTGCCGCCCTGCAGTCCTGGGCCGAGGGCTTCAAGCCCAGCTTCGGCCGCTTCAAGCCGCCGAAGATCACGGACTACAGGGGGCTCGACGTCGACAAGGCCCTGGCGCTGACCCTGGACTACAAGAAGGCGGCGCCGGAGAAGCTCTACCTCAGCCTGCTCGGCGCCATGGCCTTCAACATGCTCTGCTTCGACACCGACTATCAGGACCATGTCGACGGCGACTTCGGCTCGAACGTCGGCTGGCTCGACTTCACCCACGGCATCGCCTTCGCCGCCGCCCTGCGCGGCCAGTGCCAGAAGTTCGCCGAGAGCTGGCCGCCCGGGCTGCTGCAGCTTTCCTGCTTCCTGGGACGCAACGCCGGCTACCTGGACCACAAGGTGAAGCTGAAGGACTGGCTGGTCGACGACGTCGAGCACTTCTTCCAGCAGGCCCTGGACAGCCTCTTCGACCACGACCAGCCGGAGTACGTCGTCTCGGTGCACCTGCTGAAGACGGTGCTCGCGGCCCGCGACGAGGCGCGCTGGGCCCTGGAGAACGACGGCGAGGCGACCGCCGCCCTGCTGGCGGCCGCGGTCAACCGCTTCCTCTCGACCCCGATCAAGCGCAAGCACCTGCGCCGCACCGCCCGCCAGGCCCTGGGCTTCGTCGCCAAGGAAAACGGCTAGCCCGTATATCTCACGGAAGTTGAGTGCATCGGGGCTCTGCATCTGGGAAAGTTCTTCTGCAACAAAGCCTTAACCAGGGGCAGAGGAGTTCCCCGATGCCAACAGAGTGTAGCTCGGAGTTGTTCGGTTTTTCCAGG
>JAKSBE010000397.1 GCA_022361275.1 Kiloniellales bacterium
CAAGAAGGTCCACATCGTCCGGGCCCGGGAAGAGGTGGTCTTCGGGGCGCAGGAGACCCGGCTCCACATCGGCTTCGACCGCAGCCTGACCGACCGGGCCGGGCGGCGGATGAACGTGGAGACGCCCCTGGCCGCGGAGGTTCTGGAGGTCGGCCGGCCGTTGGGGCTGACCGATCCCGAGACCTTCGGCAGGTTCAAGGCGGTCCTGAAGGAGCACAAGCCGGACCTGCCGGCCGACGCCCGCATCGCCATCCGCGGCAGCGCCATCACCGGCGACGGCTTCAACAAAGCCACCGGGCGTTACGAAAAGGGCTACTTCGACGAGGGCCGGGACAGCGATTTGGACGTGGCGCTCGTCAGTTCCGACACGCTGGAAAAGGCAGCCCGCCTGGGCATCGAGCTGCGTCAGAACGGCACGCGTACGGTGGCGCTGGATAATGAGGCCCTTATGAAGCTCGGGTTGACGGAGCTGGCCGAGCAGATCAGAGCCTTTCCTGGAAGAGGCAAGAGCAGCATCATGATCTACGGCTCGCAGGAAGCCTTGAATTTCCGCGGTCCAAACATGATCTTGGATGTCAAGTAAAAGAAGAGGAAGAGAAGAGATGCGAATCACAACAGAGGTCTTCGGTATCAAAAGCGAGGATCTCGATGCCGTGACAGAGGAATTGGCAGACGCTTTGGAAACCGAGGCCAATCTGCGCTATGGCGAAGCCAAGGGGGGGGACTACAGTGCGTTTGATCCAAGAACCGGCGGAAGCCTCATTCTGCAAGATAACTTCAACGGCATAGAGCAGGAATGGGAGCAAAAGAAATACAAGGAGTTCGGGCTCATCATCTTGGTTCAACAGAGTGGTAGCTACTTCGATTATGAACCTCAGCTAAGCCGCATGAAGCGCTTCCCTGTGACCTTGCTTCACCGCAGATACTATGACTCCGAAGCTGAAAAGACAGACCGCCTTTTCGAATTGAAGCCATGAAGTTTGAATAAGGGCCTTTCGAAGGCGCCTCCCCCTAAGAGCCTGTCTGAGCGTAGCTAAACTCCGTTAGCGCGCCCAGCTTTGCAATACCGTGGCGGCTTCGGCCGCCATTTCTGATTCCAGAAGCAAGTCCGATGCGTCGAACTGGACCCGCGCCACGCCGCCGCACTTGGGCCGGTGGCGGCGGGCGCTAGGGTCGCGGGCATGGCAGTTGAGCGTCCGGCCGCCGGCGGCCTGGGACGAGGCCCTGGCGGCGGCCGGCCTCGACCTGGAGGAGCGGGCGGCCGTGCGGCGTCTGGCCGCGCCGCTGCGCCGGCGGGTCGAGCTGGACCCGCGGCGGGCGGTGGCGGCTCGGGTCGAGGCGCGGCTTGCGGCGTTGGGCGCGCAGGGCCGCCTGCGGACGCCGGCCCAGGAGGCGCAGGCCCGGCGCTTCTTCGCCGAGGCCTTCCAGCGCGCGGCCGGGATCGCCGCGCCCCGGATCTTCACCAACCAGGAGCGTGCCGACTGGGTCGAGGCCTATCGCGAGGCCGAGCCCGAGGCCCGGCCGGCCCTGATCCTGGCGGCGCGCTCCGGGGCCGCGCACTCCGGGGCCGCGCCGGAGGGCGAGGCCGCCCCACCGGACGAGGCGGCCCTGGCCGAGCTGATCGCCGGCCTGCCGTCCAACCTCCGCGCCGAGGCCGAGGCCCGGGCCGCGACCGTCGCCGCGCTGGAGGAGGCCGGCATCGACCCGGCCGGCGTCGACCTGACCCGGGCCGACCCCGACAGCCTCTACGGCCTCCGCGACCCGCGCCTCGCGGAAGCCCCGCAACTGGCCCAGGCCGGCGGCGACGACGCCGGCGGCGCGGCCGGGGCGGGAGAAGAGCCCCGGGGCCCCAGCGAGCGCGAGATCAACGCGTTCCTGTCGGAGACCGCCGACCTGAGCGACGAGGCCTTCCGCGAGGCCGCCGCCGGCTTCGGCCTGGACCCGGAGATGGCCGCGCTGTTCCGCGACATGCTCCGCGTCACGCCGGAGACCGAGGCCGAGGTCAGGCAGCAGATCCAGACGCTCTTGCCCTTCGGCTTCGGCGCGCCGCG
>JAKSBE010000217.1 GCA_022361275.1 Kiloniellales bacterium
AACCCATGCGGCGTGTAGACGCTGGCCTTGATGTCGCGGCAGGGCAGTCGGGCCAAGACGCCGCCCTTGGCGCCGTGGCCGTGTGCGATATCGAAGGGGCCGTGCTGCTTCACGATCCGACGGAACGCGAGGTAGCTGCGAAGATCGCCGAGACCGATCGAGCGCGCCAGGGGGATCTCGTGGACCGTCACCCCGGCCAGAGCGTCGAGCCGTGCGCTGTGGTCGGTGACGTGGCCCTCGACGCCTGCGGCCCGGACGCAGTGGACCTTCCAGCCGCGGTCGGCCATGCCCGCGGCAAGGTCGACAAAATGCCGCCCTATGCCGCCGTCGACGTCGCGGGTGACGAGCAGGAGTTTTCCTTTTGACACCGCCATGTACCCAGTAGAGGCGCACCCCTTTGGTTAACTCAACCCGGAAATCCCCGCCGCCGTCATCGCCGACTCGGGCTCGCGCGGCGAGGCCGTGCGGCCGCCCGGTCGAGACGGTCCGGAGGCATCGTCCGGAGGCATCATGCCGGCTTGTCGTAGGCGTCGCAGGCGAGGGCGCCGCCCTGCGGCTGCGGCGCGGCGAGGCGGCGGTCGAGCAGGGCCAGGACCGGCGCCAGGTAGATGGTCGCCGAGGTCAGGTGCCGCAGGTAGGAGCCGAGGTCCGGCTCGAAGAGGTTCAGGGTCAGGGCGTGGGCCAGAACCAGCAGGGCGCAGGCGCGCTCCTTCGGGCCGCCGCGGCGGAGCCCGAAGAGGATCAGCGCGAAGGTGGTCACGGTGACCGCCAGCAGGAAGACCTCCTGCATCCGGAGCTGGAACAGGACCGGAAGGTTGAGCCGGACGAAGGCATAGCCGTAGTTGAGCAGGAAGTTGCCCAGGCTGTCCGGCGGCAGGGGGTTGGTGAAGGCGCTCTGCACGCCCACGACGCTGGTCGCCATGCGCAGCAGGTTGATGTAGTCGCGCGGGCCCTGGAGGATCTCGAAGAGCTCGCCGGGCGCCAGGGACAGCGCGCCCAGGGCGCCGGCCACCAGTGCCAGCCGCCATCCCCAGGAGACCTGGGCCAGGATCGTCAGCCCGGCGAAGGCGGCCAGGATGATGATGAAGTACTCCCGCATGAAGTAGGCATAGAAGAGGTAGCAGACCGCGACCGCGAGCACCCGCAGGAAACCGTTGAGCCGGAGGCAGAGCAGGCCCAGCACGACGAAGGTCACGGGCGAGAGCAGGGTCTCCTTCGAGGGCCGCGCCAGGAACAGCAGGGCCGGCAGGAGCAGGAGCGTGCAGAGCAGCAGCGTCGCGGGATGCCTGTTGCGGCCGTAGAGGATCAGGAGGTGGACGACGCCGATCGCGGCGACCGCCGGCAGCAGCAGCGCCTCGGGCAGGCTCTGGAAGATCAGGGCCGAGTGGTAGTAGGACCGCCCGGCCGCGTCCCCCTCGGTCATCAGCCAGAGCTCGTCCAGCATCCGGTTGGAATCGTGGGCGATCGTCGGGCTGATGAAGGTCAGGTCGATGAAGCAAAAAACGACAAATACGCCGACGACCGCCGGTATCAGCGGGACCCGCGGGTCAAAAGGAACGCCGCCGGGCAAGTAGACCGTGTAGTTATTCCTGGCCGCCATTGAATTCCCCCGGGCCGAATTCTAGCGGCCTGCGCGCCCAAGTCGATAGCTAAAACTGTATCCAAAGGCGCCCGGCCCGCCGCTATCCGAGCTGCCGGGCCAGCGCCTCGTAGCGGTCCGCGCTGCGCTCGACCGTGAACGCCAGGGCCCGGGCCCTTTGGCGCGCCGGGTCGGGCGGGCGCGCCAGGGTGCGCAGGATCGCCTCGGCCAGGGCGTCCGGGTCGCTGCGGGGGACCAGGGTGCCGAACTCGTCGGCTCCCAGGATCTCGTCCGGACCCGAGGGGCAGTCGGTCGAGACGATCGGCAGGCCGCAGAGCAGGGCCTCGACCAGGGCGTTGGGAAAGCCCTCGTAGAGCGAGGACAGGACGTAGAGGTCCGCGCGCCGCAGGTAGCGCAGCGGATCCTCGACGTAGCCCGCGAAGCGGACCTGCCGGTCGATCCCGAGCTCCCGGGACAGGCGCTCCAGCTCGCCGCGCAGGCTGCCCTGGCCCAGGATCAGGAGGCTGCCGCGCCGCGCCTCGGGCAGCTTGGCGAAGGCGCGCAGCAGGCTGCCCTGGTCCTTCTGCGGCTCCAGCCGGCCGACGTTGACGATGATCGGCCGCCTGGCCGCCTCCAGCCAGGGGTCGGCGCCCGGCTCGTCCCCGGCTCCGTCCCTCGCCGCGCTGGGGCCGGCCGCCGCGTACGCCAGGGCCTCCGGCGTGGCGGTCGGGTTGTAGATCCAGGTCACCTTGTGCCCGGGCAGGCGGGCGATCCGCCGGATGTCCTCCGCGACGCCCTTGGAGACGCCGACCACCTTGTCGGCGAAGGGATAGAGCAGCCGCGCCGCCAGGAAGAAGAAACCGCGGGTCTTGCGCTTGGAATAGCGCACGTGGACCGACAGCATGTTGCGCTCCGTGACCACGAAGCGCGTCTTGGTGAAGGGCAGCAGGAGCCGCGCGGCGAGGGCGAAGACGTTGGCGTGGAACAGGGCCGAGATCAGCAGGCCCGGCCGCGCCCGCCGCAGGTAGCCGCGGATCGCCAGGGGCGAGACCGGCCACCAGGTCACGTCCAGGTCGACCACCCGAACCTCCGGCGCGACCGCCGCGAGGTTCGGCCCCTCGGCCCGAAGGGCCACCAGGTCCACCGGGTAGCCGCGGCCGGCGAAGGCGTTGGCCAGCCGGACGATCATCGGCTCGGCCCCGCCGCCGCCGAAGTCCGGCAGCAGGAAGGCGACCTTCGGCTTCGGGGCCTCCGGGGCC
>JAKSBE010000019.1 GCA_022361275.1 Kiloniellales bacterium
GACGTTGAGCGAGCCGGGCTCGAGCGTCAGGTCCATGGGGTAGATGTGGGTCTCGGCGCCGACGTCGCGGCTCACGCCTTCGAAGCTCAGGGTCATCGGGCCACCGCCTTGCCGCTTTCCGGCAGATGCCCCGGCAGATGTCCCGCAAGCCAGCTCTGCAGGCGCTCCGTGGTCTCGGCCGGGGCGTGGAGCCCGAGCTTGGAGCGGCGCCAGAGGATGTCCTCCGCCGTCTGCGCCCATTCGTGGCGCACCAGGTAGTCCGCCTCGGCCTCGGTCAGCCCGCCGCCCAGGTCGTCGCCGAGATCCGCCAGGCCCTTGGCCTCGCCGAGGATCTCCGACACCCGGCTGCCATAGGCCCGGGCCAGGCGCCGCGCCAGGGCCGCCGGCAGCCAGGGACGGGCCTGCCGCAGGCCGGCCAGGAAGGCCTCGAAGTCGGCGTCTGGCAGGTCGCCGCCGGGCAGGGCCGCCGCCGCCGTCCAGCCCTCGTCGCTCAGTCCCAGCAGGGGCGAGAGCCGGCTCATGGCGTGCTCCGCCAGCTTGCGGTAGGTCGTGATCTTGCCGCCGAAGACCGAGAGCATCGGGGCGGCGCCTTCGGGCGCGTCGACGTCGAAGACGTAGTCCCGGGTCACGGTCGAGGCCTTTCCGCTGTCGTCGTCGTAGAGGGGCCGCACGCCGGCGTAGGTCCAGACCACGTTCTCCGGCGTGACGGGCCGCTTGAAGTATCGGCTGACCGCCTGGCAAAGATAAGCGGTTTCTTCCGCGGTGATGGCCGCCGCTGTGGGATCGCCCTCGAACTCCATGTCGGTCGTGCCGATCAGGCTGTAGTCGCCTTCGTAGGGGATGACGAAGACCACCCGCTGGTCCCGGGTCTGCAGGATGTAGGCCTCGTCGCCGTCGTGCAGCCGGGGCACCACGATGTGGCTGCCCTTGATCAGGCGCAGGGTGCTGCGCCGGTTGGCCCCGGCGACCTGACCCAGGACCTCCATCACCCAGGGGCCGGCGGCGTTGACCAGGGCCCGGGCCCGGACCCGGCGCTCGCCGCCGCCCTCGGCCTCCAGGGTCGCGGTCCAGGCCTCGGCGTCGCGCCGGGCCGAGCGGCAGCGGGTCCGGGTCAGGACCTCGGCGCCGCGCTCGGCGGCGTCCAGGGCGTTGAGCACCACCAGGCGGGAATCCTCGACCCAGCAGTCGGCGTAGCTGAAGCCCTTGGTGATGCCCGCGACCAGGGGCGCGCCGGCGGGGTCGCGGCGCAGGTCCAGCGCCTGCGAGGCCGGCAGCCGCTCGCGCCCGCCCAGGTGGTCGTAGAGCAACAGCCCGGCGCGCAGCATCCAGGCCGGGCGCAGCTCCTTGACGTGGGGCAGGACGAAGCGCAGCGGCCAGATGATGTGCGGCGCCGCGGCCAGCAGGACCTCGCGCTCGATCAGCGCCTCGCGCACCAGGCGGAAGGCGTAGTGCTCCAGGTAGCGCAGGCCGCCGTGGATCAGCTTGGAGCTGGACGAGGAGGTGGCCTGGCCCAGGTCGCCCTGCTCGCAGAGCAGCACCTTCAGGCCGCGTCCGGCCGCGTCGCGCGCGATGCCGACGCCGTTGATGCCGCCGCCGATGACCAGCAGGTCGAAGGCCTGATCCTGAGACAAGCTCCGCTCCCCGTAACCCGGGCGTCTTGTGGCGCGCCCGCTTCGTTAACCAACTCTGTCCCGCCCGGCGGGATTTCGCAACCGAA
>JAKSBE010000526.1 GCA_022361275.1 Kiloniellales bacterium
CCGGCGATGACCCCGGCCGCCGGGCCCGAGAGCGCGGTGCGCACCGGCAGGCGGCGCGCGGTCTCGACCGACATGACCCCGCCGTTGGACTGGACGATCAGCACCTGGCCGCCGAAGCCGCCCTCGGCCAGCGCCGCCTCCAGCCGCGCCAGGTAGTCGGCCACCACCGGCTGCAGATAGGCGTTGAGGGTCGCGGTCGAGAGGCGCTCGAACTCGCGGATCTCCGGCAGGATCTCGGCCGCCGCGCTGACGTGCGGGTTGGGCCAGGCGGCCTTCAGGGCCGCCAGGGCCTGGCGCTCGTTCTCGGCGTTGGCGTAGCCGTTGATGAAGAACAGGGTCACCGCCTCGCAGCCCTGGTCCAGGAGCCGCCGCGCGGCGGCCTCGACCTGGTCCAGCGCGACCGGGGTCTCGACCGTCCCGTCGGCCAGGGTCCGCTCCGCGACCTCCAGGCGCCGGTCGCGCGGCACCACCGGCTCGAAGCGGCCCCGCAGGCCCCAGGTCTGCGGCCGGTCGCGCCGGCGCATCTCCAGCACGTCGCGGAAGCCCTCGGTGGTGACGATCCCGGTCCTCGCACCGCGCCGCTCCAGGAGGGCGTTGGTGCCGACCGTGGTGCCGTGGACCACGGTGCCGATCTCGGCGAAGGCGGGCGCGCCCTTGCCGATGCCCTCGACGAAACCCACGGACTGGTCGCCGCGGGTGGTCGGCACCTTGGCGACCTCGATCCGGCCCGCGGCCTCGTCGAGGAAGAAGAGGTCGGTGAAGGTGCCGCCGACGTCGACCCCGATGACCAGGCGCCGGGTCATTCCGCGGCCTCCCTCAGCTTGCGGGTCGCGGCCGCGTCGACCGCACCGCTGTCGTCCAGCACGACCCCGTAGTCCCGGGCCGCGGCCTCGGCGCCGACGTAGCCCAGGCGCAGATCCTCGGCGACCGCTTGCGGGTCGCGTTCGAAGGGCGCGCCGTAGCCGCCGCCGCCCGGAGTCTCCAGGCGCAGGCGCTGGCCGCGCGCGAGCTTGATTCCGACCATCTTGGAGGCGAAGGGCGGCTCGGCCTCGC
>JAKSBE010000429.1 GCA_022361275.1 Kiloniellales bacterium
AGCCAGGCGATCGAGCCGCCCCAGCAGTAGCCGACGACGCCGACCTTGCCGGCCTGTTCCACGGCGGCGATGGCCGCGGCCGTGTCCTGGGCCGCCGCCTCCCAGGAGATGGCGCCCTTGAGCGCGCGGCCGCGGGCGACGTCCTCGGCCTCGTAGCCCAGCGCCAGTCCGCGCTCCCGCCGGTCGAAGAGCGCCGGGGCGACGGCGAGGTAGCCGTCCCGGGCGAAGCCTTCGGTGACCGCGCGGATGTGACGGTTGACCCCGAAGATCTCCTGCACGACCATCAGGCCGGCCCTGGGCGTACCGGCCGGCCGGGCGAGGTAGGCCTCCAGGCGGTGCCCGTCCGCCGCCGTCAGCTCGATCGTCTCGCCCTGCACCGCTTCAGCCATCTGTCGTCTCCCTCTCTGTGCTGCCGGTCTTTCTACGACGGCGACGGGCGCCGTGCCAGGCGCCGTGGCGTCCGGCGGAAGAAATCTGTGACGCGGAAGAAATCTGTGACAAGGCCTTGCGCCGGCTGACCGCCGCTTGCCACATCTGGCATACTGAATGTTGCGAGGCGTTCGCAACTAGGACCGCTTTCGCGAAGCCGGATGCAAGACTGGCTGTCATGCCCGGACGTGATCCGGGCATCCATCGGGTTGGAAGGTGCGGCGAGCGTCGAGACGGCGACCGGACGAACTGCAGGTTGGGGTGATAGGGTGACGATGGTTTCGGATCTACGACACAGTGTTCTCGCGGCGGCCGTCTTGATCGCGCTGCCGTCTTTTCCCGGTATGGGCTTGGCTGCGGAGACCGAGGAGGCGCGCCTGCTGAGCGACGTCCGGCAGCTGACCTTCGAGGGCCGCCGGGCCGGCGAGGGCTACTTCAGCAGCGACGGCACGCAGATGATCTTCCAGAGCGAGCGCGAGCCGGAGAATCCCTTCTACCAGATCTATCTGATGGATCTGGAGACCGGCGACACCCGGCGGATCTCGACGGGCGTCGGCAAGACCACCTGTGCCTGGATCCATCCCTCGGGCGAGAAGCTGCTCTTCGCCTCCAGCCACCTCGACCCCGCGGCGCGCAAGAAGCAAAGGGAGGAGCTGGAGAAGCGCGCGGCCGGCAAGACCCGCGGCTACTCCTGGAGCTTCGACGAGTACTACGACATCTTCGAGGTCCCGACGGAGGGCGGCGAGGCGGTCAACCTGACCAACGCCCTGGGCTACGACGCCGAGGGCTCCTGGTCGCCCGACGGCGAGCACATCCTCTTCGCCTCCAACCGCCACGCCTACGAAGAGACGCTGAGCGCCGAGGAGCAGGAGATCCTGGAGAAGGACGCCTCCTACTTCATGGAGCTCTACATCATGAAGTCCGACGGCTCGGAGCTGCGGCGGCTGACCGACCAGCCGGGCTACGACGGCGGCCCCTTCTTCAGCCAGGACGGCAAGAAGATCGTCTGGCGCCGCTTCACGAAGGACGGCGGCAGTGCCGAGGTCCACGTGATGAACGTCGACGGCACGGGCGAGAAGGCGATCACCCGGCTCGAGTCCATGTCCTGGGCGCCCTACTTCCATCCCTCCGGCGACTACGTGATCTTCGCGACCAGCGTCCAGGGCTTCCGCAACTTCGAGCTCTACCTGGTCGACGCAGAGGGCAAGGGCGAGCCGGTCCGGGTGACCCACAGCGAGGGCTTCGACGGCCTGCCGGTCTTCTCGCCGGACGGCACCCTGCTCTCCTGGGCGAGCAGCCGGACCGGCGACAAGAAGCCGCAGATCTTCATGGCCTCCTGGAACGACGCCGAGGCGCGCGAGCTGCTCGGCCTGGACGCCGCCGGCCAGCGCAGCGAGGCGCCGGCCGAGGAGGATCTGCCCCCGATCCCGGCGACCAAGGCGGCGATCGAGGCCGCCGACCTGCGCGGCCACGTCGGCATCCTGGCCTCGGAGGACTTCGAGGGCCGCCTGACCGGCACCGCGGGCGAGCGCAAGGCCACGGCCTACGTCGCCGCGGCCTTCGAGTCCCTGGGCCTGGCGCCGGCCGGCAACGACGGCGGCTACTTCCAGCCCTTCGACTTCACGGCCGCGGTCAAGCTCGGCGCCGGGAACCGCCTTTCCCTCGAAGGCGTCGAGGTCGCGACCAAGCTCGACAAAGACTGGCGGCCGCTCGGCCTCTCCGCGACCGGCAAGGCCGAGGCGGCGGAGGTGGTCTTCGCCGGCTACGGCATCGTCGCCCCGGCGGAGGCGGGGCAGAAGGCCTACGACTCCTACGGGGAGCTGGACGTCAAGGACAAGTGGGTCCTGGTCCTGCGCTATCTGCCGGAGGACATCGACCAGGACCGGCGCCAGCAGCTCTATCGCTACGCGGAGCTGAGCTACAAGGCCGCGGTCGCCCGTCGGAAGGGCGCGCGCGGCCTGGTCGTGGCCAGCGGTCCCCGGGCCAAGGTCAAGGCGCAGCTGGTGCCGCTGTCCTTCGACGCGGCGGCGGCCGGGCGCGAGCTGGCGGCGGTCTCGATCACCGACGACTTGGCCGCGGCCCTGCTCGCCACCGCCGACAAGAAGCTGGAAGAGGTCCAGAAGGCTCTGGACTCGGGCGAGGCGGGCGAGGGCTTCGTCCTGCCAGGCCTGCGCATCGCCGCCGAGATCGACCTGAACCCGGAAACCCGCCAGGGCCGCAACGTGCTGGCCCGGCTGCCCGCCGAAGGCGAGGCCGCGCCGGCGATCGTGATCGGCGCCCACGTCGACCACCTGGGCCGCGGCGTCGAGGGCAAGTCCCTGGCGCAGCCGGAGGAGGCCGGGCAGGTCCACTACGGTGCCGACGACAACGCCTCGGGCGTAGCGGCCCTGCTGGAGGTCGCCCAGTATCTCACCGACCTCAAGGCCCGCGGCAAGCTGGCCCTGCGCCGCGACGTCGTCTTCGCCGCCTGGTCCGGCGAGGAACTGGGCCTTCTGGGCTCCAGCCACTACGTCCACAGCCTGAAGGGCGAGGACGAGGACCTCAGCGGCAAGGTGGCCGCCTATCTCAACATGGACATGATCGGCCGCCTGGACGGCCCGCTGATCCTCCAGGGCGTGGGCTCCAGCTCGGTCTGGCCGCGCGAGATCGAGCGCCGCAACGTGCCGGTCGGGCTCAGCATCTCGACCAGCGACAGCGCCTTCCTGGCGACCGACGCGATCGCCTTCTACCTGGCCGGCGCGCCGGTGCTGAACGCCTTCACCGGGCCGCACGGCGAGTACAGCACGCCGCGCGACACGGCCGAGACCCTGAACTACGAGGGCATGCAGAAGGTCGCGCGCTTCATGGCCCTGGTCGCCCGCGGCCTGGCGACCGCCGAGGCGGCGCCGGACTACATCCGCCAGGAAGGCGATTCGCCGCGCCGCCGGACCTCGCGGATCTACCTGGGCACGATCCCCGACTACACCCAGGGCGACGGCACGGGCACGCGGATCTCCGGCGTCGCCAAGGGCGGTCCGGCCGAGGCCGGCGGCCTCGAGGACGGCGACATCGTGGTCGAGATGGCCGGCCAGGCCATCGCCAACATCTACGACTACGCCTCCGCCCTCGACGCACTCAAGGTCGGCGAGGCGGCCGCCTTCGTCGTGCTCCGCGACGGCGAGCGCGTCGAGCTCAGCATCACGCCGAGCGCGCGGGAGTAGGGGCGGTCCCCTGGACGACGATCCTAAGGTCCGGACTCCTTTGCCCTCTGGAGGCTTTCGCCTGTAGGCTTGGTGTGGTTCCCCTTTTGGACGGAGTCCATGACCAGGCATCTGACCCGCGCCGAGCTTCAGGCCGGTCTCCCGCACATCCGCCAATCGCCCAAGGACGACGGAGTCCTGGAGGCCATCGTCGTGCGCCCGGCGCCCGGCGAGCGTCTGGACGTGGAAAGCCGCGAGATCAGCCTGGCGGGCGGGCAAGCAAACCCGGTCAAATGAGTCATGATCAGCGCTCCTTGGTATTAGCCCGGAGAACCTGCCGCCGGGCCAGCGGCTCCGGACCGGCGATGCGACCATCGAGATCACCGCCGTGCCCCATGGCGGCTGCAAGGCCTTCGCGGAGCGCTATGGCCAATCCGCGGTGGTCTTCGTCAACGGGCCAAAGGGCCGGGCGTTCCGCCTGCGCGGGGTCTATGCCCGGGTCGTGGAGGATGGGCGGGTGACGGTCGGCGATCGCGTGATCAAGGTGGCATGACGACCGCGTGGGCGGTCTGGCCGGGAACGACATTGGGGAGGCGGCGGCGATGGGGAGTCTCGACGGCAAGGTGGTGCTGGTCACCAAGGCGACGGAGTTCGTCGGGGCCGCGGTCTGCAAGAGCTGCCGGGCGGAGGGTGCGACCGTGGTCGCCCAGGACCCGGGCTTCGCCGATCCGGCGCGGCGGGCGGCTTTTGCGCAGGCCTACCCCGAGGTCGCCACCCTGGCCGAGGACGACCCCGCAGCCCTGGTCGCCGGGGTGGTCGCCGAACATGGGCGGCTCGACGGGCTGGTGCCCAACGACGGCTTTCCGGCGATCCGCGCCAAGGTCGAGGAGGCCGATCCGGCGGACATGCGGGCCGGGCTGGAGGCGATGGTGGTTGCGCCCTTCCGCCTGATCGGCGCGGCGGTCCCGCAGATGAAGCGGCAGGGCGGCGGCCGGGTCGTCCTGGCGACCTCCGCCGTGCCCTATCGGGGCCTCCCGAACTACGGCATGTACGTCACGGCGCGGGGCGCGCAGAACGCCATGGTCCTGACCCTGTCCCGTGAGCTGGCGCGCAGCGGGATCGCGGTCAACGCCGTGGCGCCGAACTTCGTCGAGAACCCCTCCTACTTCTCCGAGGCCCTGCTGAGCGACGAGGCGGCGCGGGCGAAGATCCTCTCGCAGATCCCGCTGGGCCGGATCGGCAAGCCGGAGGAGGTCTCCGACGTCGTCGCCTTCCTGCTTTCCGAGAAGGCCGGCTTCATGACCGGGCACGTCGCGCCGGTGGCGGGCGGCTGGGCGTGAGCCTCGCCGTCCTGTCGGGCGCGGTCGGTGCCGAACCCGGGAGGTGCCGTCTTGCGTAGACACGTCATCGCCTACCTTGCGGCCCTGGCCGTGTTCCTGGTGATCGATTCCCTCTGGCTCGGGGTCATCGCCGACGACTTCTACCGGGAACGCCTCGCGTCCTTCATGACCGGGCCGGTCAAGGTGCCGGCGGCGGTCGCCTTCTACCTGCTCTACGTCGTCGGCATCGTGGTCTTCGCGATCGCGCCGGCGCTCGGGACCGGGGCCTGGAGGACGGCGCTGCTCCGCGGCATGCTCTTCGGCCTGATCGCCTATGCGACCTTCGAGCTGACCAACCTGGCGATCCTGCCCGGCTGGCCGCTCGCGGTCGTCCTGGTCGACATGGTCTGGGGCGCGGTCCTGACCGGCTCGACCGCCACCCTCGGCTTCCTGATCACCCGGCGCTTTGCCTGACCGGCGTTTCCGCGCTGGCTTTGCCGGGGCAATGATGTAAAAGCTCTTCACATGAGCTGGACCAAAGGCGGCCGGGAACGGCGCGGCTACCATCACGGCAATCTGCGTGAGGCGCTGGTCGCGGCGGCGCTGAAGCTGATCGCCGAGAAGGGCCCGGCCGGCTTCACCTTCGCCGAGGCGGCGCGGGCGGCCGGGGTCAGCCCGGCGGCGCCCTACCGCCATTTCCGCGACCGCGAGGCCCTGCTGGCCGACGTCGCGCGGCGCGGCTTCGAGGCCTTCACCCTCGAGCTGGTCCGGGCCTGGGACAACGGCAAGCCCGACCCGCGCAAGGCCTTCGAGAACGTCGGCCGCGCCTACCTGGGCTTCGCGCGGCGCGAGCCGGCCTACTTCGTCGCCATGTTCGAGTCCCAGCTGCCGCCGGACCTCGATCCCGAGCTGGCCCGGGCCGCCGAGCAGGCCCAGGCGATCCTGCGCCAGGCCGCCGAGGCGCTCTGCGGCAGCCTGCCCGAGGCGGGCCGCCCGCCGGCCGCCATGGTCAGCCTGCACCTCTGGTCCCTGGCGCACGGCATCGCCGCGCTTTTCGCCCGCGGCGACGCCGGCCGGCGCAAGCTGCCCATGGCGCCGGAAGACCTGCTGGAAGCCGGCCTCCTGATCTACCTCGAAGGCCTCGGCCTCGAGCTTTAGCAGGCTGTTGAAGAAGTGCGAGCCGCCACCCGCACCCTTCGTCCCTCGACAAGCTCGGGATGAGGAGGCTCAGGGTGAGGGTGAGCCGTTTCAAGCACGTCGCCTCATCCGCGCGTAGCGCCGGGCTGCGCCCCCTGTCGAAGGATGACCTCAGGCAAGGACTCCGGACTTCC
>JAKSBE010000175.1 GCA_022361275.1 Kiloniellales bacterium
ACCTCAGAAAGGCAAAGGCACGCACCTATGACGAGCTCTGGCGCGCCGTCGGCAATATCTGTGATCTGTTCCAACCAGACGAATGCTGGAACTACCTCAAGGCGGCCGGATATGTTGCAGATTAAACGCCCGATGCTCTAGTATCCGGGTCCGGCCTAGTGCCCTATTTGCACAATACTGGAGAGTCACCCCCACCCCGGCCCTCCCCCATCGAGGGGGAGGGAGTAACCGACTGATCCGCTTGAAGCTTCCCCTCCTCCCTTGTGGGGGAGGGTTAGGGAGGGGGGGGCAACTGGCATTAACGTCTCCAGGCACTATTCCAGGTGGTTCATGATCTCGCGGGCCAGGGCGAAGACCCGCTGCTCGAGCAGCACCGGCTGCTCGCAGATGTAGGTCAGGGAGCGCTCTCGGTCTTCGTAGATCCGGATGTCCCAAAGGCGCTGCTGCTCCAGTTCTTCCCGCTTCGCCGCGTCGCTGGCCGGGAGCGCGCTGAGATCGCCCGCGAGCCGGCCGATCTTGTCCGCCAGGGCCTGCTGCCTGCGGGTGTAGCGGCCGATGCCCGAGATGATCGAGGCGCGCTCCTCGTTGACGATGTCCAGGGTGGCGGCGAACAGCAGGGTCAGCCTTTCGTTCTTGTCGGCGCCGAGGCCGGCGGCGAAGTCGGCGACGGCGGCCTTCGCCGCCTCGATCTCGGTCCGCCGCGCCGCCAGGGTCGCGGCCAGGCGGCTGATCTCTGCATCGTCCTGCCAGGCGCCCTTCAGCGCCTCGACCGGCGGACCGGCCCAGACCATGCCGGCGGAGATCTCCGGCACCTTGCGCTGGACGCAGGGCCAGTCCGGGTCCTCCGAGGTCGCGGCGTCTACGGGGCCGGCGAGGATCAGCAGGCCGGCGGCCAGCAGGGCGGGCGCGTGCCGGTTTGGCCTGGAGGCTGTGTTTCGGACCTCGGTCATCGCAACGGCTCCCTCGGTCAGGCCGGCGCGCCGCGGCGCCGCGCCATCATGCCCCGCCCCGGATCATAGCCGTAGATGGCCAGGCCCATGAACAGCAAGGTGCAGCCCGCCACGACGGCCAGGGACAGCAGGTTCACCTGGCCGTAGAGCGCGAAGCGGATCAGCTCGACGGCGTGGGTGAAGGGGTTGACGGCGCAGATCTGGTAGAGAAGCAGGCTCGACTCCCGCATCCGCCACAGCGGGTAGAGCGCCGAGGAGGCGAAGAACATCGGGAAGATCACGAAGTTCATGATCCCGGCGAAGTTCTCCAGCTGCTTGATGAAGGAGGACAAGAGCATGCCCAGGGCGCCCAGCATGAGGCCCGAGAGGATCAGCGCCGGCAGCATGGTCAGGTAGCCGAGCAGCGGCGCCTCGATCCCCCAGAGCCGGGCGATCAGCACGAAGACGTAGACCTGCGCCAGCGAGACGCAGACCCCGGCCAGCAGCTTGCAGCTCAAGAGGTACCAGCGGGGCAGGGGACTGATCAGCAGGGTGCGCATGTTGCCCATCTCCCGGTCGTAGACCATGGAGAGCGAGGACTGCATGCCGTTGAAGAGCTGGATCATGCCGATCAGCCCGGGGGTGATGTAGACCTCGTAGAGCACGTAGGTCTCGTAGGGCGGCGCGATCGAGAGGCCGAGGACCGCCCGGAACCCGGCGGCGAAGATGAACAGCCAGACCAGGGGCCGTACCAGGGCGGCGACGAAGCGCTCCCTCTGGTGCAGGAAGCGCAGCGCCTCGCGCCAGACGATGCCCCTAAGGCAGCGCAGGTACTGGGCGGCGGTCATGTATCCCGTTCCGCGCCGCCCCCGGTCAAGGCCGTGAAGGCGGCCTTGAGGTTCGCGGCGCCCGCCTGGCGGACCACGGCGTCGGCGCGGTCGTTGGCCAGCAGAACGCCTTGGTGCAACAGGATCACCCGGTCGTCCCCGGCGACCTCGTCGATCAGATGCGTCGCCCAGAGAATGCCCAGGTTCTCGTCGCGCACCAGGCGGCGGACGTGGTCGAGCAGGCTCTGCCGGCTGCCGATGTCGAGCCCCACCGTCGGCTCGTCGAGCAGCAGCAGCTTCGGCTCGTGCAGCAGGGCGCGGGCGATCTCGACCCGGCGCAACTGGCCGCCGGAAAGCTGCCGGACCTTGTCGCCGGCCCGCTCGGCCAGATCCAGCCGCGCCAGCTCGGTGCCGCCGCGTGCCTTGGCCTTGGCCTTTGGCATCCCGTGCAGGGCGGCGTGATAGAGGAGGTTCTGGTCGACGCTGAGGTCCAGGTCCAGGGTGCGCTGCTGGAAGACCACGCCGATCCGCGACAGGGCCTCTGAAGGGCGGCGGCGTACGTCGTGGCCGAAGACCCGGATCGCGCCGCTGCGGTTGTCGTAGAGGCGGGTGATCAGCGAGAAGAGCGTCGTCTTGCCGGCCCCGTTCTGGCCTAGCAGCACGGCAAACTCGCCGGGCGCCACGGTGAAGCTGACGTCGTCCAGGGCCCGGCGCTTGCCGAAGTCGTGGCTGACCCGCTCGACGGCCAGCGCCGGCACGGTCGCGGCGCCTTCCGGTATCGTCCCTGCGATCGTTTCGGCCGTGCTCACGCTGAACCGTCTCCCAGCTGCGTCCGGAAAAAGGGTTGATCAAGAAGAAAGGGGGCTGGAAAAGGGGTCATGGAAAAAGGGGTCAGAGTCATTTTTCGCAATGGCCCATTTCGCCTCCCCGAAAACTCGCAGCGAAAAATGACTCTGACCCCTTTTTCCATGACCCCTTTTCCAGCCCCCTTTCTTCTTGATCAACCCTTTTTCCGGACGCAGCTGGGAGACGGTTCAGCGTGAGCACGGCCGAAACGATCGCAGGGACGATACCGGAA
>JAKSBE010000472.1 GCA_022361275.1 Kiloniellales bacterium
CCCCTAAAACTCGACACGATCGCCCCCCTTGAGCTGCAGGGTCTGGCGCGCTTCGGCCGGCGTCGCCACCTCCATGCCCAGCTCTTCGATGATGCGCCTGATCTTGGCCACCTGTTCGGCGTTGGACGTGGCCAGTTCGCCCTTCCCGATATAGAGCGAATCCTCCAGCCCGACCCGGACGTTGCCGCCGATCAGTGCGGCCAGCGTCAGAAACGCCATCTGGCTCTTACCGATGCCGAAGGCGGAAAGGCGATAGTCCGATCCGAACAGGCGGTCGGCCGTTTGCTTGAAGAACATCAGGTTGTCGAGGTCGGCGCCCATGCCGCCGGAGATGCCGAAGACACCCTGGATATGGAAAGGCGGGTCGACCAGGCCGCGGTCAACGAACAGTTTGAGATTGTAGAGGTGTCCGAGATCGTAGCATTCGAACTCGAAGCGCGTGCCATAGGCCCGCCCACCTCGACCATGATCTTCTCGATCATCTGGAAGGTGTTGGGATAGATCAGGTCCCAGGTGTTCTCGATATAGGTCTTTTCCCAATCGTGCTTCCAGCTGTCGTACTTCCCGGCGAGCTGGGCAACGGAGAAATTCATCGAACCCATGTTGAGAGAGGTGACTTCCGGCTTGGCGCGATGGGCGGGCGCCAACCGTTCCTCCAGCGTCATGCCGATACCGCCACCGGTGGTCAGGTTGAGCACGGCATCGGTGGCTTGCTTGATCCGCGGCAGGAACTGCATGAACAGATCAGGGTCCTGCGTCGGCCGGCCGTCCTCCGGGTTCCTCGCATGCAGGTGGATGATCGCTGCGCCGGCCTCGGCCGCCTCGATCGCCGACTGGGCGATCTCGTTGGGCGTGATCGGCAGATGCGGCGACATGGTCGGCGTGTGAATCCCGCCGGTGACCGCACAGGTGATGATGACTTTCTGGTTCATCCGACTGCCTCCATGGAACGCTTCAGCAACAGCAGACGCATGAGCGCCTGATCGCGCTGGCGCATGCCGGCGGCTACTGCATCCTTCG
>JAKSBE010000417.1 GCA_022361275.1 Kiloniellales bacterium
ATGACACCGGCAGGCCGGAAATCGCAGGTTCGTGTACCTTGAGTCGGTGTGTTGTGTACTAGTGGCTGCTGTTCCTGTCCGTTACGTTAACTGACAGGATCGACGGTTGTTTTGGTCCTGAAACTTGAGCCGCAGCGGTCAGAAGAGTGACTTGGCTCACCGCTATTTGCTTCAGAGGGAAATGGCGCCAAGCGCTAAAACTTGATAAGGGGGAAAGCGCAGTTATTAGTAATGTAGATTGACAAGAAAGAACTGCGCGGAGTGCTCGTCGAGGTAAAAAGCAAGTCGGTGGTCAAGCTATGGCGGAACGGCAGAGTTCCACCCGCGCCGGGTCTTTGACTCGGCCGGATATCGATGACAAAAAGCAACAAGAAATAGAGTGTCTTTTCAGGAATTATTTTGGCGAGCTCGTCGGCTTTTTTACGCCGGTCCTTAGAGACGCGGAAGCGGCCGCCGATATCGTGCAACAGACATTTGCCGATTTCGCATGCATCAGCAATAATCAAGAGATCAGAAACCCTCGGGCGCTGCTGTTTGATATCGGCTGGAAGCGCGTAGTGAGCCACTTTCGAAAGGAGGGTGTCCGGCAGAAGTATGCTGCCGAGGTCGAGAGGCGTCTGTATGGTGGTCCAGGGTTCTTCGCCGCCGGCTCGCCCGAAGACGCGGCACTGAACGGAGAGCGGCTGCAGGCACTTGACCGAATTATAGTCGGATTGCCACGCCGTCGACGGCGGGTCCTTGTACTCCATCTTCTGCACGGCATGTCCCTGAAAGACATTGCCGGAACGGAAGGAATCATGGAAAGATCGGCCAGGAAGCAACTGGAGCGGGCAATTGCCGATTGCCGAAAGGCGCTGAGGCGCTTATTCGGGCCCAGGGCGGATGGTCAATCTAACCGGAAAGTCAATGACACTGTCGGTTCCTCGGGATAAGGATCTGACCGAGGCGGCCCGCTGGTACGCGCGTATCAAATCGGAAGAGACGGTCCAGGCGGATCAACAGCGCTTTCGAGCCTGGCTTGAGGCCGACCCGCGCCACCATTCGGCGTTCCTTGAGGTCGTATCCGTCGCCGCGGACGTGTCCGAGCTTCCACATCTGAAGAACATCGAACAGCCCGGTGAGCGGGTCGGTACGCCGCGCGGAGTGTGGCGTGCGGGGTCGGCTTGGTGGCACGATGTTCGCCAGTCAGGTCGAGTGATAACTGCGGCTGTGCTGACGGCGGCGCTGTCACTGCTTGTCGTCGGTGCCCTGGCACTCTTGCCGTCGTTCTCCGATGCCCCGACACACTATGAGACCGCGGTGGGCGAGATCCGAACGGTGGAACTGCCCGACCGAAGCACCGTGACCTTGGGGCCGCGGTCTCGCTTCGAGCTCGACTTCTCCAACGGTGCCCGTCGTGTGGTGCTGGTGAATGGTGAGGCCTTCTTCGGCGTTGCCAAGGACCGCCTTCGCCCGTTCCTGGTCGTTGTCGGCGATACACAGATCCGGGTTGTCGGCACCACGTTCAACGTCCACCACGGCCTGAAGGGCGTGACGGTAGCGGTGGCGGCGGGCACGGTGGAGGTCGCCAAGCCGACATTCGACGCACATCCAAAGGCGGTGACGGCGAGCGAAACGCCTCGTCGACTGGAGGCTGGACAAAAAGCCGTTGTGACCCACAGCGGTGAGATCGGCGCGGTCGAAGAGATTTCACCGGACCGGCCGGGCGCGTGGATCAGTGGGCGATTATATTATGAAGACAACCCTCTAGGGGAAGTTGTCGCCGACGCCAACCGATACTCTTCGACGCCGATAGTAATCGCCTCGGCAGAACTGGCCGAGCTTCCGGTCTATGCATCCTTTAGCACTAACAGTGTCGATGAGATGTTAACCGGCCTGGAGCGGATGCTTCCAGTCACCGTAGATCGGCGAGTTCCTGGCCGGATCGTGCTCAGGGCACGGCGGAACTGAGGCCAAAGAACATCACGACGCATCCCCATAAGGTGTATTCTATTCAGAAAAATCAATTATTCGTTGAGCCGAAGTAGTGCTGCGTCTATATACGCACGACGGACTTTCCTTTCACAAAACTGAAAAAAACTGTCGCTTATCCGCACCTCGCACGACGTTGGGTTCGAAGTTTCGGCGGTCATGGTTTCGCCGGAGATCAAGAACGAGTTGGTGGAGGGAACGCAAGATGGGTAAGCGGAGTCGGTCTGCTAGGTTTTTTGGGGCGTCATCAAGGCTTCTGGCTGCGGCCTCGGGCATAGCGGTCCTGACGACGATCAGTAGCGCCGCGGCGCAAGGAAACGAAGCCAGACGGTACGATATTCCGGCCCAATCGCTCTCATCCGCGTTGTTCGAACTGACCAAGTCGGCCAACCTGGCGGTGATCGCGCCGCCACCGCTTCTGGAAGGCAAGCAGGCGCCGGCAATCACCGGCGACTTGTCCTTGTCAGACGCCTTGGGGCAATTGTTGACCGGCAGCGGGCTCGAATTTGAGTTGGTAGGCAACGGCCGAACGACCGGTGGCACGCTGATCCTCCGCCAAACCGGGGCTCGCGATGGGGCTGCAAACTATATCGAGCCATCACACCTCCAACTGGCGCAGATCGCCACAGCTCCGCAAAGACAGAAGGGCACAGACGGACCAAACGATGTGCAACTGGTCAGCGCCAACCTACACGAAGGTGGCGATGACGAACTCCACATGGAGGAAATGGTCGTTACTGGAACGCTGATCCGGGGCCAAGCTCCCGTCGGAGCTCAGCTCTTCGTCCTCGATCGTTCGGTGATGGACCGAAGCGGGTTTGCTACGACTGCGGATGTAATCCGAAGCTTGCCACAAACACTTGGAGCCGGCGCGAGTGAGGCGACGACCAGCATTCCGGGAACAGGATCGGGAGCCGATACAAACGAAGGATTTGGTTCCGGTATTAACCTTCGAGGCCTTGGCACAGACAAGACGCTAACTCTAGTCAACGGAAGGCGTGTGGCGCCGGGAGGAACGGAAGGCAATTTTGTCGATGTCTCTCAAATCCCACTGAACGCTGTCGAACGGATCGAGGTACTTCCAGACGGTGCCTCGGCGCTCTATGGGTCCGATGCAATTGGTGGCGTCGTCAATATCATTCTGCGAAGGGACTACGAAGGCATTGAGACTAGGTTTCGAATTGGTGCTGTAACTGATGGCGGTCAGCAGACCTACAAAGTAGGTCAAACATATGGAAATAATTGGGATTCTGGCAACTTCCTAGTCACTTATGAATACTATAGGCAAAGCTTGTTTTTGAGCAGTGAGCGGGGCTTTTCAGCAGCGAGTGATTTGACTGCTTTGGGCGGGGATAACTTCGACTTAGTTGGCTTCGGCAATCCTGGCACCATCACAGCAGGCGGACAAACATTCGCGATTCCCGAGGGCCAAGATGGCACAAGTCTGAACCCAGGCGACCTCACCCCAAACACTTTGAACTTTGGCAACAGAAGAGAGGGCACTTCACTATTGCCGGAGCAGGAGCGCCATAGCGCATTTGCGATGATCTCGCAAAAGTTGGGTGATCGAGTCGAACTGTTCTCCGAAGGTCGATTTACCGATCGGGGTTTTGTCAGTTTTCGTCCAGCCGAGTCCCGGAATTTGGTTGTCCCTTCGTCCAATCCGTTCTTTGTCGATGGGCTCGGTGACGCTTCACCGATATCAGTACAGTACAGCTTTATCGACGATCTTGGCGCCCAGTCGGTTGCCGGCGGGGTCCAGTCCTTCAACGTCGCAGCGGGTGGCTTGGTCGCCCCATTTCGAGACTGGCAGATCGACATCTATGGAACGTTCAGCCGGGACGATACGTCCAATATCAACCGAAATCGCGTAAATGTGCCGGCGTTGAACGATGCGCTATCTGATGACGTTGCCAGCTCAGCCTTCAACCCATTTGGCGACGGCGCCAGTACCAACCCAGATACGATCGACACCATTCGAGGGTTCATTACTAGAGAGGTCGATTCCGAGGTTTGGTCTGTAAACATGAAGGCGGACGGTTCGCTCTTCTCTCTTCCTGGAGGCAACGTCAAACTGGCCGCTGGGGCCGAGTACCGCGAAGAGAGCCTGAGAACGGGCGGCGAGACGTTTTTGACGGATACAGAACCTGGGCCTCGAGATGGAATTGATCTGCAGCGCGAAGTTGCGGCGGTGTTTGCCGAGTTATTCGTGCCGGTGTTTGGACCGGACAATCGACTGCCTGGTTTCGATCAACTGGAGCTTTCTGCAGCGGCACGCGTAACAGACTACAGCGACTTCGGGACCACGACCGATCCCAAGGTCGGAATCATGTGGTCACCTGCGAATGGGGTAATTGTTCGCGGGACATACGGTACCTCGTTTCGTGCGCCACTGCTTACGGAGTTGGACACGAGCGACACAACGTTCTTTGCGATTCCCATCGCGGACCCGGCATCCCCGACCGGTTTTTCCAATGCCATCACACTGTTTGGCGGAAACCCTGATCTCGATCCTGTAGAGGCTACTACATGGACGGTCGGCGTTGAGTTGGCGCCTGAGGCATTCGGCGGTTTCAACCTAAGTGTGAACTATTTCGACATTGAGCTCTCCAACAGGGTTCTGAGCGTCAATCCATTCGTCGTGCTGTCCCAGGAAGAACAGTTTCGCGCGATAATTACCCGCGCTCCAGATCCCGCTTTGGCGCAGATGTTCTTGGACGATCCCGCATTCTTTGATTTTGGTTTTGGCTTCACGGGTGAGGACATCGATCTAATAATCGACGGTCGACGCGCCAATGTCGCGGTCTCAGAAATTCGCGGTCTCGATATCGTCGTGAACTATGGCTTCGACACAGGCAACGCCGGTTCAATTCAGTTTGGATTTAACGGCAGCGTCGTCCTCAACTTCAAGGAAGCGGTAACGCCAGATGCACCACTGATCGAGATAGTAGATACCGTTGGCAATCAAGTCGATTTCAGGTTCCGCACCAGCGCGTCGTGGAGCTACGGGAACTTTTCCACGTCCGCCTTTGTCAACTATATCGACAACTATACTGATAACCTCAGCGACCCAGAACGCGGCGTCGACGCCTGGACCAGTGTCGATCTCCGCCTAGCCTACCAAACAAACGACGGTACCGCGAACCGTTGGCTCAATGGAATCTCTGTCTCGTTGAGTATCTTCAACCTCTTCGACGAAGACCCACCATTTGTGAACAACCGAAACGGCGTAGGCTTTGATCCCGTTAACGCCAGTCCTCAAGGACGCTTGCTCGCGCTCCAGGTCACAAAAGCATGGTGAACATCCGTTCGTTGGATTCGCCAGACCTCGGGAGACCGGGGAATGCGGGTGATGCGACCCCGCGAGTTTTTGCTGGATGGATCTTGCAGTTTACGTTGGCCTGGACGCTTCTCCTGTTGTCACTTGGCAACGGAGCAGAAGCGGGGCGCTCGTATACAGTCGATGACCTCCTACGTCTTGAGAACATTGGGGCGGTTGTTTTTGATCCGTCCGCGAGATTTCTTTTCATAGAGCGACTAGCGGCCTATGAAACGGCTCCGGACTACGGCCGAATTCTTCTTCAGGGCAAAGATCGCTCGATCATTGAGGTCCGCGACCTCTCCAGTACCGATACAGCTGGTACCCCTGCGATTAGCCGCACAGCCGTAGGCCACTGGCTTGGGGAGTTCTCACCGGATGGGTCGAGGACGACAGTTTATGGGCTCAAAGATGGTGTGCTTCGTCTCGGCATATTGTCCCTTGCCGATCTGAGGACGTCGGATCGCGACAACGCTCAGCCCCATATGTTGCAGATCTCCCCCAATTTTCTGGGGCGGGCATTCACCGACCACCTCTGGCTGTCGGAAAACGAGATAATTGTGAGCACGCTCGCTGAGGGCCATCAGCCCAATTCAGTCGCTGTGCAACGGAGGACCGCCGAAGAGTTGCCAGGGCATTGGCGAAAGGCTTGGGCTGGCAAGGAGACAACTTCAAACGCGTTAGGTTCCGGAATCTACACCGCTGCCGATCGAGCTGAAGGTACTCTGACTCTCTTCGATTTATCAAAGAACAAGCG
This sequence comes from Kiloniellales bacterium, assembly GCA_022361275.1. Lineage (GTDB taxonomy): Bacteria > Pseudomonadota > Alphaproteobacteria > Kiloniellales > JAKSBE01 > JAKSBE01. Next base: position 6,048 of record JAKSBE010000417.1, read on the forward strand.
GCGTTCATTTGGTCGCGGCGAGCACGTGAATCTCGCGCTGTCGCCAAGCGGGAGATTTCTCGCCGCTGTCCGTTTGGCCGAGGACATCTTGCCGCGGTTTGGCGAGCAACTTGACCATCATCTCGAAAGACGTCGACACGAGCTAGTAGTGTATGACTTGGAGAACGGATTTGCCGAACTACTACCGTGCCAAATGTGCTCGGCACTAGGCGTCTATCTCTCCTGGTCAGCAAGTGAGAGATTGCTTTTCATCGCTAAGCAAAAGCAGGGTCGCTGGTCAGACTCTCAGTATCACATCTACTCCCCATTGCGCGGCGCTACAACGGTGATAGATGTCGGTGGGCTCGCCATCCCCAACGTTGGGAGAAGTCAGTTTGGACCGAAGCCCTTTTGGGTCGGCGATGATCCGATACTGCCTCTGACAAGTGCCAATCTCGATGGAAGGGTTGATTGGTATCAGTATCCGAAAACTGGCATACCGAGCAACCTCACCGCGGAGTTTCGGACCACCCCGTCGATCGTTGCAGGACAGACCTCTAACGCTGCATTAGCGAACGTGAGTGGAGAAATCTGGCTGCTTGATGCGGACGGGGGCCGAACGAACCTAAGTTCTGGCATCGAGTCACCTCTCAGCCTCTGGAATCCGCAATACACCCGGACTATCGACCGAGAGGGATTCGTTGTAGCGGTGAAGATAGCGGACGAGCGCGGCAGCCAAGGGTTGGTGATCTTGGACCTTCAGAAGGATCGGATCGCCCATTATGACGTGCCGTCGCGCCATCACCGTCTTAAGGCGTTGTCGGCTGACGGTGAACTTGCTGTCTTCATCGACAGTTCGTCGAATAGTAGCCATGTCGATCTTGTTGAACTCGGTGGTCAGACCACCACGGTTTTGACCATAAATCACCATCTCGAAGGCATCGCATTCGGACCGCAGATTAAGTTGGACCACGCGGACAGCCAAAAACGACCGCTGGTCGATTGGCTCTTGCTGCCACCGGCCAACGCCGGCCAAAAGCCGTATCCCGTCGTTGCCTTTCTGTATCCCGGCTCGGTAAAGGGGCCGAACTGGCCGACGACGGACGAACCATGGTCATTCCATCCACTGAATCCCTACGTGCTTGCAGGGCGCGACTACGCCGTCCTTCTTCCCAGCTTGCCGCTACCCGAGATCGGAGCTGCCGCCAATCCGGCTTTCGGACTAGCCGACCGAGTCCTGAACGCCATAAACCGCGCGAGCGCCGCAGGCCATGTCGATCCTGATCGAATTGCAGTCATGGGTCATAGTTTTGGAGGATATGGCGCACTTGCCGTTGCAACGCAGACGAGTCGATTTAGGGCTGTAATAGCGAGCGCCGCTCCCACAAATCTCTTTAGCACGTACGGCAACATGGACATTCGTCGGAGAATGCAGCCGCTCGAAACGCGGCCATCATTTTGGGGCGCCTGGTGGCTTGAGGCTTACACGGGCAGAATGGCGGCGCCACCGTGGCAGGCTGTTGACAGATACCTTCAGAACAGTCCCATTTTCCAGGTGGAGGAAATCGAAACTCCAGTTCTTCTGACCCACGGCGACTTGGACTTTCTATCGATTGCACAATCTGAAGAGTTCTTCACAGCGCTATATCGATTGAACAAGGACGCTCAATTCGTCCGCTATTGGGGTGAAGGGCACGTGCTCACAAGCCCCGCCAACATACGAGACTACTGGGTCCGCGTTTTCTCATGGCTTGACAAGTACGTCGGCAGTGACAACGCGTCTGCTCAGGCGAGCGACACCATCTCCAGGCCCAACGACGAAGAGTCGGATTGACTAAGCTGCCGGGAAAGTGGCCAAGCCTCCGACATCCCGCCTCCGGCGTTGGGCGCGCCACATGCGTGCGTAGGTTCCATTTTGTCGCAGTAATTCTGTGTGCGTGCCGTGCTCGACAACTCTACCTTGCGCCAAGACTAAGATCTTGTCGGCGTGCGTCACGGCAGCTAACCGATGCGCAATAATGAGCGTAGTTGTTCCGTTCGAAAGCTCAACCAAGCTCGCAAGGATGTCGCTTTCGGTCTGCGTATCCAAAGACGAAGTAACTTCGTCGAATATGTAGATTCGCGGTTTTCTGACGACCGCTCGTGCGATAGCAATCCGTTGTTTCTCGCCGCCCGACAATTTCGTTCCCCGCTCGCCAACGACGGTATCATAGCCGTCTGGAAATTGGACGATCGTGTCATGAATATGAGCCAACTTCGCAGCTCGCTCAATGTCCTTTATAGAGCTCGATTGATCCGCAAGTCGAATGTTGAACTCAATCGTGTCGTGCAAGAGCACGGTATCTTGTGGAACGACCGCAATGGACCGTCTGAGTTCGGATGCGGAGATTTGAGAGATTGGTTGTCCATCGAGAATGATCCTCCCACCGCCCGGTTCGTAGAGACGGAGGAGAAGCCTAACAATTGACGACTTTCCCGAGCCGGAAGGCCCGACAATCGCAGTCGTCTTGCCCGGCTCCAAGACAAAACTCAGATCGTTTATGATCTCTCGGTCCGATCGATAGGCAAACGAAACGCGCTCGAATTCCAGCCTTCCTGGCCCAGCTATCCGGCGCTCGCTGGCGGCCCCGATCTCGGACTCAGTCTCTTCTTGAAGCAATCTACGCACCCTCTCGATGAACGCGACGCCCTGAGCAATGTCGCGCGCGGCAAAGCCCAGCATCTCCAATGGCCTTACCACGGTGAGCATGTAGGTATTCACCAGCACGAAATCGCCAACAGTCATTCGACCAGCTTGCAGTTGGAACCACGCGAAGCCGATCGCGATGGCCAACGATGTCGCAAAAATGGCTGCTACGACGAGACCATTGGCTACTTTGAGCCGGTAGAATCGGCCCCATTTTCGCTCGGACGCTCTTAAAGCATCGTCATATCGACCTTGTACGTACGATCCGGCGTCCAGGCACTTTATCGTCTCAGAGTTCAATAGCGAGTCAGTCATCAAAGCGCTGGCAGCGATGCTTGCGTTGGACACGTCACGGCCAGGTCCGCTTATTCGAACGACCCCAATGGAGAATGCCACGGCATAGGCAAACAACGACAAAACCAAGATCAGCAGGAAGGTTGGATGACCGAAGTGGAGCAATACTCCGGCCATCATCAAGAGCTGGATTGCGACAGGTAGGACTGAATGGATGAGATGCATCAATATCAGGCGATAACCCATCAGTCCGTTAGCAAGAGTTTGACTGAGTGCGCCCGTTCTATCGTCGAGTTGCAGCCCCATTGGAAGTGCTAAGATATGGCCGAATACTCGGTGACTCATTCGGCGGTGGACTCGTTGCTCGGCCGTTCCGTGGGCCCACAGTTGGAGCTCAGAAAACGACCTTGAGAAGTATTGGCTCGCCACGTAAGCCAGAATCATAAAGACCGGTGCGATCCCGTGCTCAGCTTTGGCACCAACCGAGACCTGATCAACAATCATCTTTATTGCCACCGGCGCCAGTGCGGCGAGAGATGCCGCTGCAACGACGAATAGTAGAGCTAGCGCGAGCCGTCGCTTAACGAAGCCATCCGATGATATCCACAGGAGACTGATTGTCTGGACTACCGCACCTTTGCCCGCCAATAGGCCACCAAGTAGCCTACCCGGCGCCTTATGACGCCCGCGAAGCGGCACGTTGTTGTTTGACGGCGTCCCACCGCCTCAGCCAGACTTCCGTTCCCAAGATTTTGAGATGTGTACGGATGTTGGTTATGTCTTCGATCGACTGAAGCGTTAGGAACCGATCCAAAGCACCACGATCAATAACATCGGCAGCCGGTAGATATCCGTCCAAAACCAGTTCGCGAAGGGCTGGAAGATTGTCACTGAGCAGTCTTCCGGCATAACTGCTCGTATTGCCCTTGGACGTTCGGTGCAGTATCTCCGGCGGCAAGATGTCAGCAAACGTTTTTCGGGCCAACCCTCTGTCCTGACCGCCCATGGTCAGCATATAGGTTGGTGAACGCAGGCACGCTTCCACAACGGGCTGCGAGCAGAGCGGATGAATCACGTCCGCCGCTTCGCACCGTCCGAAAACCGGGTGTCGGTCTAGCACCTTGGGCAAAAAGAAGATCTGCGCGGCCTTGCCGCTAGGAATGCCCTTTAGTGAATTCGACCACGGGTGAGCGTCGTAGTCGTTCGGCAAGGCTGCGAGAGCGTCCTGCCTCAGAAACGGTGGCGGCTCGACAAAATATGCAGCAGCTGGATCTAAGACCCTACGAAAAAAGCCGTATGGCACCGCCGATGCCAAAATAGTCCAAAGCGATTTCTTCGAAAGCCTCGCGGCGTTGAACGCGATAGTCCAAAATTCTTTGCTGAGTGCATGATGAAACGCGTAGTCAGCCGCCGCGAGTTCCGTATTGTAATTCAGAAAGACGTGGTCGCCCCCTTCGCCGGTCATAAACGCATCAGCACCCAACTCGCGCGCTAATTGACCGAGTGCCCTTTCCAGGGGTATCCCGACTATTCTTACTGTTGGACTCTCCAGTATGGGAGAGTCGTTGACCAACTGAGTAAACACATCGGTATCAGCCGGCATCTCGCGCTCAATCAACCGAAACTCGGTCCGGTCCACGGCCGCCCGCGCGAAGCGCCGCTCATCTCCTTCTTGTGTCGAGGTGTAATAGTTGAGGCATGCCACCTGTCGGCTTTCTTTGGATTCAGCCAAACATCCCAACACTATGGACGAGTCAAGACCACCTGAGGCTTGATGAATAATCGATGGATAGGTAGCAGCCCACGCATTGACCGTGCTCTGCGTCGCCGAACGCAGTACCCGCATGGCATCCGACGGATCTGTAAACTTGTCGCGCGCATAAACTTCCGAAGGTTGCCATAGCAGATCGCTTGAGAGAACACTCGCCGATATGTCGTTACGCTCTCCTGCCAGAACCTCACTTATCTCATTGAGACCGCACCTTTGGTTTACTAGTTCCAGGCAGATAAAATCCTGCAATACGTAGTTCCAGTTAATTGAGGTCTCGATTTGATTCACATCACAGATACTCTCCATATGGGAGAAGTACACAAACACACCTTGAATTCTAGTGCGGTAGCAGCGAACTCCTCCTAGTGGATCTCTGAGAACGCAAAAAGTCGAACTGGACGGAGATTGAAAGAAGGCCACGTACCGGCCCCAATAGGCATCGACCAAATGGCCCCCCTTTGTCTCCGAGATTTTCTCGACTTCTGTTCCAGACAGATCGGCTTCTGCGGGAACGCTTTTCTCGCGGACGCCAGGTCCGAAGAGCTTGCCCAGAACGACGCCTTTGTTGCCTCGCAGCTGATAAGCCTGCGTCTGGCCACGCCGGCCGTCAGCGTGAAGGACCAGAGCCCCTGGCGCTTGGTAGGCCGTTATCCATCGCGACGAACTGGATCTCAACGACCGCTCTATTCCACGCGCGACAGCCGCTTGCCGTTCGTCTTTTGCGTTCCAAACTAGTCCTACATATCGGTACATAGGCGCATCCAATGCTTCGCTAAACCGCCATGATGGGGGTATAGCTCTCGGCTTGATCAACTGACTCGTTGAATGTTGTCGTTCCTTCTTGCACCCAACAATGCGCCCTGAATGGGCCAGCCTTCACACCAAAGACCCAAGTGGGAAAAATCTCGAACCGGGCGAGGAATTCGATCAGCGCAAGGGAATCAAACAGGCATAGGTACTTGCGGGGATAAAGGGCTCTCAGAGTATTGAAGGTTCGGACTTTTTCCTGTGCTTTCTCATAGTCAAAACATGACAACTGATCGGCTCTACGTTGTTTTCGATCCTGGATCTTGTGGACGATTTGATCGATTGGCTTCCGCCGTAGCGCCAAGTCGGCCCAAGAGCCTGCAATAAAGAAGTTCAGCGCGTCACTAAGTCCGGCAGGTGAAGCAGAACTGTCTTCATGAGTCAGAAGTGTGTCCACTGGTGTCACAACATTGGGAGGCTCCGCAATCTTTCCGGAAATTGGATCAGGCGTGAGTACACCCCCCTTAACAAAGTCCTCAAAGTCGTAGCTGGTCGTAGTCTTATCAATCTTTCGTGCCGGCCCCGTCTGGTTGCCGCGCGGCCATCCGTGCAACACCGTGGCCAGGATCCTTGAGCGTTCCCTATCGCAGCCTCGGTACTTATTTCGGCCCAAATCGAGGAAGACGAAACACCCATTGTCGAGGCAGACATGAATATCAGAACATAGATAGAGTTGCGTCATCTTGACGCTCCGACTCACTGTATCTGAAGTCAGTGCGAGGAATGCGCGAGCTTCACCGCGGCCCGCCGCCGGCCTGAGCGAGATCAACCGACGATCCGCTGCGCGTTGCGAGACCTACCAGACTCGCCCTACCTCGGTTGCAGATTCGAGCGGCCAGTCGGCGATCCCTTTCGTTTGCTCGGTCACTTTTCCAAGGTCGATCATCATTCAACTCCTCTATGTATGAGATTGGTGATGCCCTACTCGCCGTACAGAGTTCGCCTTGTTTGTGCCGAATCAGGAATGAGGGCCAGTATTCAGCTCCGCACTTCGCTAAGAGGGATGCGTGGTCTTCTTGACCACGCATCCCGATCAACGCGACATCAATTACGATGCCGGCGCCTTCTGCGAGACTTACTCGGGAATCCCGACCTCGCCCGGCTGCTCGAGAAAGTTGCCGGGGCCCTTGGTCTGCTCGGTGACTTTGCCAAGATCGATCATCACTGATCTCCTCTGATTGTCGGTTGGCAGGGTTGCTGCTCAAGTGCAGCGATTCGAAGAGTATGTCTCCATGAATCTGGAGTCAAATAGATCGTAAGATATATTGATCTATATCCAATTATAACAAGAATATAGGAAGACTATTATTGCGTAATATACTTTCCAATATATTGTTCGAACATATATTCAACATATATGGGGGAAGTTACATAAGGGCAATGTAAATTTTTCCCTTTGGCGTCAACCGTCAGCCACAGCCTGCTGAGGCAAGTGGTTGAGGATAGCCAGCTACTGGTGCATCGGCAGGTCCGCTAGGCCTCCCGTGGCCTTGAACTGCTGAGCCGCCCGCCGTCAAACGCTCCGCGGGGTTTACCCGCTGGGAAACGGGGTGACTCGCCCGTTGGTGTCTGGTCTGCGTGATGAACCGACACCCATGTCGCGACCCGGATAGGTTTCCCCGAAGGCCGTAACAAGCACTCGGTCAAGGCCGTCCATATGGCGCTGATAAAAGTCCCCCAGGGCGCTGATTAGCGAATCATATTCGTGCGCTTCGAACAGCCGGACTAACTCTAGCAGATGTGGCTTGGTACCTGGATCAATCTTGAATTGGAACACTCGGAAAAACTGAAGGCGGTCTTTCAGCCAAATGGCATCCTCGGAGGCCCGAGGCAATTCATAGAGTCTGATAATGCGTGCATAGACGTCCGCCGTAAGCTCGGTCAGGACGCGCTCGGGGGTCTCGGTGGACGTTGGATCGGTCTCCGACAGCGGCTGGATTGCC
>JAKSBE010000173.1 GCA_022361275.1 Kiloniellales bacterium
AATTAACCAAAGATCATGGTCATGTTCGCAGTCATCAAGACAGGCGGCAAGCAGTACAAGGTCGCCCCGGGAGACACCCTCTTCGTCGAGAAGCTGCCCGGCGAGGCCGGCGAGATCGTCGCCCTGGACCAGGTTCTCATGCTGGGCGACGACAAGGGCACCACGGTCGGCACGCCCCTGGTCGAGGGCGCGGCCGTCGCCGCCGAGGTGCTGCGTCAGGACCGCCACGCCAAGGTCATCGTCTTCAAGAAGAAGCGGCGCAAGAACTACCGCCGGACCCGCGGCCATCGCCAGGAGACCACGGTGCTGCAGGTCACCGAGATCCTGACCGGCGGCAAGAAGCCGAGCGGCAAGCTCGCGGCCACGGCCAAGACGTCGGCGAAAGCCGAGGCCCCCGTCAAGGCGAAGGACGAGGCCGCCAAGGCGCCCGCGCAAACCGCCGAGGCGCCCGAGGCCGAGAAGGCGGCGCCGAAGAAGGCCGCCGCCAAGAAGCCTGCGGCCAAGGCGCCTACCGAGAAGACTGGGGCCGAGAAGACCGGGGCCAAGAAGACCGAAGCGAAGAAGGCCGCACCCAAGAAGACCGCCACAGAGGACGGCAAGAAGGCGCCGGCCAAGAAGGCAGCCGCGAAGAAGCCGGCCGCCGGGAAAGACGCCGTCGAGAAAGACAAGGAGTAAGTCCCCATGGCACATAAGAAGGCAGGCGGCAGTTCGCGCAACGGCCGCGATTCGGCCGGGCGGCGCCTGGGCGTGAAGAAGTTCGGCGGCCAGATCGTCGTCCCCGGCAACATCATCGTGCGCCAGCGCGGCACCAAGTTCCATCCGGGCGACAACGTCGGCATCGGCAAGGACCACACGATCTTCGCCCTGACCGAAGGCCAGGTGAGGTTCCACCGCTCGAGCGGCGGCCGCACCTACGTCTCGGTGGTCGGCCAGGGCTGATCCGGCGTAGCAGCCGCTGACGGTTTTCGAGGGGAGCGCCCGGGCGCTCCCCTTCGTCGTTTCCCGTTCGTCGTTTCGGGGCGACGCGCTGATTATACAGCCGTATAACAAGCGTCTCGGAGAGCGGCAGCCGCGAGGCGTCGGCGCGTTGACAGGCGGCAGGCTGCCGCTATAGTGCCGCGGCTTTGGCGGAACGGGCGAGATTTTCACGATGAAGGCGGGGACTTGGAGGCTGACGGCGCCGACGAGCGGAGCTTCCGGCTGCCTGCTGCCCTTCCCGTCGCCCTAGAGCAGCCCGCGCTCATTCGAACGCGGATAAGCTGCTCTAACGCTATGGGATAGATCAAATGATCTACGTTTAATTGAGGCCAATTAGACGCAGTTTGATCTAGAGCGCCCAAAGCCACCGTATCTGGAGGTTTTAACGCTTCCCCTTTTTCGCTTCACTCCTTTCTTTCTATCCGCTGCCGAGACCGAGGACCGAGCCCGTGAAGTTTCTGGACGAAGCCAAGATCTTCGTGAAGAGCGGCGACGGCGGTGCCGGCTGCCTGTCCTTCCGGCGCGAGAAGTACATCGAGTTCGGCGGCCCCAACGGCGGCGACGGCGGGCGCGGCGGCGACGTCTGGGTCGAGGCGGTGGCCGGCCTGAACACCCTGATCGACTTCCGCTACCGCCAGCATTTCAAGGCCAAGCGCGGCCAGCACGGCATGGGCAAGGATCGCACCGGCGCCAGCGCGCCGCCGATCGTCATCAAGGTCCCGGTCGGCACCCAGATCCTGGCCGACGACAAAGAGAGCCTGATCGCCGACATGACCGAGGTCGGCCAGCGCGTCCTGCTGGCCAAGGGCGGCGACGGCGGCTTCGGCAACGCGCACTTCAAGTCGGCCACCAACCGCGCGCCCCGGCGCGCCGATCCGGGGCATCCGGGCGAGGAGTTCTACGTCTGGCTGCGCCTGAAGCTGCTGGCCGACGCCGGGCTGCTGGGCCTGCCCAACGCCGGCAAGTCGACCTTCCTGGCCGCCGTCTCGCGGGCCCGGCCCAAGATCGCCGACTATCCCTTCACCACCCTGCACCCGCAGCTCGGCGTGGTCGGCTTCCGCGACCGGGAGTTCGTCCTGGCCGACATCCCCGGGCTGATCGAGGGCGCCCACGAGGGCACCGGCCTG
>JAKSBE010000460.1 GCA_022361275.1 Kiloniellales bacterium
GCGGTCTGGGAGAACGCCAGCGCCTCGTACAGCCGGTTGGTGACCTCGGGCTGCTCGATCCGCCGCACCCCGGGATCGCGCAAGCCCGCCGCGAGCTGCAGCTCCGTCTCGCTGCAGGCCTGCGCCTGGGCGCTCGGCACCACCAGGACGGTCCCCGGCGTCAGGCGCGTGTGCTCGGCGATCCGGTTCACCTGGAGGAACCAGGCGAAGCCCGGCGATCCGGGGTCCTGGTAGACCTGCCGGGCAAAGGCCCCGGCCCCGATCGGGGTCTCGACGATGGCGATGTGGGTGCGATGTGGGGTTCGATTTCGGTCATGAAGCCTGGTCATGTGGGACGCTGCGGGGAGATCGATCTACTGCTAGTAAAAACACCGTCATCGAGCAATTATTCAGTGCGTTCCGGCTTGGCCGTTTAGCCTGGAGCACGATGACAGGCGGCCGATGTCCCTGGGGTTCGGATGTCCCCCTATCGCGTGATCGCGTCACAGCGCGGCGGGGTGGGCCTTCGGGGCCGTGCCGCCGCATTCCCGGGAAGGCTGTGGCCTATGCCACACACGGAACCGCCGCAGCATGGCACAATCCGCCCCGCGTCGGGACCGGACCAGCAGGGGCAGGCAAATGCAAACGCCCGTATCGGTGAGATCGCTCTAGACTCACGTCGCGGATGTAAAGAAAGCGGGGCTGGAAGGCGGAAATCGGCAACAAGCTGCGGTGTTCAAACGCGGAAAGCCCGCCCTATGGGTACAGTGACTATCCACCAAAATGCCGCAGGGACGCTCCGCCGACCTGTCGGTGACCGCGGCCACGGCCTTGGAATTTCTGTCCGCGAAGTCGCCGATCATTTACTGGTCCGTGGGCCTTGATGTCTAAGCCATGTAGATCTATCTATATCTGCCAATCGGTCGAGACCACTTGCCGGAATTGGATCGACGGCCGCTCTTGGGCGCCCTGATCCATGAGGGATAGTGACTGTATCACGATCAGAATCGGAGAGTCGCGTGGGCTACAGAGACGACTTTTATAATGCATACAACATCATCGGGTACACGGGCTCACTCCACGAGAAGCCAACGGTGTATTTCAAGTATGGCAAGGAATTCGGCCATATTACGCAATCCCACACCGCACAATATAATGTCGGTCGTGAAGAGGTTCAGGAAGAATTCGGGGGGTTGAAATATGTTATCGAAAACGTAACTCAAAAAAATGGTGAAGAGGTGGCTATCGAGAGATTGGTCAATCCAGCGACTGGAAAAACAGCATTCGAATTTCACTCAAGCCGCAGCAAATTTATCGATACCAGTCATGCGAATGTTGCTGTGTTCGCTATTCTGGCCCAGTCTATTGAGAAGTGCACAGCCAAGAAAACGAAAACACGACGTCAAGGCTGAGGGTGTCAAAGACGCTCGCGGGAATTGTGATCGTATTTGGCCCTTAAAAGGTGGAATTTCCAGTGGCACTCCCGAGTTCAGGATAAGCTCAGCCTAGGTAAAACTCATATCCTGGGTTTGGTGTCCACCTCGACGTACTTGCAATCGATCGCATTTCCTCGGCGGCAGACGTCACAACAGCCTGGATGTCTTGGGGACAGTCTATTTATCTCCTGCCATCCTAATGCTCGAAGATAGGCATACTGTCCCTAGAATTCGCGAGGCTCCTATCTCTGTATGACATCTTGGCCTACTAGATCAGTAGACTGCTGGGCCAAGCCGCGGCTTACTGGCCCCTCAGTCGCGCCTGACCGCCGTCACCCCGTACTCCCGACCGGCGTCCTCCAGCCAGTGCCAGAGGTACTCGGCGAAGGAGCGGAGGACGTAGAGGTCGTAGGCCGGCTCCTCGGAGGTCTGGTGGATCAGGCCGCCGGCTTTCGCGAGGTGGCTCTGGGCGCAGGCGCCGGGCTGGAAGCGGCGCGGGTGCAGGTCGAGGGGGCAGGCCTTGGCGAGGAGGTCGTGGGCCTCGGGGCCGGAGACCTCGATGCAGGTCCGGCTCTCGCCGACCTCGGTGACCGCGGCGTGGACGCCCGCGAGGGTGGTGCGCAGGCGGGCGGTGTGGTCGGCCCCGGGGTCGGCCCCGGGGTCGGCGGTGACGATCCACCATTCGTCGGGGCCGAGCCAGAGGGCGGTGGTCTTGCCCTGGGTGGTCGTGGTGTTGGGGGCGAGCGGCAGGTCGAGGCCGAGGGCGCCCTGGGCGCCGTCCAGGAAGGCGGCGTCCTCGGGATTGCCGCGCAGGTCGACGATGGCGCGGAAGGGCTTCTCGGCCAGGGCGACCCCGGCCGCGCCGCGCTCGGCCCGGGCGCGGCCGTCGAGGCCGAGCTGCGCCAGGGCGCTCTGTCGGATCAGCAGGTCAGCCACGCAGGCGCTCCCCGGTCGGATCGAAGAAGATCGGCTCGGTCACCTTGCAGGCCAGGGTCTTGCCCTCCAGCGGCGCGTGGATCGTGTGGCCGATCCGGTCCCGGCCGCCCTTGACCAGGGCCAGCGCGATGGAGCGGCCGATGTTGGGGCTGTGGTAGCTGGAGGTGACGTGGCCGACCATGACCATGGGCGGCCGCTCGCGCAGGTGCTCGACGAGCTGCGCGCCCTCGGGCAGAACCGCGTCGATGTCCTCGGTCAGGAGGCCGACCAGCTGCTTGCGGTCCGGCTTGCCCATGTCGGCGCGGCTCAGCGAGCGCTTGCCGATGAAGTCCTTCTTCTTGGAGACGATCCAGTCCATGCCCAGATCCTGTGGGTTGACCGAGCCGTCGGTCTCCTGGCCGACGATGATGTAGCCCTTCTCGGCGCGCAGGACGTGCATGGCCTCGGTGCCGAAGGGCGTGATGTTGTATTTCGCGCCGGCGGCCATGATCGCCTGCCAGAGCGCGAGGCCGCGGCTGGCCGGGACGTTGATCTCGTAGCCGGCCTCGCCGGTGAAGGAGACCCGGAAGATCCGCGCCGGGATGCCGCCGACCTCGGCCTCGGCCAGGGTCATGTGCGGGAAGGCGTTGGGCGAGAGGTCGAGCTCGGTGAACTCGGACAGCAGGCGCCGGGCGTTGGGGCCGGAGAGCGACAGCGTCGCGAACTGCTCGGTCACGCTGGTCAGGTGGACCTTCAGCTCCGGCCACTCGGTCTGCAGCCATTCCTCCAGATGGGCCAGGACCGGGGCGGCGTTGCCCGTGGTCGTGGTCATCAGGAAATGGTGCTCGCCCAGGCGTGCCGTCACGCCGTCGTCCATGACCATGCCGTCCTCGCCCAGCATCAGGCCGTAGCGGCACTTGCCGACGCCGAGCTTTTGCCAGGCGTTGGTATAGACGCGGTTGAGGAACTCGGCCGCGTCGGGCCCCTGGATGTCGATCTTGCCCAGTGTCGTGGCGTCCAGGATGCCGAGAGACTGGCGCACCGCCTTGACCTCGCGGTTCACGGCCGCATGCATGCCTTCACCGCCGCGCGGATAGTACCAGGGCCGCTTCCATTGGCCGACGTTCTCGAACGCGGCGCCGGCCCGCTCGTGCCAGCTATGCATCGGCGTCTTGCGAACCGGGTCGAGCAGATCGTCGAGATCGCGGCCGCCGAAAATGCCGAAGGTGACCGGGGTGTAGGGCGGGCGGAAAGTGGTCACGCCGACCGCCGGCAATGGCTGGCCCTTAATTTCGGCCACGATGCCGATGGCATTGACGTTGGCCGTCTTGCCCTGGTCGGTCGCCATGCCGGTCGTGGTGAAGCGCTTGACGTGCTCGATCGAGCGGTAGCCTTCGCGCAGGGCCAGGGCCAGGTCGGCCGCCGTCGAATCGTTCTGCAGATCGACGAAATGCTTGCCCTTGCGGCCAAGGGGCTTGGTCGAGGGGACCAGCCACATCCAACGGCCCGGCAGGAAGTCGCGGTCATCGGCCTTGGGCGGGGCCTTCTTGCGGCCCTTGGCCTTATGGCCGGCCGCCGCAGCGGCGGCCAGTCCGGCGGCATGGCCTTCGGCGATGCAGGCGCCAAGGCCCCAGGTGCCGTTGCAGGCACCGGCCGAGGCCTGCGCCCGCTGCATCGGCGTGCCGGGGACGAAGCAGGCATGGTCCTCGTCCCAGGTCAGTTGCCCTTTGGCCTGGCAGAAAAGGTGTACCGAGGGGTTCCAGCCGCCGGAGCTGACCAGCAGATCGCAGTCGATGACCTGCGGTATGCCGACCACGTGCTTGCCGTCGATCGAAAGTTCGGCCGCCTCGACCGCCGTGATTCGTTTCTTCCCTCTGGTCCCGACCACGGCATGATCCGCCAGGATCTTCATGCCGGCGGCCTCGGCCTTTTCGGTGAAATGGCCGGCGGGGTCGCCCCGCAGGTCGATGACCGCGGCAATCGTGATGCCGGCGGCCTGCATGTCCAAGGCCGCGGCATAGGCGCTGTCATTGTTGGTGAAGACCACGGCGCGGCTGCCGGGCTTTACGGCGTAGCGGTTGACATAGGTCCGGGCGGCGCCGGCCAGCATCACCCCTGGGCGGTCATTGTCGGGGAAGACCAAGGGCCGCTCGATGGCGCCGGTTGCCAGGATCACCTGCTTGGCCCGTACCTTCCAAAGCCGGTGCCGCGGCAAGTGGTCGGGCTTGTCGGCCAGGTGGTCGGTGACGTTCTCCATCAAGGTAAGGAAGCTGTGGTCGAAGTAGCCATAGCAAACCGTGCGCTTCAGAACCCGGACATTCGGGCTGGCCAGCAGTTCCTGTTCGGCGGCCGCCACCTGCTCGAGCGCGGGGGCACCGTCTATGGTCTCGCCCGTGCTGCCCTGCAGGGAGCCGCCGAGGGCGAAGTCCTGTTCGGCCAAGATCACCCGGGCGCCGGCCCGGGCACCCGCCAAAGCGGCGGCCAGGCCGGCGGGCCCGGCGCCGACCACCAGCAGGTCACAATGGGCGTAGGTCTTGTCATAACGGTCCGGGTCGCGGCTGCCCGGCGCCTGGCCGAGGCCGGCCGCCTGGCGGATGAAATGCTCGTATTTCATCCAGAAGGAAGCCGGCCACATGAAGGTCTTGTAGTAGAAACCCGCC
>JAKSBE010000250.1 GCA_022361275.1 Kiloniellales bacterium
AGAGAGACGAGACCCGGATCATCTGGAATGGCCGTGCCGGGCAAGATCACGGCACCGGACCCCTTTCGGGCCAGTTCCAGCAACCATTCCACGCGATTAGATCGGTAAGCGGCATAGAGCTCGTGACCATGCTCAGCGCAAGTGCCGTGCAGCGTGTCTCGCATCTCGCAATTTGGGCGATCCAGAAGATCCGTCTGGGCAAGCATCTCCAAAGTCACGCTGCCCAAGCCAGCCATCGCATGGTCTTTTGAGACGACCACCCGGTAATCCTCATGATAGAGGTGGTCTATTCGGTAAAGCTCCGGATTGACCTGATTCGCTGTCACCACGATATCGTGTTCGCCCTCGCGGAGACCCGCCAATAAGGAATCCTCTACCCCAACGATCAACTCAATCTCGGCTTCTGGCAGGCGTTTCCGAAATCGCTCTACAACCTCTGAAATCTTGTTATTCCCGATCGTTTCCCCAAGCCCTATGCTGATTGGGACACGATCCAATCTGATGTATCGAACAGCTTCAGCTTTGGCTTCGATCGTCTCAGATTGGATCCTTTCAAGTCTTGGCTGTAACAGCTTGCCAAGAGGTGTCAGCCGGCATCCCGCGCGGTCTCTAACAAACAGTGCGCCCCCCAACTCGTCTTCGAGCTTCTTGATCGCTGCCGTAAGCGAAGGCTGGGATACGTTTGACGCACTGGCGGCATGCGTGAAGTTGCGGTGCTCACAGACTGCCAGGAAGTATCGGATTTGGTTCATCTCCATGGGCGTCTCCTCTCACGCCATCGTAAAATCAGAAATTCGACGTCGATAGTCAATGCCTATCGTGAAATAGAAACTCGGGATTGGAGTTGAGCCGCATTGGTGTGGGAAGAATGACGCATCGAAACCAGGAGACGACTATGAAATCCCAAATCGTACAGATGCTTTCCGCACTGGCCCTCATCACTACTGCTTCAACCGCAAACGCACAGGTCAACGAAATGGTCAACTACACCGCCAGCTACATCGCAATGCCCGCCGCAGACGGCCAAACCCAGGCTTTCGCCGAGTTCCTGGCGGGTGCGGCACCAATGGTCAAAGAGACCGAACCAGGCACCGAGCTGTGGTTCGCGCTGCAAGCCGAAGACACACTCGCGATTTTCGACATTTTCGTTGATGAAGCGGCACGCAACGCGCACTTTTCTGGTGCCGTCGCTGGCGCTTTGAAGGAAAACGCTGATACTCTTGTTGAAGGTGGCTGGGACGCAGGCGTCGTTGCCAACATCAACAACTCCGATGTACTTTCCGTGAAGGCGCCAGTCGATCTCTACACGGCGACAACAGCGACCTACATCAAA
>JAKSBE010000057.1 GCA_022361275.1 Kiloniellales bacterium
AAGATGTCCTGCTTCACGGCCTCCAGGTCGAGGCTCTTGAACGCCTCGGCGTAGTTGAACGCCTTGCCCATCGGGTCGCACAGAGGAGAGTTCTGGTGGAGCATCTTCAGGTTCAGCTGATTCGGCCACCAGTCTCGGTTCGACATGACCCCAACGGTCGCGTGTACGTGAGCGCCCGACATCGGGCACTTGCTTCCACCGTCCATGATCTCTCCAATCGTGATCAGCGTGTTGTTCCAAAACTAGAATTATTATAAATCCAGTTTAACATCAGAGCCAATCGTATTAGGTTTCCACCCTGATAAGATTCTCTGATACCAGGGCATGGGGTCCGGCTTGTGATCTCTCTCAAACAGCTCCGCTACTTTGCGGCCGTTGCCCGCTTTGCCCATTTCGGCAAGGCGGCCGAATCCTGCAACGTCACACAGCCGGCGCTTTCGATGCAGGTGCGCGAGCTCGAAAGCGTGCTGGGCCTGAGACTGTTCGAGCGCCGCCAGCAAGGCGTCCAGCTGACCGACGCGGGCCGGGAGATACTGAAGCGCGCAAGAGATATTCTGACGGCCGTCCGCGACCTGGACGACTTCGCCCATCACTATAAGCAAGTACTGACCGGCCGCCTGCGCCTCGGCGTCATTCCGTCTCTTGCGCCCTATGTCCTGCCGCCGCTCCTGCCGTTGCTGCGGGGCCGGTATCCCGATCTCGATCTGCGCATCCGCGAGACGCTGACCGAGACGCTGGTCGATGAACTGGTCGATGGTCAGCTCGACGTCCTGTTATTGGCGCTGCCGGTCGAGCATCCGGAAATTGTGTCTGAAGCCTTGTTCGAAGACCGCTTCCTGCTCGCGGCGCCCAGGGGGTGGCGGAGCGGGGCGGAAACGCCGGAGATGAGCGCGCACGAGAAGCGGGCCAGTGATGAGCAGCTCGAAGGCGGACGCCTGCTGCTGCTGGAAGAAGGGCACTGCCTGCGCGATCAGGCGCTGGCGTTCTGTCAGCTGCGGCAGATCGACACCCTGGAAACCTTCGGTGCTTCGAGCCTGTCGACGATCGTCCAGATGGTCTCGAACGGCATGGGTCTGACACTGCTGCCCGAGATCAGCCTCGGCGTCGAAGCGAAACACGGCGACATCAAGGTGATCCCCTTTGAAGCCCCCGAGCCGAGCAGAACCGTTGGTCTGGCGTGGCGTGCCAGCTCACCGCGCAGGAGCGATTTCGAGGCCTTGGGTGCCATGGTCAGCGAGATTACGGCCCAGTAGGGTTATCGGCGAAGAGCAAACGAGGCGACACGACGGGCGGCGGCTGATCACGAGGCGCAGGGGCAGGCCATCCGCCGTCAGGAAAACCGAATCGTATAGCCCCAACTGTCCAGGTGCTCAGGAATGGCGCTGAAGGCCACGGAAATGCGCTGCGCACCTTCGTTGCGGGGCACCGCGTGCAGCATGTAGCTCGGAAAGAGGATCAGATCGCTGGCCCCGGCGTCCGGCATCACCCATTGCGGGCTGTTGTAGGGTCTCCACTCCACCTTGCCGTGGTTGTTCGCGAAGTTGAATTCCGGGTTGCCCATGGGCCGGTCAAACATCGTCCTGGCCGAAGAGTGCATGGCCGTCAGGAAGACGACCCCGGAGACGAAACTGTTGGCATGGGTGTGCAGGGCCTGGTGGCCGCCCTTTTCCAGCACGTTGACCCACATGCCGGTGATGCCCCAGCGCAGGGTCTCCCCGAAGAGAAGCGCCCCGTACTCCACGACCTTCGGCAGCACGGACCGGCCGATAGCGGTGAAGGTCTCGTTGGATTTCGGGCTCACGACCTCGGTATGGGACAGAAGATCCGACTTGACGTTGGCCTTCTTCTTCGCCGCTTGCGCCTCTCGGCACGCGGCCGCGACCAAGGCGGCGGGCAAAAGGCCCGGCACCCGCATGATCGCTGTCGGAAAGATCTCGTGCACCTGGGTCTCGTGCACCTGGGTC
>JAKSBE010000336.1 GCA_022361275.1 Kiloniellales bacterium
CCCCTCCGTGTTAAACGGCACAACCGACCCGCCGCCTTCGCTGGTCACTCTCATGCGTTTCAGCTTTGGCAGCGCCACCACATCGGCGGCCTCGGTTGTCATGTACCCCCGAGGCAATCCGCCCAGTATGCCTCGATCAAGTACAGCGAGCGCCTGGCCGAAGCCGGGGCGCGCTACTATGCGCAAGCCAGTGAGCTCGCCAGGGTGGCGTCACTCAAATCAAACAGCCGCCGGCAAAACCGGAGCGGTTCAAAGTGCTGGGCTCCGTGACCAGCGGCGTCCTCGCCGACCGGCTCGGCTACGCCGGCCTCTTCACCCTGGCGACCGCGATCTCCCTGCTCGGCCTGGTCTGGTGCATGCGCCGGATCCCGAGGTCCGGGTGCGGCTCAAGGCCGATGGCCGCGCCGAGGCGGCGCACGTGGTCGCGGTCATGGAGTTGCTGCGCGAGGCGGGGGTCGAGCGCGTCAAGCTCCTGATCACGATCACGGACATCACGACCCTTTTGACGTTGTCAGCGCGAGGACTGGTGCGGCGGGGCTCTCGGCCGCCAACTCTGCCAGTTGAGCCGGTCGATATGTTATACTATAACGCCTCTTGACTTGGCTTGTGTGAGAGATCGTGGCCCTTCCCCCCAGCTTGTCCATTGACCGACTTTCCGTCCGGCTAAGCGGGCAGCCGATCCTGGACAGGATCAGTCTCACGCTTGATAGGGGTCAGCGGATCGCTCTGCTGGGCCGATCCGGGTCGGGCAAGTCGATGACGGCTCGGGCCGCGTTCGGTCTGCTGCCCCCTCAGGCTGAGATCGCCGGGCGGATGGAAGTGGACGGCATCGATGTGACCCGCGCGCCGGCCTTGTCGCGACCTGCGGCGGCGCGGCCGGCGATGGTGATGCAGGATACGCAGGCGGCGCTGAATCCGCTGGCGACGATCGGCCGTCAGCTTGAACAACCGCTGCGGCGCACCGGCCTTGGCCCTGCCGACGCACGTCTTGCGAGTCACGATCTCCTGGAGCAGGTCGGGCTGCCCGAACCCGCGCAGATCGCGCGGCGGTTTTCGCCAGAACTGTCGGGGGGGCAGCGGCAGCGGGTCTGCATCGCCATGGCGGTGGCCTGCAAGGCGCCGGTGATCATCGCGGACGAGCCCACCTCGTCGCTGGATGTCGTGACGCAGGCGCAGATCCTGCGGCTCCTGCACGATGTGACCACGGTACCCGGTGGACCGGGGCTCCTGCTCATCACGCATGACCTGCACGCCGCCGCGCATCTGGGCGATCGCGCCCTCGTGATCGAGGCGGGCCGCATCGTCGAGGACGCGCCGATGCGCCAGATCGTGACCAACCCGCGGCACCCCCATACCCGCGACCTGATCGCCTCCGCCGCGAGCTGCGGCATCGCCTGCGAGAGGCTTTACGGATGACGTTCCTGTCAGTCCGCAACCTTTCGCTCAGCTATCCCGCGCCGCGGGGACTATGGCGCAGGCCACCGCCGATGCCTGCCCTGCACGATCTGTCCTTCGATCTCGACGCAGGCGAACGCGTCGGCCTGGTCGGCATGTCCGGTTCAGGAAAATCCAGCCTGCTGCGATGCCTTCTTGCGATCGAAGCCCCGCAGGCCGGGCAGATCCTGTGCCGAGGGCGGCCGGTCGCGCCGGGCTCGGTCGCGTCGCTGCGCTGGTATCGCCGCATGGTCCAGTATGTCCCGCAGGATCCCGTGGCCTCGCTGGAGCCGCGCATGACCGTGGCGCAGTTGGTGGCCGAACCGCTGCGGCGTCTGCGTGTCGACTGCGATCCCGACCGCCGCGCCGAGGAGGCGCTCGACAGTATCGGTCTGGATCACCGCTTCCTGTCGCGCCGACCCGACGAGCTGTCGGGCGGGCAGGCGCAGCGCGTGGCGATCGCCCGCGCCATCGCCACGTGCCCGGCCTTCCTGTTGACGGACGAGCCCATCAGCGGGCTGGACATGGCGATCCGTGCCCAGGTGGTGCGGGTGCTCCGCGAACTGTCAACAGCGCGTGGCACGGGCATCCTGATGGTGTCACACGACATCTCGACCATGACCGGATTGTGCCAACGGGTGCTGGTCATGCAGCAGGGCCGGATCGTTGAGGATCGACCCACCCGCGATCTGCTGCGCGACCCCCATCACCCGCATACCTGCGAACTGCTGAACGCCGCACCACCGATGATCGCCGCGGCATAAGAGAGGACAACCCCCATGAGATCGACCCTCCTGAGTACCGTGCTCATCGGCCTGACCCTTGCCGGCGCTGCACATGCAGAGGATCCGCGCATCGGCATCGCGATGCTGCAGCCGCCGCGCTCGGGCCTGAGCCCGCTGTCGGACGACGCCTTCAAGCTCTCGCGCTGGTCCACGGCGGAGACCTTGATCCGGCTGAACTCGAATGGAGAACCGCAACCGCTCCTGGCCACCGAATGGAGCCGCGTGGACGATCACGCGTGGCGGTTCGTGATCCGGTCGGGGGTCAAGTTTCACGACGGCACCGACCTGACGCCGGAACGGGTCGCGGCAGCGTTGACGGCGGCGACGCAGGCCGTGCCGAAGCCGCGCATCCTCGACGGGGTCGAGATGACGGTGGAGGTCGATGGCGACGCCGTGATCGTGCGGACCGAGGCGGTCGATCCTCTGGTGCCGAACCGCATGTCCAGCCCGCAGCTCGCGATCCTGGCCGAAAAGGCCTATGGCGAAAACGGGGTCGTAACGCCGACCGGGGCGGGCACCGGCCCGTTCGTCCTGACCGAAATCAACGGCGTGACGAGTGCCCATCTGGATCGTTTCGACGGCTACTGGGGTGAGCGCGCCAAGCTCTCGGGCATCGATGCCGACTACGTGGGCGACGGCACCGCCCGCGGGGCCGCGTTGCGTACCGGCACCGCCCAGGTGGTCGAAGCCGTGCCCGTCAGCCAGGCCGCGCTGATCGATCCGACGCTGATCCACGAAGTGCCGATGCCGCGCACCAACACGCTCTACGTGAACACCGAGAAGGGCCCGCTGGTCGATTCTGCCTTGCGCGCCGCCGTGCGCGAGGCGATCGACCGCGCCGCCATCGTCCGCACCGTCTATGAAGGGCGCGCCGACGAGGCGCGCGGCCTGTTTGGCCCAGCGCTGCCCTGGGCGGACCCCCTGCGCCGGCCGATCGATCACGTCGCCGCCAAGGCGCCCGAAGGCACCCGGGTCACGCTCGGCACCTACACCGACCGGGCCGAATTGCCCGAAGTCGCCGTGCTGGTCGCGCAGGCGCTGACCGAGGCTGGTTTCGACGTCGAACAGGACGTCCGCGAATACGCCAATATCGAGGCCGACATGCTGGCCGGCAACTTCGATCTCTTCATTCTGTCACGCGCGACCGTGCTCGATAGTGGTGATCCGGTCTCCTACATGGTCAGCGATTTCGGGTGCGAGGGTTCCTTCAACATCTCGCAGCTCTGCGACCCGGCGGTCGATGCCGCGCTCGCGACCGCTGCCGCGACCGAGCCCGGCCCGGCCCGTCGCGAGGCGATCATCGCGGCCGAAGCCGCCATCCTGGCGACCGGTGCCGCCGTGCCGATGCTGCATGAGCGCGTGATCCAGGGCGAGGCCGAGACCGTGTCGGGCGCGGAACGCGACCCGCGCGAGCGCAGGCTGATCACGGAACATACGACGCTGGCCGAGTGATCCGAACGCTGGATCGCCTGACCCCCGCGCTTTCGCGCGGGGTCACACTGTTTGGCGTGATGATGCTCGTGGGTCTGCTTCCGTGGATCTCCGGCAGAGATCCCGCCATGAGCATCCTGCGCGCGCGGATGGGCGAGCAGAACCCGACGCCCGAGGCCCTGGCCGCCATCCGCGAGCGGCTTGGCCTGGCCCTCGGGCCGGCCCAGCATCTGCAGTGCTGGGTCGCAGGGCTCATTCAGGGCGATCTTGGAACGTCGTGGATTTCCGGCGCGCCGGTTCTGCCCGGCATGGCCGAGGCGTTCGGAGTGTCGCTGGTTCTCATGGCGGCGGCCTTCACGGTCGCCGTGACGGTTGCCGTCCTGTTGTGCTGGCCCACGATGCAGCGCGGCTTGCAGGGGCGCGATACCCGTACGTCGGGCACCATCGAGGCGACCCTGACGGCGATGCCCGAATTCATGCTGTCGGCCCTGTTCCTCGTCGTCTTCTCGGTGTGGCTGGGCTGGTTTCCCCCCTATGGCTGGGAGGGGTTGGCGCATATCGTGCTGCCGGCCTTCGCACTCGGCCTACCGGGGGGCGGGCTGCTTGGGCGGCTGCTGGCGAACGCCATCGCCGCGACATTTCACGAACGCTGGATCGCGACATGGGCGGTGGCGGGCTTCTCCCGCGGTCAGATCGCGCGGGCCGTGCTGCGCCGCAGCCTGCCTGCGCTGATGCCGCAGGTCGGGATGATCATCGTCGCGATGACCGGCGGGGCCATCGCAGTCGAGCAGGTGTTCTCGATCCCCGGCCTTGGGCGGGCGGTTCTGGGGGCTGCGTCGGCGCAGGACCTGCCGGCCCTGCAGGCGGGCATTCTGATCCTGCTGCTGAATGCGCTGGCCATCGGAGTGGTCGCCAACCTGGTCCGGGTGGCCCTGCTCGGCCGCGCGCTTGGCATGGGGGCGCTGCCGGTGCCCGACCTCGCCGAGCCCGCGCCGGATCGCCGACTCTGGCTGGTCCCCTGCGCCGTCGTGCTGCTGCTGCTGGCGCTGATCGCCCTTGGACTGCCGCGCGACCCGTTCACGCCACAGTACATCCGGCTGCAACCGCCCAGCCTGTCACTGCCGCTAGGGGCCGACGGTCTCGGGCGGGATGTGCTCGCACGCATTGCACATGGCGCCGTGTCGACCATCGGGATGGCGCTGATCGTCACGCTGGTATCGCTGGCGATCGGGCTCGGCATGGGGCTGATGCCGCGGCTGGCCATCGGCCTGATCGAGGTCACCAAGGCCACGCCCCCGACAATCGCCGCCCTGATCGTCGTGGCCGCGATGGGGCCAAGCACAATCGGCGCAATGATCGCCGTGTCCGCCGTTGCATGGGCGCCTCTGGCCGCGCACACCGCCGCGCTGGTGTCCGAGGCGCGCGCCCAGCCCCATGTCCGCATCGCGCCGATCTTGGGCGTTACGCCGATGCGGCTGATCCCGCGATCGATCCTGCCTGAGGTGTTCGGCCCGGTCCTGCGTCACGCCATGCTGCGCCTGCCGGGCAATGCGCTGGCGCTGGCGGCGCTTGGCTTCCTCGGCCTCGGCTCACCTCCCCCTTCGCCAGAATGGGGCCTCATCCTGGCCGATGCGCTGCCCTATGTGGAACGCGCGCCGTTGGCCGTGCTGACTCCGGCCGCTTCGCTGGCGCTGATGTCGGTGCTGGGGGTGTCACTGGCCTCGCTGGCGCGGCGCTGAGCCCGCACGCTGACGAGGACGATGCGGGCGGACCACGTCGCCGCCGACAGGATGTCGAGGAACAGCGTCGGTTCCGTCAGTCCAAGCGCGGTCAGCGGAAGACCCTCGCCGGTCATCTTCTTGGAAAAGGCCTTGCCGATATCGTTGGTTGCGCGCGCCCGCAACAATCAAATGGGTACCAAAAGCGAATGTCGGTCTCGTTGGATGCCAACTTTTTACTCGCGACGTTCGGGCTTCGTTGCCGGTGGCTCGGCCTTGCCCTCGGCTCGGTCTCCAGACGGAGCTGAAAGACCCGCTTGGCCAGGGCCGGGGTACGCTTGGAGTCGTGCTTGATGACGTGCGCGACGGTCGCGGACTCGTGGCCGGATACGGCGCGGATCAGGCCGAACTCGCGGTTGGCTTCCTTCAGGCGGCTCCGCTTCGGGCTGCCGTGCCAAGATACGCACCTTTTCACACGATGATGCGGCGAACGGTATCGATGATCGAACCATCGCGGTATTCGACGATTGCGGCTATCGGTCCCTCCGGGCGGGCGGGCCTGCGCGTTGCCTGCGCGCGAGCCGCGTCGACCAGCACCTCGATGTCGAGGATCGGCAAGCCTGCGCGGCGAAGCCTTTCGGCCAGGTCAGGTTGCCTGGGGTTGACGGCCAGCCCGGCTTCGGTGACCAAAAGATCGACGTCCTGTCCGGGCGTCGTGATGCAGGCGACCGACTCGACCACCTTGGGATAGCCGCCGCCGGTCAGGCGCGTCGTGGCCACCGCGAGCCGGGCGCCGGCGGCCGTGTCCGGATGCCCGCCGGCGCCGCCGATGATCCGGCCGTCGCCCGCCAGGGTGACGTTGATGTTGAAGTCGCGGTCGACCTCCGCGGCGCCCAGCAGCATCACGCTCAGGCGCTCGACCACCGGGTCGGCGAGCAGCGGGCTGGCATACTCCGCCGCCGAGATGCCGCGGTGCCAGGGGTCGGCGCGATAGGAACGTACGGCTTCGGTATCGAAGCACTGTACGTCCAGGAGCTCGCGGAACAGGCCGGCGCGGACCAGCGCGACCTGCGCGCCCGTGATGCCGCCGCAGATGAAGCCGCCGCGCAGGCCGTGCCGGGGCAGCTCCGCGCCCAGCGCCTGGGTCACCGCAAGCGACACACCGCCCGCCCCGGTCTGGAAGGAAAAGCCCTCGGTCATGACGCCCGAGGCGGCGATGGCCTGGGCCGCCATTG
Source organism: Kiloniellales bacterium (assembly GCA_022361275.1). Classification (GTDB taxonomy): domain Bacteria; phylum Pseudomonadota; class Alphaproteobacteria; order Kiloniellales; family JAKSBE01; genus JAKSBE01. The sequence continues at coordinate 6,604 of JAKSBE010000336.1, forward strand.
CGGCGATGCGCCGGCCGACCTCATCCTCGGCCACCCGGGTCGCGCCCGACATGATGCCGCCGGCATCGCCGATGTGAGCGAGAGGGACCACGTAGTCGACGCGCTCGGGCCGGATATCGGTGGTCTCCAGAGGCGTCTCGCTCATTTCCTGGGCCACCACCACGACGTGCCGGGCGTGGTCGGCATCGACCATCGGATAGCCCAGCACGCCGCAGGCCGCGCGTCCGAGGGCGCCGCTGGTGCCACCGAGACTGTCGGCGGTGGGGCCGGCGATGAAGGCGGCGTCGATCTGCAACTGGCCGCTGGCGATGGCCCGCGCCCGGCCGCCGTGGGTCTGCAGGATGACCGGGCGCCGCAGGCCGCCGGTCACGATCTCGCGCGCCACCGGTCCGCTGGCATAGTCGGTCCAGATCTCGGCGACCAGGCCGTCGCGCAGGTGGCGCACCAGGGGCGCGTGCACCGGAAAGATCGCGCTCACCGCAAGGCGCAGCCCGCTCAGGCGGCGCGCCGCAGCGACCTCCAGCACCGCGTTGAGCAGCGCGTCGCCGTTGCGCAGGTGATGGTGGAAGGAAAGCGTGGCGCCATCCGAGATCTCGCAGGCGTCGAAGGCGGCCTGCAGGTCCTTCAGCACCTTGGGGCGCTGCGCGCGCGACGGTGTCGCCGGCAGCGCCGGCAGGCGCGGCCGGCGATCGCTCCGGTCGTAGAGACGCGTCGGCCCGTAGCCGGCCAGGAAGCCCGGCATGTCGGCCAGCCGCGGCCCGGCCCGGCCCGGCGCCGGGCGCGGTTCGGGGCTGCCGACGGACCTGGCGGAGCGCGTCACTGCGGCTGCTCGTGTTGCCGCGTCGCGGAGAGCG
>JAKSBE010000605.1 GCA_022361275.1 Kiloniellales bacterium
CAAGGTGCCGGCCTTGGCCTCCGTCCCGGCGCCCAAGCGGTCGCTCGGCCCCCATCTCGGCCAGGGCGTCCGCTTCGGCCGCGCGTCGCGCGACCTGGTCGCGGGCGAGGGCGTCGAAACCCTGCTCTCGCTCAAGAGCGCCTGTCCCGAGCTGCCTATGATTGCCGCGCTCTCGGCCAGCCACCTCGCCGGGCTGGTCCTGCCGCCGGCACCCGGGCGGCTCTGGATCGCCCGGGACCGGGGCACTGTGGGCCGCCGCGCGGCCAGGCGCCTGCGCGTCCGGGCCGAAGCCAATGACGTCGCCGTCCACGACCTCGTGCCGCGCCTCGACGACTTCAACGAGGACCTGCGGGCACTCGGCCGGGCCGCCTTCACTGCCCGCGTGCGGCGTCTCCTGCGGCCGGTACTGCCGACCGCCTTGGCAGGGGAGGCTGCCCCTCCGTAACGGCGGGCTCGCCGGACAGACATGTTCGTCATCCCGGCTGCTCCGGAAGGGCCGCGCCCGCGGCCTTGAAGGGCGGCGGTCTAGCGGCGGCGGGGCCCGCCAAAGGCGCAAGGGTGAAGGCGCTGCCCGGCCGGGCGATCCCCCTCCGCCCGGCCGCCCTTGCGCGCGGGCCCGGCGCCCCGCTGCGGAACCGCCGTCAAGGCCGCGATCGGCGCGGCCGGAGCAGCTTCAGGAGACCGCACATGACCCTCAACCAACCCCACCTCGGCCCCGACGGCGACGCCACTCATCCCGGCTTCCCCGGCGCCACCGCCACCGCGCACCTGCTCGACGAGATCGCCCTCTACGGCCTCAGGCCGGGCGAGGACGAGCCCGAGCGCCGGCCGCTGCCCGAGGCCGGGGACTGTCGCAACGCTCAAGAACGCCAGTGCGCGAGCTACCTTACGTACCTGCGCGGCACTAAGCCAGATTCGTATTCCGAAGAGAATTACTTTGATATGACCGAAATAAACTCATATCTATTAATCGTATGTTGAAATTCGCACGTTTTTATCAGAGAACATCGAAATTAGCCTTGTGCCTGCGCATAATGGCGAATTTGGAGGGCTCCGCTGGCGATCTAAGGGTCCTTGAGGTCAGCGGTGCCTATCAGTTTTGTGCCTTTGAGTCCCGGGAAGGTGGGGCCGTCATCGGGAGGATCGTGGCAGACAGCATCAAATCCTCTGGCGATGCTCGGCTGTTGGCTTCGTCTGCACAGGCGAGATGACGGCTCGAACAAGCAATCGATCGCGTCAACCACGGATCCGACAGCGGTGAAGCGCTTATGAGGCAGATTTTTGCGTGTCTCCAGTACGTCTCGAATCTTGAGCATTTCAAAGAAGACTTTGGTGATGGCGCCGATGGCGAAGGCGCTGTGTCGTCCCGGCGAGATGGATGAAGGAGACGAAGTCAAACCGGCGCCTACATACGGGCCAACCGGTATCGAGGAGGAAGGCGATGGCCAGTTAGGACGCGCCTTGATGGTCAGTGCTTTATCATGAGAAGCAAGGACATGCAACGCGAGGTCATTCGTCGAAAGCGAGAGATACAGGCACTCGAAAGGCTTCGCGGCGTCAAGCTGGTCTGCGATGGGGAAGTGGCAGTCACCTCATATCGGCCGAGTCGGAAGAGGCTCAAGCGGGATCTGCGAAAAGCAGACCAAGCACAGATTTTCGGAGGCGACAGTTGCGAGCAGCCGGTACCAGGCAGACCGAATTATAGGACATCAGCAAATGGATCCGTCTAAGATAGCCCAAATGGCCGATGCAAGTGCGTTGCGGAACCTTATGGACAACGCGCGACGGTTGGAGCGTGAGGATATCTACTGCCATGCCTTCAAGCGGCTTTGCGCCCTTGAAGGGATCGCGTACGACGATCCTCTCTTGCGGGAGTTCTTTCACGTATTGAACGCTTACGAGGAGCTCCTCACCGAGAGGAACGGTCGCACGACCAAGGCAAACCGCACGCGTCAGAAGCTCAAGAGCAAAGGAGTCGAGCAGTGCCTGATCGACTGGGCTATGGGACCGGCGACCGAGGGTTTCAAGCTACTGCTGGAAAAGGGATTGCCCGAACTCACGGCCGAGTATCTTGTGCTCAAGTATGAGGGGAGGTTTCCCAGTCGCGCAGTCGAAGCTGCACGTAGGCGGCTCGAAGGCGTAGGTGTCGTGCAGGCTTCCGATTGACGATGATCCAATTCGGCAACGATGAAACGCAATCCGATGAGCTCGGGCATCGCCTTGCCGAAGCGGGGATAAGCCACCGCGCTGCGCTGTATCGCAGTAGGATTGACATCATCTGCAGTGTTTGTCTGGCCACCTTGTCAGGGCCTGTAAAGGCGGACGTTGTCACCAATGACGAGGGCTTTTCGCCATTGGTAAATTCTCGTTCGACTAGTGAGATAGCCGCTTGTTCGTCCCCTCTTACCGCTTGTCGTTATTTTCAGATGCACTGCCTTCTCGCTATCGCGCAGTCGTCCGGGCGTCTTCCTGTGCGCTTCGGGCCCAAACCGTGAGCCGAGATTCGCAGAGAGGCAGCCCTGGCTTCCACTACGCTCCTTCTGTCGGCTCACCTGCGTCTGCATCCGCATCTTCACTCGCCCACCCCCCTCTCTTTGCCCGCGCCCGGGCCACTGCCGTCCAGTGTTCCCAGTGCCGCAAGACCGTCTCTCCTCTGCCG
>JAKSBE010000117.1 GCA_022361275.1 Kiloniellales bacterium
CATCCGAACTGATCAGACCGCCATCAAAGGCCGCAACAACACGGCGGCCTTCAAAGCCTTGGAACTCAAGCGGATCGGAAATACACTCTGCCCGCATCGGCCTTCCTCCGGGATCTGATTAACTCTTTGTCGCAAAAGAAGTCTCTCAGATCCCAAAGTCGGCTGATGTCGTGGCGCTGGAACAAGCGGTGCGGACTGGAGCGGGTCAGATGGGGGATGGTCGCCTGGAGCGCGGAGAGGCAGTCGTCGAGCGCCAGCAGCGTATGCTTGCGCAAGGCGGGCCAGGACTTCCTCCTGGGCTGACAGCACCGTAGAGCGCCGCTCCTTCGGTCCCATCGGCGCGTCCCCGACGAAACCGCGCTTGCGCCACTTCACCACCGTCTTGGGGGTGATGCCGTAGCGCTCGCTCAGCTCCTGGATCGAAGCTTTCGATCGCTGTATTGCCGCTCGCACGGCGTGAGTGGTCGTGGCGCTGCCGTCAAGTACTTGTCCCATAGCGCATCCTCGTCGATGGTCGTAGATACCCTACCACCACATCCCGGGACCAAACATCTAGTGTCCCGATCAGACAAGTTCGCGTCTGATCGGGAGCGGTACGCCACCACGTTGAGAAATGCGGGCTGGGCCCTTAACGCGCTGCACAGCTTTCGCTATGACGATCACGGCCGAAGCCGGAAGTAAGAGATGGAACAGCAGATGATCACCTCGACCCTCGAATACCTGCCCGGGCGCACGATCAAGACCCACCTGGGAATCGTCCAGGGCAGCACCGTTCGGGCCAAGCACCTGGGCCGGGACATCGCCGCGGGCCTGAAGAACATCGTCGGCGGCGAGCTGAAGGGCTACAGCGAGCTGCTCAGCGAGGCGCGCGAGGAGGCCTTCCAGCGCATGATCCGGCAGGCCGAGGCCAAGGGCGCCAATGCTGTGCTCAATGTCCGCTTCACCACCTCCTCGGTGACCCAGGGCGCCTCCGAGATCCTGGCCTACGGCAGCGCCGTGGTGGCGGAGTAGGGCGCGCATGGAGGCCGTCTTCAATTTCTTCGGCTTGAGCCTCGTGGTTTTCCTGCTGGTCCTCGGCTACGGCTTCGGACGGCTGGCGGAGGCCCGGCACTACCGCTCGATCCGCCGGCGCGAAGAGGCGTTCAGCGACCTGATCATCGTGTGCTGCAAGACGGTGCCGGAGAGCCTGCCCGCGGGCGGCAGCCAGATGGTGCGCGGCAGCGTCGTGGTCTCGATCGACTACTTCAAGCACTTCGTGGCCGGGCTGCGTATGATCTTCGGCGGCCGGGTCCATACCTACGAAAGCCTGCTCGACCGCGGCCGGCGCGAGGCCCTGCTGCGCATGCAGGCGGAGGCCCGCAAGCTGGGCGCGACCGTGATCTTCAACACCCGCTTCGAGACCTCCTCGATCTCCAAGGGCGGCGGCCGGAGCATCGGCTGCATCGAGGTGCTGGCCTACGGCACCGCGATCCTGCCCTGACCGGCGAGCCCCGGTGGCGGAAGGTGGAGTTCAGAAACCCCAAGGTCCCGGAAGGGATCAACGTCAGCCGGCACAGCCCGCTCTACGAGTTTTTCCTGTTGAGCCTGGGGACGCTGCTGCTCTGCGTCGCGCTGGCCTTCGCCTCTCTGTTCCTGGGCAGCCTGCTCGGCCGCCATGCGCCGGTGGCCTGGGAGAAGGCCGTCGCCGGGATGATCATCGGTGACCGCCTGCCGGAGGCGGCGCCGGAGTCGGAGGCGGAAACCGGCCCGCTCCGCGCGGAGCTGCAGGCCCTGGCCGACCGCCTGTCGGCGCATATCGAGTTGCCCGAAGGCCTGACGGTCAAGGCCCACTACCTGGACAGCGACCAGGTCAACGCCTTCGCCACCGTCGGCGGGCACATCTTCATCGCCCGCGGCCTGATCGAGCGCATGCCGCACGAGAACGCCCTGGCCTTCGTGGTGGGCCACGAGGTGGCGCACGTCGCCCATCGGGATCCGGCTGCGGCCCTCGGCGGGGTCGTCCTGCTGCAGGCCCTCTTCGCCTTGGCCTCCTCCTCGGGCTCGGAACTGCCCGGCGAGCTGCTGGTCGGCCCCAACGCGCTGCTGCTCAGCGGCTTCTCCCGGGACGTGGAGCGCGAGGCCGACGCCGCGGCGCTGGCGGCGCTGGCCGGGCTCTATGGCCATGTCGCCGGAGCCTCGACCTTCTTCGAGGCCGTGCTGCACCTGCCGCAGCCGCCGGCGCTCCTGAGCAGCCATCCCCTGACCCGGGAGCGGATCGACGCCATCGCCGAGACCGCGCGCGAGCGGGATTGGCCCCTTCAGGGCCCCGTCACCCCCTTGAGTCCCGCGCTGGCCCGGCTTGCCGGCGACGGCGGCTGATCGCGGCCGAAGTCCCGAGCGATCCAGTCGACATCCATCACCTCCTTGGAGAGCGCCGACGCTTGCCCCGCCGACCGGGCCACCGTAAGTAAGGGTCATGACGGACGCGCTGAAGATCGCCCTGGCGCAGATCAATCCGACGGTCGGCGACATCGCGGGCAACCTCGCGACGCTGCGCCGCTTCCGACAGGAGGCGACGATCCTGGGCGCCGACCTGATGGTCGCGACCGAGCTCTGTCTGGTCGGCTATCCGCCCGAGGACCTGGTGCTCAAGCCGCAGTTCCTGGATGAGGCCTGGGCGGCGCTGGAGGCCCTGGCGGCCGAGACCGCGGACGGCGGCCCGGCCATGATCGTCGGTGTGCCCTGGCGCGAGGAGGGCTGGCGAAGCGGCCAGCCGCTGCGGTTCCACCTTTACAACGCCGCGGCGCTGCTCGACGGCGGCAAGATCCAGACCCTGCGCGCCAAGGTCGACCTGCCCAACTACTCGGTCTTCGACGAAAAGCGGCTGTTCAAGCCCGGGCCGCTGCCCGGCCCGGTGAACTTCCGCGGCGTGCGCCTGGGCCTGCCGGTCTGCGAGGATATCTGGACCCCCGAGGTCCCGGAATGCCTCGCGGAGTCCGGGGCCGAGATCCTGATCGTGATCAACGGCTCGCCCTTCGAGCGGGACAAGGTCGACTTCCGGCACCAGCTCGCCGTCCAGCGGGTGACCGAGACCGGCCTGCCGATGATCTACGTGAACCAGGTCGGCGGCCAGGACGAGCTGGTCTTCGAGGGCGGCTCCTTCGCGATCGACGCCGCCTGCCGGCTCCGCGCTCAACTGCCGGTCTTCGAGGAGGCCCTGGTCCTGACCGAGTGGACCCGCGGGGCGGACGACGTCTGGACCTGCGCCGAGGCGTCGCGCGTCGCGCCGGAGGAGGGTCTGGAGGCGACCTACCGCGCCCTGGTGCTGGGCCTGCGCGACTACGTCGGGAAGAACCGCTTCCCCGGCTTGGTGATCGGCCTTTCCGGCGGCATCGACTCGGCGCTCTCGGCGGCGGTGGCGGTCGACGCCCTGGGGCCGGAGCGGGTCCGCTGCGTCATGATGCCCTCGCCCTACACCAGCCGGGAGAGCCTGGAGGACGCGGCCGAGGCGGCCCGTCTGCTCGGGGTCCGGCTGGACGAGATCGGCATCCAGCCGGCCATGCAAGCCTTCGAGGGCATGCTGGAGCCGCTCTTCGACGGCCGCGCGGCCGACATCACCGAGGAGAACATCCAGGCCCGCTCGCGCGGCCTCACCCTGATGGCGATCTCCAACAAGTTCGGCCACATGGTGCTCTCGACCGGCAACAAGTCGGAGATGTCGGTCGGCTACGCCACCCTCTACGGCGACATGTGCGGCGGCTTCAACGTCCTGAAGGACGTCTACAAGACCACGGTCTTCGCCCTGTCGCGCTGGCGCAACCAGGCCCTGCCCAAGGACGCCCTGGGGCCCGCGGGTCGGGTGATTCCGGAGCGGATCATCACCAAGCCGCCCTCGGCCGAGCTGAAGCCGGACCAGACCGACCAGGACAGCCTGCCGCCCTACGACGCCCTGGACGAGATCCTGGAAGGCCTGATCGAGAGCGAGCTGGGGGTCGAGGAGATCGTCGCCCGGGGCCACGACCGGGCCACGGTCAACCGGGTCTGGCGGCTGCTGGAGAATGCGGAGTACAAGCGCCGCCAGGCCCCGCCCGGGGTCAAGATCACCAGCCGTTCCTTCGGCCGCGACCGACGCTATCCCATCACCAACGCCTTCAAGGGGCCGCTTTAGGCGAAGCGCCGTCCAAGTCGATGGCGTGGAGCGGAGGCGGCCGGGATTGTTTCATGTGAGAACACCTGCATTCGATCAGCCGGAGGCTGCGTCAGCGCAGGTTCTGTTCGGGCGGCTCCCTGATTCGGCCCGACGTCGCCCCGCCAGCTCCTTGGGCTTGGGTCCCGCAGCCCATCCGACGGCGCCCCCGGTCCCGACTCTTGTATTCGCTTGCGGGAGTTCCAGGGCTGGGGGGCTAGAGCATTGATTCCATTGCGATTCAGCTTCACGGGTTTGGCGTCGGCGCTGTGCCGAAACCAGCAATCATCGCTCTCGCTCTTCCCGGCTCTGCCGCGCTTTCCCGCCCTGATGTCTCCGGGACGATCTACAACCTATGGAGTGATATCCTTTCCCGCTAGCAAGTATTAGTCGGGCTATCTCCTCGCATTATTATTACCTTTGCCTGATAATGATACTAAAGAGGTAGGTAATTGTTAATATGCCTGTGAAATAGATCACAGCGAGCCGGGTCCGTGCCCCCCGGTCGAGAGTGTTGACAGACCGCAGTCCAGGGCGTGCCGGATGGGGCCGCGCCCGGGCCGCCTCGCAATCGCGGACCGCGATTGGCGAAGCCTGCCGGCTGCCGCCGCCGTGGTGCGGGGCAGGGCGAAGCAGGCCTTCGCGAAGGAATTGGCAGTCCCGTTGCGAGAGCAGGTTTCCGGCGCACCCGACGGGCGGCGCCTTCAAAGGAGGACCCTCGATTGATGTCTTGGCTATCCAACCTGGGCCTTATCGGCAGCATCCAGAACGCCACCGGCACGGCCGTCTCCGCGATCCAGGGCGTCAGCCAGACGATCGAGACCATCAGCGAAACCGCGACGGCCATCGCCGGCGCGGTCGAGCAGCAGCTCGCGGCGACCCAGGAGATCTCTCGCAACGTTCAGGAGGCGGCCACCGCCACCTCCGAGGTCTCCGCCAACATCGCGAGCGTGGAGCAGGCGGCGGGCGAGACCGGGGCCTCGGCGACCCAGGTCCTCCAGGCCGCCAAGGGCCTGCAGGAGAACTCGCAGCAGCTGCGCGATCAGGTCGGCGGGTTCCTGAAGCATCTGAGGGTCGCGTGACCGCCTTGCTGGCGGAACGTGAAAAGGGCTCCGCGGAGAGGATCGCCGGGACCGGATCTCTAGTCCAAGAGGCGATACCCATATCGTCTGTATAGGAAATTGGTCATAACATGCGAATGGATATATGCCAAATGGGATATAAAAATCTTAAGGTCTATGTGAAATAAATCACACCAAAGGTCGGTGCCGGCTCACGGGACCAGGGTTTCAGCGGAATGCTGCCTGACGTGAGACGGACGGGTCTCTGTTTCTGACGCTTCGCAAGCGCAGAATGCGACGGAGGAAATGTCCATGTCATCTTCTATCAGTGCAAAATCGGGCAAGCCGGCCCCGGACGCCTCACCGGGCGGCGAGGGCGGTCGTGGCCTCAGCTTTTCGTTCAGCGACCTTGCGCTCGGCAAGAAGGTCGGTGTCGGTATGGGCGCGATCCTCGCCTTCCTCACGGTGGTGAGCATCGTCACCATCGTCGGGCTCGACGGCGCCAACTCGAACTTCAGCGAGTATCGCGCCACGGCGCGCCAGACCAACCAGATGGGCCGGATTCAGGCCAACCTGCTCGAGGCCCGTCTCGGCGTGAAGGACTACATCCTGAAGGGCTCGGACGAGGCGCGCCGGAAGGTCGAGGAGCGGATCGCGGCCTTGAAGACCTATATCGATGAGGCGAAGTCGCTCTTCCAGGAGCCGCAGGAGCTCCAGGAGATCGAGACCATCTCCCACGAGATCGACGAGTACGAGAGCGCCTTCGCGCAGGTCATCGGGTTCCGGGGCCGGCGCAATGCCTTCGTCGACCGGATGAACGAGCTGGGCCCGAAGGGCGAGCGGGCGCTGACCGAGATCATGAAGAGCGCCTACGCGGACGGGGATCCCAGCGCCAGCTTCCTGGCCGGGCAGAGCCTGCGGCACCTGCTGCTGGCCCGGCTCTACGCCAACCGCTTCCTGGTCACCAACGAGCAGGCCCACGCGGATCGGGCGGTCAAGGAGATGACCGGGTTCGGCCAGATCGCCGAGCGGATGCGCGACGAGCTGCAGAACCCGACCCGGCAGCGCCTCGCCGCCGAGGTGGTCGAGCTCGCGGCGGGTTACAGCAAGGCCTTCGACGGGGTGACCAAGGTGATCTTCGAGCGCAACGGCGTGATCGCCGGCACCCTCGACAAGATCGGCCCTCTGGTCGCGCAGCAGTCCGAGGACATCAAGCTCAGGAACAAGGAGCGGCAGGACACCTTGGGGCCGGAGGCCACGGCCTCGATCCGGGCGGCCGAGTGGATCGGCATCGTGACCGCTCTGGCCGCGATCCTGCTGGGGGCGGTCTTCGCCTTCGTCATCGGACGGGCGATCTCGGGCCCGATCGTCGCCATGACCACGGCCATGGGCGAGCTGGCCAGGGGCGACCTGAACGCCGAGGTGCCGGCGGTCGGCCGGCGCGACGAGATCG
>JAKSBE010000003.1 GCA_022361275.1 Kiloniellales bacterium
CTATCAGAAAGCCGCCCAGGTGTGGGACGACCGGATCGGCGCCGCCCGCGTGCAGGCGCGCAACTGGCGCTTCATGGCCTTCGGATGCCTCTTGCTCGCCGGCGGCCTCGGGGCCGGCGTCGTCTGGCAGCTCGGACGCAGCCACATCACGCCTTATGTGGTCGAGGTGGACGCGATGGGCGAGGTGCGGGCGGTCGGGCCGGCCGTCGAGCCGTACACGCCGCGGGACGAGATCATCGCCTATCAGCTTTCGCGCTTCGTGGAGAACATCCGTTCGCTGTCGATTGATCCGGTCATTGTCCGGAACAATTGGCTTGAGGCCTATGACTACGCGACCGACCAGGCGTCGCTGACCCTCAACGACTACGCCCGCGAAAACGATCCCTTCGGCGTCATCGGCGACAGAACAGTGTCGGTGAACGTGACCAGCGTCGTGCGGTCCACGGACAAGACCTTCGAGGTGCGCTGGCGCGAGGACGTCTATCAGAACGGCGATTTCGTGCGCGCCGATAACTTCACAGGCTCCTTCACCATCGTCCTTCAGCCCCCGCGCGACACCGCGACCTTACGCAAAAACCCGCTCGGCCTTTACGTCCACGCCCTCAATTGGTCCGAGGACTTCGTATCAGGAGAAAGGCAATGATCCGTTTCATGCTGCTCGCCGTCACGGCTGCGCTCGCCGGCTGCGCCTCCAGCGACGTCCCCGTGTTCGATTTCGATCCGGGCGAATTTGAGCCCGCGGTCGTCAGCGCCGACCCGCCCAAGCCGGTCAAGATCATCGAAATGCCGACGCCCTTGCCTTTGCCCGGCCAGTTGAAGCCCGCGCCGGGCGACAGGCCGGCGCCGCGCGATGCGGACGACGCCCGGCCGCAAGAGCGTGTCGTTGCGGCCAACGACGCGGCGCGCTTTCAGCCGACCCAGGACGGTTACGTCAATGCCATACAAGTCTACCCCTTCGTGCGCGGCGCGCTCTATCAGGTCTACGCCGCGCCCGCCCAGGTCACGGACATCGCGCTTCAGCCTGGCGAGCAGCTTGTGTCCGTCTCGGCCGGCGACACCGTGCGCTGGGTCGTCGGCGACACCACCAGCGGGGCGGGCGAGGACGCGCGCGTCCATATCCTGGTGAAGCCGACTGCGGCCGATCTCAAAACCAATCTGGTCATCACCACGGATCGGCGGGCCTATTATCTCGATCTCCAGAGCACCGACGAAACCTATATCGCGTCGGTCGCCTGGTCCTATCCCCATGACGACCTCGTCGCGCTCCGGGCGCGCAACGCTCACAACGCGGCGGCGGCCGATCGCATCATCGAGCACGGCGTCGCCTTGTCGGACCTCAAATTCCGTTACGTCATCTCCGGCGACGACGTCCCGTGGCGGCCGTTGCGCGCCTTTGACGACGAGAGGCAGGTCTACATTCAGTTTCCGAAAAACCTCGGCCAGGGCGAAGCGCCGCCGCTCTTCGTCGTCGGTGCCAAAGGCCGCGCGCAGCTCGTCAACTACCGCGTCAAGGGGCCCTATTACATCGTCGACAGACTGTTCGCCGTCGCCGAGCTGCGGCTCGGCGAGAAGCATCAACAGGTCGTGCGGATCACGCGCATTCTCCGGGAAGGGGAAGGGTCATGACGGACGAGCGTCGCGCGTCCGAGGCCGAGGGAGGCGACGACCGCTCCGACGCCGCGCCGGATCTGCGGGCGCGCCCGGACGACTTGGCACTGCGCGCGCGGCCGCAGCCCGTGACGCGGCTCTCCAAGAAAGCGCTCGCCGTCGCCGCCGGCTTCGGCCTGGCCGTCGTCTTCGGCGCGACCATGATCGCCTTGAAGCCGCCGGCGGCGACCGGAGACAGGGCCGGCGAAGAACTGTTCAATGTCCGGAACAAACCGACCGCCGACGGTCTCGCGGAGCTGCCCGCCACCTATCGCGATTTGCCGCCACAGCTCGGCGCGCCGTTGCCTGGCGATCTCGGCGCGGCTGTCCTCGACGCCGAACGCGATCTCGGGCTCCAAGCCCCGCCGCCCTCGACCATCGACGATCTTCCCTTCCGGGCCAATCCCGTCGACGACGCCGAACGCGCCGAAGCCATTCGCCTGGCGCGGCTGCGACAGCAGGCGCTGGAATCCGACGTGTTCTTTCAACTCGCCGGCGCGCGGATCGGCGAGGCGCGCACCGAGACGCCGAAAGGCGCGTCCCCGGACAGCCTTACGGCGCTGTCCACCGGCGCGGCCGGCGCGGCGGCGGTCGCGCCCAAGGACGACCAGAACGCCCAAGGGCGCAAGATCGGGTTTTTGGAGAAAGGGCCGGACGGCTCGATCTACAATCCGCATACCCTGCAAGACCCGTTGTCGCCCTACCAGGTCATGGCGGGCAGCGTCATCGCCGCCAGTCTCGTGACGGGGGTCAATTCCGATCTCCCGGGACGGGTGATCGCCCAAGTCACCGAGAACGTCTACGACACCGCGACCGGGCGGCATCTCCTGATCCCGCAAGGCGCGCGGCTGTTCGGCGAGTATGACAGCGTCGTCGCGTTCGGCCAGGAGCGCGCGCTGCTCGTCTGGCGGCGGATCATCTTTTCCGACGGCTCCTCGATCGTCGTCGACAATCTTCCGGCCGCCGATACGCAAGGGTTCGCCGGCCTTGCCGACAAGGTCGACTTTCATACCTGGCGTCTGCTGAAGGGCATCGCCCTGGCGACGCTTCTCGGCGTCGGAACCGAACTGACCTTCGGCGAGGAGGAAAGCGATCTGGTGCGGGCACTGCGCGAGTCGACGCAGGACAGCGCCAACCAGGTCGGCCAGCGCATCACCGAACGCAATCTCAACATACAGCCGACGATCACGATCCGGCCCGGCTGGCCGCTCCGGGTGATCGTCAACAAGGATTTGATCCTAAGACCCTATGGAGACGGATAATGGTCCCCCTTGAGCCCAAAATGCCCGATCCGCCGTCTGACGGCTTGTCCGCCGTGCGGCTGCCCGAAGCACGGCGCACTCGGAAACTCCGCCGCGTCCTGCCGAACCAAGACACGCAGCAGAGCCGGAGGGCCGCGCGATGACCGAGCTCAGATTGCCGCGCTTGCCGGACCGCGCCCATGTCAAACGCACGGTCAGCTTTCCGCCGGAGATCGACGCCAAGCTGCGCGACTACGCTGCGGTCTACGAGGCCGCTTACGGACAATCCGAACCTGTCGAGGAACTTATTCCTTACATGCTGGAACGGTTCCTGGACGCCGACCCCTCCTTCAAGAAGGCGCGCCGGACGCTCCGCGCCGCCGATCCATCCCCCGCCACCGCGCCGGCCAAGCCGAAGAAGCCGGTCGCGGCCAACACCAGCCCAAAGGAGACCTCCCATGGGGACAATCGCTAGACTCGCCGTCACCGCCGACGGCTACGCCGGCACCATACGGACGTTGACGATAAACGTGAAAATCCGCATCGAGACCAACGCCCATAAGAAGAAGGACCAGGATCCCGACTTTCGAGTGTATCTCGGCGGATTGGATGTCGGGGCGGCCTGGCGCAATAGGACGAACGGCGAGGAGCCGCGCGACTATCTGAGCGTCCAGTTGGATGATCCGAGCTTCCCCGAACCGATCCGCGCGGTACTCTTCGATGATGAAGACGGCGGCGGCGCGCGTCTCAAATGGACCCGTCAAGCAGCCTGAAGAGCGGCCGCGACGCCTTCCGGCAGCGCCCGGCAAGGTCGGGCGAAGACGGGTGCGTCCCGGGGAAGCGCTCCGGGACGGCTACAGCGCGAAGCTCACCGTCAGCCACAGGCGGTCGCGATCCGCCGCAAATCCGCCGCCGTCGTATGACGCGTATTGCGCCGACAGACCGACCTGGTCGAAGAGCCGCGCTTTCGCAAGCACGCTCCATTCCCGGCCGAGATCCTGGCTCGTGTTTTCGGCGGAGAAGTCGTTATAGACGGCGTTGACGGACACCTTCCGGAAGAGGCCAAGATCACCGAAGCCGTAGCTCGTCGACACATAGACCTCCTCGATCCCGTCCGGCGGCGTCACCAGGAAAACGTCCGTCAGCCCCTGAAAGGCGTGCAAGGTGGCGAGCGGCGTCTGAAAAGCGTTCGTCCCGTCGCCCTCCAGGGATTCGTACCCTGCTTTGGCCGAAAAGCGGCCAATCTCCGCCCTGCCTTCGACCAGGAAATAGTCGAGTCCGAAATCGCCCGCGTTGCCGCCATAGTCCGACTGCCGCGCATATTCGCCGGTCAGCTTGAGAGCCGCTGTCTCCGACAGCGCGTGTCGGCCGAGAAGGCGCACGCCAAGGCTTTGAGACGAGAGCCGCGGCGCTTCCTCCAAGTCGACGAGATAGGCGTAGCCGACCGCCGTCAGGAAGGGCAGGCCGTCATAGGCGATGTTGACCAAATGGGTGTCGCTGTCGAACCGGCCCTGATCGCTGTCCGGACCGAAGATGCGATTCACCTGCCAGACATAGGCGTAGGAGGCCGTGACGTCCGGCAGGCTCTGAGTGACGACGCGCGCCGCGTCGAAGGTCTGTTCGTTCTGACGAAACCCGACCGCGCCGACAAAGCGCTGATTGTCGAGGCTGATCCGTTGGCGGCCGGCGACCAGGCGCGTGTCGGGGACCCCGACATAGCTGACCTGCGCGCGGTTGACCTCGGTGGCCTCGGGATCGGCCACCACCGGGAATTGGGTCCGCCCGTTGATCGTGTCGTTGAAGTCGTTGGGCCCGAGCGTCGTTACATTTTCAAACTCGAGCAGTGCCGACAGGCCTTTGAACGCCCCCGTCTCATATCCGAGCCGCGTGCGCAGCGTCGAGGCGTGCGCGTCTTCGTCGAAACCGTCCTGGCCGGAATGCTCGTAGCGATAGCGGACGTTCAACAGGACTTCGCCGTTCTTCAAGGCGTCAAGGACCGTGTCGTTCGCAGCCGGCGGCTCCACGGCGGCGGCGGGGGAAAGGGCGACGATCCAGAAGGCGAAGGGAGCGGCGTACGCAAGTCGGCTCATAACGGCTGCAATCCTTTCAGGTTGAGACACAATCCGGAGTAAAGAACCGGACCCGAGCGCGGACCGTCGGCGCGCACGGGTTCGCGGGAGACGATCAGGGACTCGGCGGCCTTGACGAGCTCCCAGCCCGCATCGTCGAGCCCCACTTCGAACGCCGCCGCCGTCGTCGCGATGTCGGCGAGTGGACGCTCCGCCCCCGTTTCGCGATCGACCGCCCAGAGGCGCAGGACCTGGGAGGGCGACGCTTCAGGGCGCGCCGCCTCGTCGCCCATGGGTTCGATCGTCAGGCGGAAGGGTTGGTTGAAGCCCGTCACCACGAAGCCCGGCGCGTTCGCCCCGTCGGTCAACACGGCGACGTATTTGGGCGGCGCGGCGACGGCCGTTTGCCGCTCGACGAGCGTCGGGTTTTGGATCATCCAGAACAAGCCGATGGCCAGGCACAAGGACAAAGCGGCGCCGGCGGCCGCGAAGCCGTGCCAGATGGACAACCGTTGCCAGAAGGAGGAAGGCGCATCGTCCGCGGCGATTCTGCGCTGGAGCGCCGTCAGAATCCGCGGCGGAGGGGCGACCGCCGGCGTCAGGGCGTCGAGCGGTGCAAGGTCCCGCTCGCACGCCGAGACCGCCGCGCGGACATCTTCCTGCGTGCCGATCAGGCGCTCGAACCGCGCGCGGGCGCCCAGCGTCATCACGCCGACAACATAGTCCTCCGCGAGACGGTCGAGGCGATGGGGATCGTTACGCGGCATGGCCGAGACACTCCCTTAGTCGCGACACGCCGCGGCGCAGCCAGGTTTTCACCGTATCGACCGGCCGTCCGAGCGACTTCGACAGTTCCGTCGGTGTGTAGCCTTCATGGTAGGCTTTCAGGACGCACAGGCGCTGATCGGTCGACAGCCGATCCAAACAGTGCGACACGCGCCGGATGTCGTCACGGAGCTCCGCTGAGAGCGCGGGGTCATCCGCGCTGACGCGCAGGTCGCCGCTTTCCGTCCATTCCACTTCGCGTCCCTTATAGGCGCTCTTGCGTAACAGACTGATCGCCTCATTGCGCATGATGCCGGTCATCCAGGCGAGCGGACGGCCGCGCTCGGCGCGATAGCTTGCCGCACCGAGCCAGATCTTCATGAATGCTTCTTGGAGCGCTTCCTCCGCCCACGCCTCGCGCTTCAGCATGCGTAAGGCGACGCCGTAGAGCCTCGGTGCGGCCGCCTCGTACAGGGCCACGAATGCGGTACGGTCGCGCAAGGCGCATCGCCCCAGCAAGCGCTCAAGATCGACCTCGGCGCCGGCCGCTCCGCGGCGGTGGTCAACGATCTGCATAGGTGCGTCGCCGCGGTGCATGGGGCGCTGCTCCAAACCTTACCTGCGCGCGCTCACGCGCGACGCCCCACCGCTAACCATCGATCTCGGCTGACGGCCATTCGCCAGCGCCGCATGGCGGCCAAGCCGCTATGCGATAACTCTATGAGCCCTGTGATCCGGGGTGATTGTTGGAAACCGCCTTGCCGGTCTCGGCTGAGTATCAGCCGACGCGCATGACACGCGTACCGTGCGAAGCGATCCTTTGTTTATATTAGAACTATTAATACGTGCGTATCGAGAAGTCCACTGCTAATTGACGCGACAATTTCGCCAAAAGCTCTGTGCATTGAGCTCAGGGTAGAGCCGTCTCTTTTGTTAAGGTTTTGAGACAGTGTCAGTTGATCAACAAGACGTAAAGGCGTACGGGCCAACAACCGTGTCCGGGTGAAAGCGCCAGTGGACGCAAAAAGATGAACCCTCTCGGCGTTCGATACACGTAGTTTTAATCGAACGACGCTTTCCAGGTGTGGCGTGATGTCGGCGCAGTCAAGCCGGCGTGCGGAAAGCTATATTGGCCATGAACAGAACTGGCGAACAAGGAGTGTTTGTCGCGGCGTTGTCACAACAGCGGTAAAAAAGAGACGCTGCAAAGATCGCTGAACCGAACCGCCGCTGCCGTCAGGCCGCGGCCGTGAGGACCGATCGCGCGGCCTCCATGCGTTCGCCGAGAAGGGATGGCGATACATGGGCGACGCACGATCGAACAGCATGGGGTCGGGATGTGGCTCCGCCTATGACTATATCCTCGGTATGCCCGTCGAAGGCATCGGATGGGAGTTTCTTCGGCGCAACACTGACTTCCGGTCCGCCTGGTCCGAGTGGCTGCGGCGTCATGGGCCGGCCGTCCATCACACCGGCGGTCTCACCGTGCGCAAAACGAGCGCCGCGCACGCCGCCGCCGCGCGATGGGGGCTGGTCGACTACCCCGCCGTCGAGGACGATGAAGACGCCCGGCAGGTCGACGCCATCTGGCGGCCGGACGCCTATGCTCTGGCGTTGAAAGCGACCGCCACCGCGGGCGCGGCGGATCGCCCGGACCGGCTGCGGCTCGTCGATCTGCCGGGACGCAAGACCGTGCTAATCGCCGAAGACGGCGCGCAGCACGTGCTCTTCAACCATCTAGGACGCACCGTCCAGCT
The DNA here is from genome assembly GCA_022361275.1 of Kiloniellales bacterium. GTDB lineage: Bacteria > Pseudomonadota > Alphaproteobacteria > Kiloniellales > JAKSBE01 > JAKSBE01. The sequence goes on from JAKSBE010000003.1 coordinate 7,480, forward strand.
CGTCTGCACAGGCGAGGACGTCCTGCAGGACGACATTGTCCTTCATTGTCATTTGAGCGGTTTCTGTGCCGGAGACCGGAAGGTGCTTGCCTATCAACGTCTACGCTCGCTCTGGGCGCACAAACGCTATGCCGCCTCGCTTTACAAGCCGGCGTCCCGGGCCGCGCATCTCAAAAATGCCCTGATCGCGCTCGACGGCGATCTCGCCGGCCTGTCGCGCCGGGACATCGCGATTGCCTTGTACGGCGAGCGCCTGGTCGCCGACCAATGGACCGCGCCGGACGGCACCATGAAAGCGCGCGTGCGCTACGCGGTGAAACGGGGACGTGCACTCATGTCGGGCGGCTATCGCCGACTGCTGCAATAGAGCGCTAATAGCCGTTGTCATCCGCTAGGGAACGGCGATCACGAAAATACGCCGCATAGGCGGCGACGGCGAGCAAGGTCCCGACCACGCCGCCGACGACCACGCCCAACGTTTCCGATCCGCCTTGCTCGGGCGCGGTGATGTAAACGCGCGCCTGGTGAAAGCCGAGCAGGAAGGACGGCGCGCACACGAGCAGCAGGTGCGGGATCATCAGCCAGGGAAACCTGGCCGCGGCCTGCAACAGCAGTTCGAGCAAGAGGAACAGCGCAAGCGGCGCGGCCACGGCGGCGGCGATCATGCCCATGCCTCCATAGCCGAGCTCCATC
>JAKSBE010000365.1 GCA_022361275.1 Kiloniellales bacterium
CTGGTGCCGGAAGAATGAAGCCGGGCGCGGCGGGTGCTGCTCAAGGCACACCCGCCGTGTCCTAGCCGCCGATCAGGGGGCGGCATCGGTACCGTGGACATGGGCCTCAACGCGCAGCCGGCTGCGCAGGAAAACCAGCTCGATGGGGATCGTGTCGCCGGCCTTCACGTCTCGTGCCAGAGGTCCGATTTCGATCCACATGTGGCTGGTCGTGAGATCGAGTTCGCTTCCGGCGCGGACCGCCATCGAGTCGATTGTTCTCGCTTCGTGATTCCCGATACGGGCGGCCGACGATCCCGGCGAGGACATCGCGCTGCGGCGCAAATGGGAGGACGTCGCCATGGGCCCCGGGATGATGGGCGGCAGAGGTCCCAGGGCTGATATGGGTCCCGGCACCATGATGGGAGAGGCAGATAGGGACCGGGCTTGACCGCGGCCGGCGCCCGCATGGCGGCCGTGAGGGTCGCGGCCCATTGCAACGTTTGTCATCAGCGCTTCCGCGCTGGGGACTAACTTCCTGGCGTCGTCATCGCTCGGCGCAGCGTCCTGGGCCACGCCCAGAACTCACGGACGATCGGCTTCACCGTCAGTACCGCGATGCGGAGGTCGGTCTGACCTTTACTCTGCCTGGACCCAGAAAACGCGGGATGGGAGAGCGCCCATGTCGCCGGCGAACTCCAAGACATAGGCGCCGGGCGCCCCGAGACGCCGGTTCGGGCCAAAGCCGATGCGCGGCGGCAAACCGGTGTCAAACTCCGCCAAGCCTTCCAGTGCCGCTACAAAGGCGGCGCGGTCGACTCGGTGGCCCGCTCGACGTAGGCCCTCGATGAGAGCTGGCCACCGCCTCGCCCAGAGCCCAGGCGACCGGATGCTGCTCTCGACCGCGGCTGCCTTGCCGCCCTGCGGTGCCCGGTCCGCTCGTGGGTGGTCCTGCCAAGGACGGCATCACCGGGGCGGCGGCGACCCTGTGTCCGAGCCTGTCGGCGAGCGCAAAGGCATTTCGCCCTGTGTGCAGTCCCGAGAGCAGCAGCAGCGGGAAGCAGCCTTGCCGTGCGGCCGCCTCGGCGAAGACGGCCAGACCGTCCCTGGGGCCGAAGCAGAACACCGTGTCGATGTCTTCGCTCCGAAGTGTTTCAACCTGCAGCCGCGCGTCTGCCGTGTCGCCGCCAAAGGGTATGCGCAAAGGCTGCCGGCAGCTATGGAGCGTCGCGCGCTCTTCGATTGCAGTCACGATGGAACGGCGGCGGTCCGCCTTAGAGATGACGATCGCCGGCCGGCAACTGCCCTGCGTCGTCGTTCTCGCGGCGACATCGACCAGGATCGGAGCGTGCTCAACGAGGCCTGGGAACAGCAGGACTGTCTGGTCGCCGGGCAATGCGACAGAGGTGCCGAGGGAACTGAACGGGGCGATTCGCGGGATAGCTGCGACCGCGAAACCAGCCGGTGCCTCTCCGCTTAGAGGGCCAAACATTGCGAAGCTGCGGGCGATGATATCAGCCGTCGGGTCGGCGTCAATAGGCTCTTGCGAGTTCGCCGAAGCAGGCACCTGCAACTATAGAATGAAATCTACTGTGCTCTCGGCCTATGTCGCCGAGTCGCCAGCGACCGACCGGTGAGAAGTCAACTCGGATGTGAAAGCGCCAAGCGTCAGGTCGCAAGAGCGAGACCAGGCAGCTCGGTAGAGCCAAAGCGACGAGCCTCGACTCTGCCAATGCATCCGATAAAGATCGGAAACGTGTTCGAATTCAGCATTTTGCAAGCCGTTCTTGGCTGTGTTGGCAGGCAAGCCAACTGCAACCAGACTTGAAACTGGTTGGCCCACAGCGACTGTTCCACACCAGCTCGTGGGTTGATCCAGCGCCGACTCAGGTTGCCGCCTGGGTCGGCGTGCCCCTTTTTGACGAGGATTCGGGCTTGCTGCCTTTCATCCAAGCCTGGAGATATACTATTCATAGTTGTTGTTTGGTGGTCAATAACCAATTTATGACAAGACTCCCATCGCTGACATCGCCAGATGGAAGTGTCGTTGCTTGTCACCGGCCCTTATCTCGGGTTCTCGAGACTCCGCCTCGGCGTGCCGAACCGAAGGATGGGCATGTTGGCGCTGCGTCCGCCGATCTGACTAGTGTCCCGATTCTGAAATTCGCGAGAGCGAATTGCAGAATCAAAGGGACACTAACTTGTTGAATCTCGTGTGATGCAGCTTCCAAATCTCGGCACATGAAATGTGCCGAACTTTGAAACCATCACACTAGGAGGCCATTGCGATCTCGCCCTTCAGCGCGATGGAGCTGTTGCAGGCGTCGATGTGATCAAATCGAAGCGCTGACCGATTGCTGGTCTCCGTCAAATCCTGCCCGCGATCTGGTCAAGCGGCCACGTCGAACAACCATCGCGTCAGTTCTAGGCGTTGTCTGGTAGATTGACCGGCCAAATCAGTGAGGTAGCTCCGGCGGTTGCGAGCCCCCGCAACCA
>JAKSBE010000581.1 GCA_022361275.1 Kiloniellales bacterium
AGGCGGTGCAGGGTCGGCGCCCGGTTCAGGAGCACCGGGTGCTCGCGGATCACCTCCTCAAGGATATCCCAGACCTCGGGCCGCTCCTTCTCGACCATGCGCTTGGCCGCCTTGATGGTCGAGGCCATGCCGTAGAGCTCGAGCTTCGAGTAGATGAAGGGCTTGAAGAGCTCCAGCGCCATCTTCTTGGGCAGGCCGCACTGGTGCAGCTTCAGCTCCGGGCCGACCACGATGACCGAGCGGCCGGAGTAGTCGACGCGCTTGCCGAGCAGGTTCTGGCGGAAGCGGCCCTGCTTGCCCTTCAGCATGTCGGAGAGCGACTTCAGCGGCCGCTTGTTGGCGCCGGTGATGACCCGGCCGCGCCGGCCGTTGTCGAAGAGCGCGTCCACGGACTCCTGGAGCATGCGCTTCTCGTTGCGCACGATGATGTCGGGCGCGCGCAGCTCGATCAGGCGCTTCAGCCGGTTGTTCCGGTTGATCACCCGCCGATAGAGGTCGTTCAGGTCCGAGGTCGCGAAGCGGCCGCCGTCCAGCGGCACCAGCGGGCGCAGCTCCGGCGGGATCACCGGCACCACGTCCAGGATCATCCATTCCGGGCGGGCGCCCGACTCCATGAAGGCCTCGACCAGCTTGAGGCGCTTGACCAGCTTCTTGCGCTTGGCCTCGGAGTTGGTCTCGCGCAGCTCGATGCGCATCTCGTCGCGCTCTTCCTCCAGCTTCAGGCCGGAGAGCATGACCTTCAGCGCCTCGGCGCCGATCATCGCGGTGAAGGCGTCCTCGCCGAACTCGTCCTGGGCGTCGAGGTACTCGTCCTCGCTCAGCAGCTGGTGGTACTTGAGCGGCGTCAGGCCGGGCTCGACGACCACGAAGCTCTCGAAGTAGAGGACCCGCTCGAGGTCCTTGAGCGTCATGTCGATCAGGAGGCCGATGCGGCTCGGCAGCGACTTCAGGAACCAGATGTGCGCCACCGGGCTGGCCAGCTCGATGTGGCCCATGCGCTCGCGCCGGACCTTCGAGAGGGTGACCTCGACGCCGCACTTCTCGCAGATGATGCCGCGGTACTTCATCCGCTTGTACTTGCCGCAGAGGCATTCGTAGTCCTTGATCGGACCGAAGATCCGGGCGCAGAACAGGCCGTCCCGCTCCGGCTTGAAGGTCCGGTAGTTGATGGTC
>JAKSBE010000578.1 GCA_022361275.1 Kiloniellales bacterium
AGGGCATCGCCCCCGGCCGCTACTTCATCTACCGCGCCGACTGATCGGGAGAGGTTCCGGTCTCGGCGACGCCTGAGGCTAAAGCTCCAGCACCTCGCGATAGGCGAAGAGCGCCGGCCCGCCGCCGCTGTGGAGGAAGACGACGTCCTCGTTGGCCCGCCAGCGGCCTGCGCGGATCAGGGCGATGAGGCCGGCCAGGCCCTTGCCGGAGTAGACCGGGTCCAGGACCAGGGCTTCGAGCCGGCCGGCGAGTCTGATCGCCTCCAGGGTCGCGGCCTGGGGCACGCCGTAGGCCGGGTCGGCGTGGCCGGCGACGACCTCCACGTCGGCGGGCTCGAAGGGGATCTGCAGCAGCGCCGCGGCCTCCTCGCCGTAGCGCAGGACGTCGGCCTGGACGCGGTCCGGCTCGGCGTCGATGTCGATGCCGAGGATCCGGGTTCTCGACAGCGCCGCGCGGGCGCCCAGCACCAGGCCGGCCTGGGTGCCGCCGCTGCCGGAGCCGTGCACGACGGCGCCGGGCGTGAATCCGGCCGCGGCGCTCTGCCGCGCGATCTCGATGATCGTCGAGGCGTAGGCCAGGGCGCCCCGGCCGTTCGACACCCCGTAGGGCACGACGAAGGGCTTGCGCCCCTGCGCCGCGAGCTCGGCGGCCAGCGCTTCGATGGCGGCGTTGCGCTCACCGGTCCAGGGCTGCTTGTGGAGCTGGGCGCCGAAGAGCCGGTTGAGCAGCGCGTTGCCCTGGTCGTGATAGTCCGGGGATGGCGCCGCGACCCGGCCCTCGTAGACCACGAGGTGGCAGGCGAGGCCGAGCTTCGCGGCGGCCGCCGCGACCTGGCGCAGGCTGTTCGACTGCACCACGCCGCCGGACACCAGGGTGTCGGCCCCGGCGGCCAGCGCCTCGCTGAGGACGTAGTCCAGCTTGCGCAGCTTGTTGCCGCCGAAGCCCAGGCCGGTGCAGTCCTCGCGCTTGACCCAGAGTCGCGGCCCGCCGAGCTCGGCGGTGAGGCGCGGGAGCGGCTCCAGCGGCGTCGGCAGATGGGCGAGGCCGACGCGCGGGATGCGCTCCAGGCGCTGCTCCAGGTAGGCTGTGGAGGATCGGGGCATGGCTCCTTGCTTAGTCGCCCCGGCCGGCCAAGCCAACACCCCGCCGGAATCGTGCAGATGCCGCCTGCGTTGAACGCAGCCCTGCCCTGCGCGCGACCGAAAGGCCTTGGCGGCGCGACCGCCGCCGATCAAGCTGGACCGGTGCACGGCGGGGAGGGGGCATGCGGCTTCTGGTCTTTCAGCACATCGCCTGCGAGCATCCCGGGATCTTCCGCAAGTTCCTGGCCGAGGACGGCATCGCCTGGGACGCGGTCGAGCTCGACGAGGGCGATTCGATCCCCGATCTCGACGCCTACGATGCGCTCTGGGTCATGGGCGGCCCGATGGACGTCTGGGACCGCGAGGAGAACCCTTGGCCGGCTCTACCACGGCTTTCTGCGGATGGCGCAGGAATAGATCGGCGTCCCGGCGGCTCGCCTCCGCGGCGGTGCGGCCGTTCGAGGTCTAAATCTATGTCTATAGTGATGCGTCTACTGTAAAGGTCGCATCAGTTCTAAGTACACTAAGCCATCATGCGCAGGTATCTGCAACCCCGCCTTGTATTGCCTTGAATGTATTGGTAGGGTCCGCAGGCGGTGGGTTTCGGTGGGGGTCATGTGTCAAGTCACGCTCGGGTGAGGGGGCTTCGAGCGGGCATTGGGTAGGTTCAATCAGAGGATCATGTAATGCGTTTCTTCTCTCCCCTCAAGCGCGATATCGGGCGGTCCCTAGCCACGGTCGCGTTGCTTGTCTCCTTCGGCGGTACGGCCGCGGCTGCAGGTCCCGAGAGTTTTCCGGTCGGGGACGCGGCGTGGAAGAAGTACGCCAACAGCGGCACCGTTCGAATCATTACCAAGGGCCTGGGCTGCACCTGTACGGCGATCGCGTCCGACATGGCGCGGGTCCTGAACGAGATGGGCGAACTGCGGGTGCTGCCGGTCGTCGGGCACGGCTCGCTGCAGGGCATCGCTGACGTCATGTATCTAAAGGGGATCGACCTCAGCATCCTCCAGTCGGATGTGCTTGCCTACGTCAAACGCAACAATATCCATCCGAACATCGACAACAAGGTTCGCTACGTGACCAAGCTCTACAACAGCGAGCTTCACCTCATCGCTGGTCGGGGCATCGAGACAATCGAGGATCTGCACGGCAAGCCCGTCAGCTTCGATGTGAAAGGTCGCGGTTCCGCCTTCACGGCTCAGAATGTCTTCGAGGCCTTGGGCATCGTTCCGGTTCGGCTGCACCTCGAACGGGATGTCGCGATCGAGAAGATCAGGACCGGGGAGGTCGCTGCGGCTTTCGTCGTGACAGGCAAGCCCGCTGATTCCATGCTCAACGTCGAGCCGGGCGACGGCCTGCATTTCGTCGAGGTTCCCTTCGTGCCGGTTCTCGCCGACACCTACCTGCCGTCCAGGCTGACCCATGACGAATATCCCAATCTCATCCCCGAGGGAGGGGTCGTCAACACGATCGCCGTGGGCGAAGTCCTGGCAGTCTACAACTGGTCACCGGACAGCGGGAGGTACAAAAAGCTCGAGCGCTTCGTAAATGAATTCTTCTCGAACTTCGAGCAGTTCATGGACCCGGTGCGGCATCGGAAGTGGCGGGACGTCAATCTGGCCGCGTCACTCCCAGGGTGGCAGCGCTTCAAGCCTGCCCAGGACTGGCTGGACAACAACGCCCCGCCCGCCGTTGCGCCTATGGCGAGCCTGCGGAACAAGTTCCATCAGTTCCTGGCCGAATCCAACTACGCGCCTCCGAGTGCTGCGCCGAACCAGGACGAACTCTTCCAGGCTTTTCTCAAGTGGGCCGCTCAGAACCAGTAGCAAAGGTCGGGCACCGACAGGTGCGGGCACGGGGCACGGGGTGATTCGGTCGCCTGCGGATCCTGGTCACCGGTCGCTGACTCCAATCGGCCGGTGTCCAGGAACGCTTGCGCGAAGATCCGTGTTTTCAACGAATCAGGACCTCATGACGAGCAGAGGGAGTGCATGCGATGGCTGAAAAGCGCGAGATTGGGCTGTTCGAGCTCTACGACAAGGACCCCGAAACGGCGGACAAGCTGGTGTTTGGCCGGGTCGCGAACCCGGATCGGCGCGGATTTCTGCGCGGTGCCGGCCTGACGACGATGTGCGCCATGGTCGGCGGCGCGATTCCCTTCGCAGCCAACCTGCCGGCGGGCTTCATTCCCGTGGCCTTGGCGGACACCGCCAAGATCCAGGGGAAGGACGGACTGACCTTGCTCAATGACCGGCCGCTCAACGCCGAGACGCCGCCGCATCTTTTGGACGACGCGATCACGCCGACCGCGCGGCATTTCATTCGGAACAACGGCATTCCGCCCGAAGACGTCGATCCCGAGACCTGGACCCTGACCATCGATGGGCTGGTGGACAAGCCCATGAAGCTCACCATCGCCGATCTGAGGGACCAGTTCGAGGTCGTGAAGGAAGCCCTGACCCTCGAGTGTGGCGGCAACGGCCGTTCCTTCTTCGATCCGCCGGCGAAAGGCAACCAGTGGACACTGGGCGCCGTCGGCTGTTCCAACTGGACCGGGGTCCGGCTCGCGGACGTGCTGAAGGCGGCGGGCGTGAAGGACGGCGCGGTCTACACCGCCCATGTCGGCGCCGACACGCATCTCTCTGGCGACGAGAGCAAGCTGCCCATCTCCCGCGGCGTTCCTATCGAAAAGGCGATGAATCCGCACAACCTCATCGCCTTCGAGCAGAACGACGCGCCGATTCATCCCATGAACGGGGCGCCTCTGCGCTTGGTGGTCCCGGGTTGGCCCGGCTCCTGCTCGCACAAGTGGCTCACGCGGGTCTGGCTGCGTGATCAGGTTCATGACGGGCCGAAGATGACCGGAACGTCCTACCGCGTTCCCAACCGGCCGGTCGAACCCGGCGAGAAAGTTGACAAGAAGGATTTCGTCATCATCAACGCGATGCCGGTAAAGTCCTTGATTACCTCTCCCGTGACGGGGCACGAGACCTCGAACGGCAAGGTCGCGGTGCGGGGCCATGCCTGGGCCGGCGACGACAAGGTCGAGCGGGTCGATCTGTCGGTCGATTTCGGTGCGACCTGGATTGGCGCCGAACTGGAAGACCCGGTCAATCCCTATGCGTGGCAGACCTTCCGTGCAGAGATCGACCTGCCGCAGAAGGGCTACTACGAGGTCTGGGCTCGTGCGACCAGCGACAAGGGAGTCGCCCAGCCGCACGCCATCGCCTGGAATCCCAAGGGTTACCTCAACAACTCCATGCACCGGATCGCCGTAAGGTCGGTCTAGATCAAACTGCGTTTGATTGGACTCAATTAAACATAGCTAGAGCGACGGATCCCGGGAGCCCGCAGAGGGCTCTCGGGATGGCGCGTCCGGAGGCCGAGGCCGCATCGACCTCATGCCATCGTGCCCTAGCTGCCCTTAGCCCGCCCCGGAAAGAGGCGCGCGAGGCCGTCCTTGCTGGCCTCGGCGACGCCGGCCTCGGTGATCAGGCCGGTGACCAGGCGGGCCGGGGTGACGTCGAAAGCGTAGTTGGCGACCGGCGAGCCCTCGGCGACGATCGACACGGTCTCGATCCGTCCGTCCTCGGTGCGGCCGGTCATCTGCGAGACCTCCTCGCCGCCGCGCTGCTCGATCGGGATCTCCGTCACGCCGTCGTCCAGGGTGAAGTCGATGGTCGGCGAGGGCAGGGCGACGTAGAAGGGCACGCCGTTGTCCCGGGCCGCCAGCGCCTTCAGGTAGGTGCCGATCTTGTTGGCGACGTCGCCGCTGCCGGTGGTGCGGTCGGTGCCGGTGATCACCAGGTCGACCAGACCGTGCTGCATCAGGTGGCCGCCGGTGTTGTCCGGGATCACGGTGTGCGGCACCCCGTGGTTGCCCAGCTCCCAGGCGGTCAGGGCCGCGCCCTGGTTGCGCGGTCGGGTTTCGTCGACCCAGACGTGAACGTCCAGGCCCTTGTCGTGGGCCATGTAGACCGGCGCCGTCGCCGTGCCCCAGTCGACCGTGGCCAGCCAGCCGGCGTTGCAGTGGGTCAGGACGTTGAGCCGCTCGCCCGGCTTCCTCGCCGCGATCTCCTCGAAGATCGCCAGGCCGTTGCGGCCGATCGCGGCGCAGATCTCGACGTCCTCGTCGCAGATCTCGGCCGCCCGGGCGTAGGCGGCCGCCGGGCGTTCCTCGCGGGTCCGGTTGCGCAGCGCCGCCATCATCTCGTCCAGCGCCCAGCGCAGGTTCACCGCGGTCGGTCGGGTCCGCAGCAGGCGCTGGTGCGCGCGTTCCAGGCCGTCGTCGGAGGCGTCCTCGCGCAACGCCAGGGCCATGCCGTAGGCCGCGGTCGCGCCGATCAGCGGCGCGCCGCGCACGACCATGGTCTCGATGGCGCGGGCCGCGTCCTCGCAGGTCTTCAAGGGCAGGACCTCGAAGACATGGGGCAGCTTGGTCTGGTCGATGACCTCGACCGTCCAGCCGTCCTCGGCGACCCAGATCGTCCGGTAATGCCGTCCCTCGACCTTCATCCTCTGCCTCTCCGCTTCCCTTTGCGCCGAGGATAGG
>JAKSBE010000054.1 GCA_022361275.1 Kiloniellales bacterium
AGCATCCCGAAGGACGAGCTCGACGGCGACGTCGAGGAGAAGCGCGTCGAGCTTCTGAACAGGATCTCGATGCTGCAGAGCCAGACCTTCTTCAAGGTCAGCAAGGACGACGCGCTGACCAAGATGATCCCCAACCTCCTGGTCCCCTATCTGATCGATCAGGGGGCGGCGGCCTACGAGGCGCGCAGCCTGCAGGATCTGACCATGCTGGATCACAACCTCCAGCAGTTCCAGAAGGTCCTGGACCAGGCGATCAAGCGCAGCCACGGCCGCCAGTCGTCGCGGCGCTACGGCGTGCTGGGTACGACCCTGGGCCTGATTGGCACGGTGGCCCTGGTGGTCTGGGCGCATCGCTCCGGCCTCGACATGAACTGGACCATCCCGATCTTCTCGGTGCCGGTGCCGATCGTGCTGTGGAGCCTGGTCGGCTCCCTGGCGGCGATGTTCTACCGCTTCAACACCTCCTCCGAGACCGAGGATCCGCTGCGCCTGCTGCTGACCCGACCGGTCTACGGCGTCGGCATGGGGATGATCGTCTACTTCCTGATCGCCAGCTTCCTGGTGCCCGAGATCGCCGCGCTCAGCCTCGGCACCCATAAGGCCATGTGGGTCGTCGCCTTCCTGGCCGGCTTCAGCGACCGCTTCATCGACTTCGTCTTCAAGCTGATCGTCGGCTCGCTCGGCCAGCTGACCAAGACCGGCGCCGACCAGGCCGCCGAGGCCCAGGGCGGCGAAAGCGCCCGGCGGACCATGGAGCTCCTGGAAGAGATGTCCTGGGGCCGTCACTCGATCCCGGACCGTGCCGGCATGCCGGAGCGCCGCCGGGCCCCCTCGGAGCGCGCGGCCCACGGTGCCGGTCCGCGCGCCGGCGCGGCGGGCGACGGCGACGGTGCTGCCGGCGTCACGCCGCCGGTCGACGACCCCCGTTCCAGGGGCGCCAAGGACGCGCCCAGGAACTGACACGTAGAGACTGGGGATCCGATCTCCTCGGCGGCCAAAATCCGCACGACCCTCCCGCCGCCGAAGCTGGCCCCCGTTCCGAAGCGGGGGCCTTCTTTTTCGTGCGGGTCCGGCCTCGGCCGGCGCCTCAGCGCAGGTAGCGGATCCACTGCCAGAGGTTGAGCAGCGAGGCCAGCGAGCCGGCGACGTAGGTCAGGGCGGCGGCGCGCAGGATGCGCCGGGCCGCCGGCAGGTCCCGCCTGGGCAGGTAGCCGCCGCGGTCGAGGATCGGCAAGGCCCGGGCGAAGGAGGCGTTGAACTCGACCGGCAGGGTCGCCAGGTGGACCACGACCGCACTGGCCATGGACAGGACCCCGACGCCGATGACGCCCAGGGTCAGCAGGGGCGATCGGCTGATCAGGCCCCAGAAGGGCGCCGTCAGCGCCACGATCGAGCCCATCCGCTGGAACAGGGCGGTCGCCTTCACCAGGCGGTGGCGGTTGACCAGCGGCGCGTAGGCATCGCGGTGCTGCAGGGCGTGGCCGACCTCGTGGGCGGCGACGACCACGGCGGTCAGCGAGCGGCCGTCGTGGTTGGGTTTGGTCAGGCGCACCATGCGGTCCGTCGGGTCGTAGTGGTCGCCCAGGTCGGTGACCTCGACCCCGACCCCCTGGAGGCCCGCCTCGTCGAGGAGATGGCGGGCCAGCTCGCCGCCGGTGCCCGGAAAGTCCGGGCGGTCGCGGGCATGGCGCGCCATGACCGCCCTGGCCCAGAGGCTGGGCCCGAAGACGATGGCAAGCACCAGCAGGATCAGCAGCAAGTAAGGCACCCGGCAGCACCCTCGGAGTCAAAGGCCGCGCTTCGGGCCGCCCGGCCACGCCGGCGGCCGTTCCAACCTCTCAGATTGGGAGCCGGCCGCGGGATTGGAAGGCTGCTGCGGCCCCTGTCAGGTTCCGGGTCAGGTTCCGGGTCAGGCTTTGGCCTCCCGGCGCAGCAGGGTGAAGAGCTCCTGCGGCTGGCGCACGCCGCGCAGGGCGTAGCGGCCGAGCGAGACCAGGCGGTCCGAGTCGTCGCAGCCGGCCGCCCGTGCGAAGGCGGCGGAGACCACGGTGGTCTGGTCCAGGGCCCGCGACATGGCCTCGATCCGGGCCACCTCGTTGACCGCGGGCCCGACCACGGTGAAGTCCAGGCGGTCGCGCGAGCCGATGTTGCCGAACTCGACCTCGCCCAGATGCAGGCCGAGGCCGAAGTCCG
>JAKSBE010000123.1 GCA_022361275.1 Kiloniellales bacterium
AGGGAAACGGCCCCCGGCGAAATGGTCTCCAGCGAAACGGCCCCCGGCGAGGTCGGCGCCGGCGACGCGGCGCCCCTGATCGAGGTGCGCGACATCGAGAAGCACTTCGGCTCGGTGATCGCCCTGGCCGGGGTCAGCATGGCGGTCCGGGCCGGCGAGGTCATGTGCTTGCTGGGCGACAACGGCGCCGGCAAGTCGACCCTGATCAAGACCCTGTCCGGCGTGCACAAGCCGACCAAGGGCGAGTTCCTGGTCGAGGGCAGGAACGTCGACTTCGACTCGCCCCGCGATGCCCTGGATCACGGCATCGCGACGGTCTACCAGGACCTGGCGATGATCCCGCTGATGTCGATCACCCGGAACTTCTTCATGGGGCGCGAGCCCAGGACCGGCTGGGGACCCTTCAAGTGGATCGACATGAAGTACGCCGACCGCGTGGCGCAGGAGGAGATGATGCGCATCGGCATCGACGTCCGCGATCCCGGCCAGGCGGTCGGCACGCTCTCCGGCGGCGAGCGCCAGTGCGTGGCCATCGCCCGGGCGGTGTTCTTCGGCGCCAAGGTCCTGATCCTCGACGAGCCCACCTCGGCCTTGGGCGTGCGCCAGACCTCGATGGTGCTGAAGTACATCAATCAGGTCCGGCAGAAGGGCCTGGGGGTGATCTTCATCACCCACAACGTCCGCCACGCCTTCGCGGTCGGCGACCGCTTCACCGTGCTCAACCGCGGCCAGACCCTGGGCCTGCACAGCAAGGACGAGATCTCGATGGACGAACTGCAGAATCTCATGGCCGGAGGTCAGGAGCTACAGGAGCTCTCGGAAGAGCTCGGCGGGACGGTGTGAGGACGGGTCTCCCCGCCCCGGGCGTCAGGGCGTCCGCCGGGCCAGGCTGCGGATCTGCCAGCGGCCGATCCCGAGATCGTCGAGCTCCCGCCGGTCGAGCGCATCGAGTTCGGACACCGTCCGGCGATAGCTGCGCCAGGCGCGATAGCGGTTCAGGACAGCTGTGATCCACATGACCTTACTACTCCGGCTCGCCCTGCCGGGCGGTGGGTGCTGCAGTGCAGCATTTTCGAGCCGTAGATATGCCGGGCGTGGCCGCGAGGGCAGCGCAGAGATCGCAGGCCGGCCATGAAGCGGGTGCATAGCGCGGTCGGCCGTCCGGCCGGGGCCGTGACAAGGGAGGGGAAAGGACGGTCATGACGGAACTCGGCGTCGGCCTGATCGGCACGGGCTACATGGGCAAGTGCCATGCCCTGGCGTGGAACGCGGTGCGGCCGACCTTCGGCGGGGACCTGCCCCGTCCCAAGCTGGCGCTGGTCTGCGCCCAGACCGAGGCCGAGGCCCGGACGGCGGCCGAGGCCTTCGACATCGGGCGCTGGACCCTCGACTGGCGCCAGGTCGTGGCCGATCCGGCGGTGGCGGTGGTCTCGATCGCGGCGCCCAACCACCTGCACTGCGAGATCGCCCTGGCCGCGCTGGCGGCCGGCAAGCACGTCTGGTGCGAGAAGCCCATGGCGGTCTCCCTGGCCGACGCCGAGGCCATGGCCGCGGCGGCGGCCCAAGCCCCGGGCCGCACGGTCATCGGCTACAACTACGTCCAGAACCCGCCGTTGCAGCAGGCCCGGCGGCTGATCCGCGAAGGCGGCATCGGCCGGGTCACCCAGTTCCGCTGCAGCATGGACGAGGACTTCATGGCCGACGGCACGGCGCCCTGGGGCCTGAAGGACGACCGTCGCTCCGGCTACGGCGTCCTGGACGACTTCGGCAGCCACATGGTCAGCCTGGCTCATTTTCTGGTCGGGGAGATCGCCGAGGTCGCCGCGGTCTGCGACCGGCCCTTCGCCAGCCGTCCGGCGGCGGGGGCCGCGGAACGGCGCGCGGTCGAGACCCACGACATCGCCAGCGCGCTGCTCCGCTTCGCCTCGGGGGTGACCGGCAGCTTCGCCATGAGCCGCGCCGCCTGGGGCCGCAAGAGCGCCCTCTGCTTCGAGGTCCACGGCGACCGCGGGACGATCCGCTTCGACCAGGAGCGGCCCAACGAGATCCATCTTTTCCTCGCCGGCGAGGACCCGGCGGGGGAGGGCTTCCGCCGGATCCTGACCGGGCCGCAGCATCCGCCCTATGACGCCTTCTGCCCGGCCCCCGGGCACGGCCTGGGCTTCAACGACCTCAAGGTGATCGAGGCCCGCCACGTCCTGCGGGTCATCCGCGGCGAGGAGCCGGCGACCTTCGATTTCGCGGAGGGCGTCAAGGTCGAGCGGGTCATCCACGCCCTCGCCCGCTCCGCCGCCGAGCGCCGCTGGATCGAGGCGTAGCGGTACCGTGATGTTTAGTCCCCGCTACCCTGCGGCAGGCGACCTCGATTGCCAAAGCGCGAGAATCTCGCGGTAGTTGCCGGCGATCGTGGCGATCGCGCCGGCGTCGTCGAGGTCGCCGGCGAACCAGGCCTCTGCGGCGGGCTGGAAGATGCTGCGGCCGATGGCGAAGCCGCGGCAGAGCGGGCTGCCGGCCGCGGCGTCGAAGCTGCGCTTCAGGTCCTCGGGCGCGGCGCTCAGGCCCAAGATCAAAAAGCCCCGGCAATGGGGGTCGCGGGCCTGGACGATCCCGGTGATCTCCTGCCAGGCCCGGGCGCTTTTGGCGGGCGGCAGCTTCCACCAGTCCGGTGCGATGCCCCGGTCGTAGAGCGCGGTCAGCGCGCCGGCCACCGCGTCCTCCGCGCCTTGCCTGTCCTCCGGCGGGATGACCTCGAGCAGCAGCTCGTGGCCGGTCTGCGCGCAGGCCTCGGCGAGCTGCCTCAGCTTGGCGTCCTGCGCCGCGCGCAGTTCGGCCGGGTCCTCGGTATCGTAGAAGACCAGACACTTGACGATCTGCTCCCGGGGCCAGGCGCGCAGGGCCAGACCCGGATTGGGATCGGTCTCGAAGGCCAGCGGGCGCGAGCCCGGCACCTCGACCGGGCGCGCCAGCCACCAGCCACGGCCCGCCCAGCGCGCCAGCACGGCCTCGCCGTAGCGGCCGTCGACCAGGGCACCGGCGACCAGGGCACCGGGGCAGGCCGCATCGGCGGCCGCGGCTTCCAGGCCCCGCGCGACCAGCAGCTTGAAGTCGGCGATCCGCTCGAAGGGAGCGCCCCGGCGTTCGGCGATGGCTTCGAGCTGGCTCCGGTGGTCGAAGGCGAGGGCCGCGACCTCGGCCGGCGGCGCCCGGCGCGTGGTCAGCCGGTGCAGGCGCTCCAAGGCCGCGTCGGGCCGCCGGCCCGAGGTCCGGAACCGTGCCAGCTCTTCCCGACTCGGCATGGCGGGGGCGCAGCCGTGGCGCGAGACCACCAGGGCGCCGACCGCGTTGCCGAGCTCGCCACACTCCGCGAGCGGCCGGTCCCGCAGCCAACCCGAGAGAAAGCCGCTCATGAAGCCGTCGCCGGCGCCCAGGGTGTTGAAGACCTCGACCGGCCGGCCGCGCTGGACCACCCCGGCCTCCAGGTCGTCCGGAATCTCGCCGTCGAAGACGATGCACCCCAGGGCGCCGCGCTTGACCACCAGGACGGCGTCGGTCAGCTCCCGGATCCTGCGCAGCGCCCCGCCGGTCTCGGTGGCGCCGCCGGCGATGTGGATCTCTTCCTCGGTGCCGACCACCAGGTCGCAGTCGGGCAGAACGGACTGCAGGCGCCGCGAGATCGCGTCGTCGGCGACGAAGCGGTTCTCCCCGCCGGCATGGCCGGTCAGGCCCCAGAGCACCGGCCGGTAGTCGACGTCGAAGACCACCTTGGTCCCGGCGGCGCGGGCGTGGCCTATGGCCGCCCTGCTGGCCGCCTCGACCCCGGGCCGGGAGAGGTGGGTGCCGGAGATCAGCAGGGCGCGGGCCGAGGCGACGAAGGCCGGATCGATCTGTTCCGCCGCCAGGGCCATGTCGGCGCAGTCGCTGCGGTAGAAGATGTGCGGGAAGCTGTCGCGGCCGCGGATGCCGAGGATCACCAGAGCGGTCAGGCGTTGGGAATCGACGGAGATGCCGGCGGTCTCGACGCCCTCGGCGGCCAGGGTCTCGACCACGAAGCGCCCCATCTGCTCGTCGCCGACCCGGCTGATGACGCCGCTCTTCAAGCCCAGCCGGGCGGTGCCGATGGCGATGTTGGCGGGGCAGCCGCCGACGTACTTGGCGAAGGTCTGGACGTCCTCCAGGCGGCCGCCGACCTGCTCGCCGTAGAGGTCGACGGCGGCGCGGCCGAGGCAGATCAGGTCGAGCGGTCGCTCGGTCATCGGATCGGCTCCGGAATGGGCTTGTCCAGGCGACGCCCAAGGCCGACCACCAGGACCTGGGCCAGCAGGATCGGCGCGACCAGGGTGCGGAAGCCCTGGTCGCCCGGCTCCTGGATCTCGAAGCTCAGGATCGCGTCGCGGGCGATGGGGCTGAGCGCGGAGTCGGTGATGGCGATGACCGGCACCCCGGCGGCCGCGCGCTCGGCCACGATCTCGGCCACCTCCGGCGCATAGGGCTTGAAGCTGACCGCGACCAGCGCGTCGCCCGGCCCGGCCGAGGCAGCCTGCTGTGCCAGCAATCCGCCGGCACCGTCGAGCAGCTGGCAGCGCTGCTCCAGGCGGCCGAGGGCATAGGCGAGGTAGAAGGCGACGGGAAAGGCGCGGCGTTGCGCCAGGACGAACCGGGTCCCGGCCGTGGCCAGGATCTCGATCGCCGCATCGATCCGCTCGGCGGGCGTGTGGCCGCGCAGCTGCTCCAGCGCGGCCAGGCCCTGGTCTACGAAGGCCTGAAGCAGGCCGGCCGTGGTCTCCGCGTCCTCCGCCGCACCGTCGAGAGAGCGGATGCGGTCCCGGTAGCTGGGCGCGGCGGCGATCAGACGCAGGCGGAAGACCTGCTGCATGTCGCTGAAACCGTCGTAGCCGAAGGCCTTGGCGAAACGCACCATGCTGGAGGGCTGCACCCCCAGCCTGTCGGCGGCCGAGGTCACTGTGGCCAGCGCCAGATCGTCGGGATGATCGAGGGCGAACTCGGCGATCCGCTTGAGCTGTCCGCTCAGGCTGCCGTAGCGCCCGGCGATCCGGTCCTTCAGGGCGTCGAAGTCCCCGGGTGCTGGCTGCGCTGCTTGGCTGGCGTCGGGCATGGTCGTCCGCTGCGCTCTCCGGTTTGCCGGGCGGTATTGGAGCAAAGGCTTTCCATTTTGACAAGAAAAGAAAATTCCTTCAATATATAAGAATAGAAAATACATTCATAACCCCAAGGAGGCAGGCGCGAGCCATGACCAAGCGGATCGGCTTTATCGGTGTCGGATTGATGGGCCACGGGATGGCCAAGAACCTCCTGGAGAAG
The DNA here is from genome assembly GCA_022361275.1 of Kiloniellales bacterium. Classification (GTDB taxonomy): domain Bacteria; phylum Pseudomonadota; class Alphaproteobacteria; order Kiloniellales; family JAKSBE01; genus JAKSBE01. Next base: position 5,320 of record JAKSBE010000123.1, read on the forward strand.
GACTTCCCGGTGACCGCCATGGCGCATCGCAATCGCGCGCCTCTGGAAGACCTGATCGCCCGCGGCGCCCAGGAGGCTCCGGACCCCAGGACCCTCGCCGAGGCCTCGGACACCGTGATCATCTGCGTCACCGGAGCGCCCCAGGTCGAGGCCGTGGCCTACGGCGAGGCCGGCATCCTGGCGGCGGCGCGCGCGGGACTGACCGTGATCGACTGCTCCTCCAGCGAGCCGGCGACGACGGCCAGGCTCGCCGAGGACCTGGCCGCCAAGGGCGCGGTTCTCGCCGACGCGCCCCTGGCCCGCACGCCGGTCGAGGCGGAGGCCGGGCGGCTCAACACCATGGTCGGCGCGGACGAGGCGACCTTCGCCGAGATCCGCCCGGTGCTGGAAGCCTTCTGCGAGAACATCTTCCACGTCGGTCCGGTGGGCAGCGGCCACAAGTGCAAGCTGGTCAACAACTTCCTGGCCATGGGCCAGGCCGCCCTGATCGCCGAGGCGCTCGCGGCCTGCGCCGCGACCGGGGTCGACATCGGCAAGTTCTACGAGGTGGTCTCGGCTGGCGGCGCCAACAGCGGGATCTTCCAGTTGATCCTGCCCAAGGCGATGAACGAGGGCGACTTCTCGGGCCTGCAGTTCAGCCTGGCCAACGCCGCCAAGGACCTGCGCTATTACACCCGGATGACCGAGGCGGCGCAGTTGACCGGCAACCTGGGCAACGGCGTCCATCATGCCCTGGTCCAGGGCCTCAACATCGGCTTCGCCGAGGGCTTCGTCGGCGACCTCATCCGCGCCCAGACCAGGCTGAACGGGGTCGAGATCCTGGCGGAGTGATCGCGACATGACCGAAACCCTGGACGGCAAGCGTGCACTGGTCACCGGCGCGGCCGGCGTGCTGGGCGCCGCGATCTCGGCGGCCCTGATCGAATCGGGCCTGAAGGTCGTGCTGCTCGACGTCGCTGAGGACCGCCTGCGGGAGGTCGCCATCGGCCTCGGCCCGGCGGCCCAGCCCTTGGCGCTCGACATCTCGGACCCGCAGGCGGTGGCGGCGGCCTGCGGCCGGGTCCGCGCGGAGCAGGGCGAGATCGACGTCCTGGTGAACAACGCCGGCATCCTGTCGAACAACAAGGCGGCGGAGACCGCGCCGGAGGAATGGCGCCGGGTGATGGGCGTCAACCTGGACGGCGCCTTCTACTTGGCCCGCGCATGGCTGCCCGCGATGAAGGCCAAGGGCTGGGGCCGCATCGTCAACGTCTGCTCCCTGGCCTCCAAGACCGGCGGCCTGACCGCGGGCACGGCCTACAGCACCTCGAAGGGCGGGCTGACCGCGCTGACCCTGTCTCTGGCCCGGGAGTCGGCGGCCGCCGGGGTCACGGTCAACGGCATCGCGCCGGCCTACATCAAGACGCCGATGGTGACCGATCAGTTGACCGAGGCGCAGCGCCGGAAGCTGCTGTCGGAGATTCCCGTCGGCCGCTTCTGCGATGCGGAGGAGGTCGCCCACGTGGTGCGCTTCCTGGTCTCGCCGCTCTCCGGCTTCATCACCGGCGAGATCATCGACATCAACGGCGGCCTGGTGATGGATTAGTCCCGGCTTGCACGCTTCGGGGTCACCACCGCCGGCGCCGAGACGAAGCCGCGGAAGCGGGCGCGTCGGGCGCGCCGCGGCGGTTCGGTCACTTCGTAGCGGGGGAAGCGTGCCACGAAGCGGCCGATGGCGATCTGGCCCTCGAGGCGGGCCAGGCTGAGGCCGGCGCAGATGTGGGGCCCGGCGCCGAAGGCGAGATGCCGGTTCGGGGTCCTGGAGATGTCGAAGCGGTCGGGGTCCGGGAACTGCGCCGGGTCGCGGTTGGCGGCGCCGATGCACAGCGTGATGCGCGTCTCCGCGGGCATCGCGACACCGCCCACCTCCACCGCTTCCCTGGTGATCCGGTTGCCGAGCTGGTTGGAGCTCTCGAAGCGCAGGACTTCCTCCACCGCCGTCTTGACCAGGCCGGGGTCCTCGATCAGCCGACGCCGTTCGGCCGGCCAGTCTGTCAGCGCGACCAGGCCGTTCCCGATCAGGTTGCTGGTCGTCTCGTGGCCGGCGTTGAGGATGAAGATGCAGTTCTGCAGCAGCTCGGTCTCGGTCAGGCGCTCGCCGTCGGCCTCGCCCTGGATGAGGCGCGTCAGCACGTCGCTGCGCGGATCGCCCGGCTTGCGGCGCCGTGCCGCCACCAGGCCGCGGAGATAGTCGAGGAACTCGGTGACCGCCGCGTTGCCGCGGGCCATGGCCTCCTCCGAGACGGTCGCCTCGAGCGCCCCGAGGATCGCCAGGGACCAACCGCGCAGCGGGTCGCGGTCGGCGTGCGGCACGTCCAGCAGGTTGCCGATGACCTCGACCGGGATGGCCCCGGCGAAGTCGTCGATCAGGTCGATCCGGCCGGCATCCTCCGCCCGGTCCAGCAGGACGTCCACGAGTCGGACCAGGTCCGGCTCCATGCGGGCGATCGCCGCCGGCGTCAGGGCGCCCGCGATCAGCCGCCGGACCCGGGTGTGCAGCGGCGGGTCGTTGAAGACCAGGCTCGTCGTGTGGTGCTCGTAGAGCGGCGTCGCGCCGTACTTGGGCCCGAACTCCTTCTTCTTGTCGGAACTGAAGCGCCTCGCGTCCTTGTAGATCGCAATGAGGTCGTCGTAACGGGTCAGGAAATAGGACCCGTCCGGACAGCGATGGACCGGATCCCAACTGCGCAGCGCGTCATAGGTGGGAAAGGGATCGTCGTAGAAGGCGGCCGGCAGCGTCAGCGGATCGAAGGCCGCGGCGACCTCTTCGGCGCGGCCGGCGTGAAGCGCCGAGGGTCCGCCGAGACCTGGGTTCCGCTTCAAGGGATCTGCCACGTCAACCGACCGCCTGCGTCTGGGCCTGGATGGGAGGGCGACTCTGTTATGGGCCCGCATCGGAGTCAATCCAGGCGCCTCAGCGGCATGGCGAAGCACGCACCTGCCTAGGATTCGGGCAGACATTCCCTGCTGCATAAACTTTGAGCAAGACTTGAGCTCTGCACCCGCGAGGGCCTGGCGGGCCGGAGGCTCTGCAACGCGAGAGGCAGCGCGGCATCGAGCGCCGAGGGGGCCTCGCGCGCCTTTGGCACGGGGTTTGCTGCAAGGCGTAATGCAGGGCGTCTAGGGTTCCGACCGTCGGAGGACGGTGCCTGGTCCGAGAGACGCACTCCGGGGCGAGAAAGCACCCCGGAGCCACGGCGGGCCAAAATCCCGGGAGATCACTGCGAAAGGCCTGAGGCCGGCTTCAGGGATCTCCACGTGTCCTCGTTACCGACCTCCAGGACAGAGAAGGCGACTGCGAACCAGGAGATTGGGCGTGCGGCGACTCGTCTTGATGACCTCGCGTCCGGTGCCGGGCGAAGCGCGCAGAGATCGAAGGCCTCTCGACGAAGATAGGTTTTGACGATGGTGCAAGCTTTGATTAGGCGATGGGTGAACCAATAACAACTTATGCGCGTACTGAACAGGGAGAGACTATCCGCGGCTCGCTCGCCAGCAGCGAGGCTTGACCTCGTCTGCAAGGGAAGCCCGGCCCCGGTCGCGCGATCGAACAGGAGGTTAGGGATGCTGCGACACTTCATGAGGAAGAGCTTCTGGGCCCTTTTGCTCGCCGCCCTCACGCTGACGGCGCAGCCGGCTCTCGCGGCCAAGAAGGACTCTTTTCGGATCGCCTGGTCGATCTATGTCGGCTGGATGCCCTGGGCCTATGCCGCCGAGAAGGGCATCGTCGACAAGTGGGCCGACAAGTACGGCATCTCGATCGAGGTCGTTCAGATCAACGACTACATCGAGTCCATCAACCAGTACACCGCCGGGGCCTTCGACGGTTGCGTCATGACCAACATGGACGCGCTCAGCATCCCGGCGGGCGGTGGTCTTGATTCCACCGCGCTGATCATCGGCGACTTCTCGAACGGCAACGATGGGCTGGTGGTCAAGGGCGACGGCGACCTCACCGCGCTCAAGGGCAAGAAGATCAACCTGGTCGAGCTCTCCGTGTCCCACTACCTCCTGGCCCGGGCCCTGGACAGCGTCGATCTCTCCGAGCGCGAGATCACGGTCGTCAACACCTCGGACGCCGACATGGTGGCCGCCTTCAAGACCGACGAGGTCGAGGCGGTCGTCACTTGGAATCCGCTCCTGAGCGAGGTCGCCGCCGAGCCGGGCGCCAAGCTGCTCTACACCTCCGCCGACATCCCCGGCGAGATCATCGACATGATGGTGGTCAACACCGAGGTGCTGGAGGCCAATCCGGACTTCGGCAGGGCCCTGGTCGGCGCCTGGTACGAGACCATGAGCCTCATGGCCAAGGACGACGCCGCCGGCAAGGAAGCCCGCAGCTTCATGGGCGAGAAGTCGGGCACCGACCTCGCGGGCTACGACGCCCAGCTCGCAACCACCCGCATGTTCTATACCCCGGCCGAGGCGGCGGCCTTCGCCCACAGCGACGACCTGGTCAAGACCATGGACGCGGTCCGCCGGTTCCTCTTCGACCACGGCATCCTGGGCGAGGGCGCGGCCAGCCCGGATCACGTCGGCATGACCTTTCCCACCGGCAAGACCCTGGGCGACACCGCGAACGTCAAGCTGCGCTTCGACGCCGACTTCATGACCAAGGCGGCCGAGGGCGGGCTCTAGGCGCATGAACCGGGCGGGCAGCTGATATCGCGGCGCGGTCGGCGAGGCGGCGATGGCGCGGGCGATCAACCGGCGGCCGGGACGCTCGGGGCAGATCCTCCTCGGGGCGCTGCCCTTCGTCCTTCTGGCCGCCGCCTATCTTCTGGCCTCCGACGCCCGCCTCGCGGTCAACCCGAACGACAAGCTGCTGCCCTCGCCGGAGAGCTTCGCCGCGTCCATCGACCGCCTCGCCTTCCAGCCCGATGCCCGCAAGGGGACCTATCTGCTCTGGGCGGACACAGGGGCCAGCCTGCTGCGCCTCTTGCTCGGCCTGTCGATCGCGACAGCGCTCGCCCTGGTGGCCGGGATCGCGATCGGCCTGCTGCCGGTGATGCGCGCCGCCTTCGCGCCGGTGGTCGCGGCGCTCTCGATGGTGCCGCCCCTGGCCGTCCTGCCGATCCTCTTCATCGTCTTCGGCCTGGGCGAGCTGGCCAAGGTGGTGCTGATCGTCTTCGGCGTCACCCCCTTCCTGATCCGGGACCTCTCCTTCGCGGTCGCGGCCCTGCCGCGGGAGCTGCTGGTCAAGGCCCAGACCCTCGGCGCCACCAGCTGGCAGATCGTGGTCCGGGTCGTGCTGCCGCAGGTCCTGCCGCGGCTGGTCGGCGCCCTGCGCCTGTCCCTCGGCCCGGCCTGGCTGTTCCTGATCTCCAGCGAGGCCATCGCCGCGACCGAGGGCCTCGGCTACCGGATCTTCCTGGTCCGGCGCTACCTGGCGATGGACGTGATCCTGCCCTACGTGGCCTGGATCACCTTGCTGGCCTTCCTCCTCGACTACCTGCTGCAGCGCCTGTCGCGCCGCGCCTTCCGCTGGCTTCCGGGAGAGCAACACCTATGAGCCGGATCTCCATCCGCAAACTGGAGCAGGACTACGGTGCGGTCAGGGTCCTGGAGCGGATCAACCTGGAGGTCGCCTCGGGCGAGTTCTGCACCATCGTCGGCGCCAGCGGCTGCGGCAAGTCGACCTTCCTGCGCCTGCTGCTCAGCGAGGAGCGGCCGACCCGCGGCGAGATCCACCTCGACGGCGCGCCGATCGCCGAGGAGCCCTGCGCCGACCGGGGGGTGGTCTTCCAGCGCTACTCGGTCTTCCCGCATCTGACGGTCATGGAGAACCTGATCCTGCCGCTGGAGCTCAAGGCCGCCCCCTTTCTCGGGCGGCTCTACGGGCGGCCGCGCCGCGAGGCCCGGGAGCGCGCGGGGCACCTGCTGTCCCGGGTCGGCCTCGACCACGCCCGCGACGCCTATCCGAAGACCCTCTCGGGCGGGATGCAGCAGCGCCTCGCCATCGCCCAGGCCCTGATCCCCAAGCCCAAGGTCCTGCTGCTCGACGAGCCCTTCGGGGCCCTCGATCCGGGGACCCGTCTGCGCATGCACGAGATCCTGCTCGGCCTCTGGGCGGAGGAGAAGATGACCGTCTTCATGGTGACCCACGACCTGAAGGAAGGCTTCAAGCTGGGCACCCGGCTCCTGGTCTTCGACAAGCTGCGCTGGGATCCGGACGCGCCCCAGGCCTACGGCGCCACCATCACCTACGACCTGCCCCTCAAGGATCACCGCAAGCCGCCGCCGGCCCTGGTCGCCGAGGCCGCGGCGCCGCGGCAGGTTTCCCGACCCTGCAACCAAGGACTCGCCGATGTTGCCCGCTGATCCCTTCCGCCGTCGGTCCCGCATCGCCGGCCGTTTCGTCCGGACGCCGCTCGGGCGGCGCCGGCATCACCCGGACTTCGACAAGCTGCAGCTCCAGGGCTGGCGCTCGGCGCTCAAGGAGGCCGAGCTGCCGGAGGACGGCTGGCAAAAGGAGCGGCAGTGGGCGGTCCGGGTCGGCCTGGCCGCGGCCGACAGCATCGAGGACCGCGGCATCTCCACCTTCGCCCGCGGCGAGCTGCCGCACTACGCCGGGATCAACACCTTCCTCAAGGCGCCCTACGTCGAGGACGTCGCCCGGGTCGGCGACTACGACGCGGCGGTCCTGGGCGTGCCCTTCGACGGCGGCACGACCTACCGCCCCGGGACCCGCTTCGGGCCCCAGGGCATCCGCCGGATCTCGGCGCTCTACACGCCCTACAACTACGAGATGGGCGTCGACCTGCGCGAGCAGATGACGCTCTGCGACGTCGGCGACGTCTTCACCATCCCGGCCAACATCGAGAAGACCTTCGACCAGATCTCCCGGGCCGTGAGCCACGTCTTCTCCTCCGGCGCGCTGCCCCTGATCATGGGCGGCGACCACTCCATCGGCTTCGCCACGGTCCGCGGCATCGCCGCGTGCACCTCGAAGAAGATCGGCATCGTCCACTTCGACCGCCACGCCGACATCCAGGAGAAGGACCTGGACGAACGCATGCACACCACGCCCTGGTTCCACGCCACCAACCTGGAGAACGTGCCGGCGACCAACCTGGTGCAGATCGGCATCGGCGGCTGGCAGGTGCCGCGCGAGGCGGTGGTCGAGGCGCGCAAGCGCGACACCACCATCATCTCCATGGCCGACGTCGAGCGCCTGGGCCTGGACAAGG
>JAKSBE010000103.1 GCA_022361275.1 Kiloniellales bacterium
GCACTCGAAGTAGTCGTGCATCATGCCCAGCAGGCGGTCGCGCGGCTGGCTGTCCGAGATCTTGGTGAAGCCGCGCAGGTCGCAGTACCAGAGCACCGCCCGCAGGCTCTCGCCGCCGCCGCGCTTGACGCTGCCGGTCAGCACCCGGCGCCCGGCGGCGCGGCCCAGGTAGGCGGTGACCACGCTCTCGAAGGCGCGCTGGGTGGCGCCGCGGTTGATCGCCAGGGCCAGGGCCGGGAAGAGCGCGTCCAGGGCGGCGATCTCGGCGTCGCTGAAGCCTCCGGGCCGATCGGTGACCCAGGAGGAGATGAGGCGGTTGGTCGGACCCGGGCGGGCCTCCTCGCCGAAGCGGATCTGGAGGGCGTAGTAGTCGCTCGCGCCCTGCCCGCGGAAGCCGTTCAGCAGGGGGAAGCCGGTCGGCTGGTTGCTTTCCCAGAGGCGCTCGCGCAGGCGCATCACGTCGTGCCGCCACATGTAGGCGAAGGGAATGCCGTCGAGCTCCGCCTCCGTGGCGTTGCCCTCCCCGCGCAGCCAGCCGTCCTCCTCGACCTCCTCGGCCTCCCGGCGCCAGATGTAGAGGTAGCCCTCAATGATCGGATGCAAGGTCGGCTGGGAGACGTTGACCCGCCAGAGCTGAAAGCCGGCGTCGGTCAGGCGCCGGCAGAAGCCCTCGAGCAGAACCTGCGCACTGCTGCCGCCCAGGGCCTCGCCGATGACCCAGTCCGCGATCTCCAGACGCTGCTCCGCCTGCATGGTCTCCGGCCTTCTCGTTCGCGGCCGCGCTGCGGGCTCCGTCCATTGGGCCAAGATTTAGGCCGCCGCCCGTATCCCCGCGGCCTTCACCTCGTCGCCGACGTAGGCCTCGAACTGCTTGAAGTTGACCTCGAAGCGCTTGGTCAGCTCCGCCGCCGTGGCATCGTAGGCGCTCTTGTCGCGCCAGGTGTTCTTGGGGTCCAGGACCTCGGGCGGCACCTCCGGGCAGGACTGCGGCATGGCCAGCCCGAAATCCGGGTGCAGCATGGTGCCGACCTGCGCCAGGCGGCCGTCCAGGGCGGCGCGGACCATCGCCCGGGTGTGCCCGATCGCCATCCGCTCGCCGACGCCGTAGGCGCCGCCGGTCCAGCCGGTGTTGACCAGCCAGCAACTGGCGCCGTGGCGGGCGATCTTCTCGCCCAGCATCCGGGCGTAGACCGAGGGGTGTCGCGGCATGAAGGGCGCCCCGAAGCAGGTCGAGAAGGTGGCCGCCGGCTCCTTGCCCAGGCCCTTCTCGGTCCCGGCCACGCGGGCGGTGTAGCCGGACAGGAAGTGGTACATCGCCTGCTCTGGCGTCAGCCGCGAGATCGGCGGCAGGACCCCGAAGGCGTCCGCGGTCAGCATGATCACGTTCTCGGGATGGCCGCCGCAACCCGACTCGACGATGTTCGGTATGAAATCGATAGGATAGCTGGCCCTTGTGTTCTCGGTCAGGCGGTTGTCGTCGAGGTCGAGCCGGCGGGTGTCCGGATCCATGACGACGTTCTCCAGGATCGTGCCGAAGCGCCGGGTCGTGGCGTAGATCTCGGGCTCGGCCTGCTCCGAGAGCTTGATCACCTTGGCGTAGCAGCCGCCCTCGAAGTTGAAGACGCCGCCGTCCGACCAGCCGTGCTCGTCGTCGCCGATCAGCGCCCGGGTGCCCTCGGCCGAGAGCGTGGTCTTGCCGGTGCCCGAGAGGCCGAAGAAGATCGCGGTGTCGCCCTTGGGGCCGAGATTGGCCGAGCAGTGCATGGGCAGCACGTCGCGCGC
>JAKSBE010000610.1 GCA_022361275.1 Kiloniellales bacterium
CGACTGGTACGTCGGCGTCCGCCGCGGTCGGGTCGAGAAGGTCTGGCCGGTCGCCGCCCGCGGCGCCCTGGCCTGAGCCGCAGGCACCGGGCGGCATGGCCGGGCCCTGGGTTCGGCTTCCGCTTCCCGCCGGCCCTGCCCTACCTCGCCGGCCTCGCGGTCTTCGCCGGGCTGCGGCAGGGGCAGGCCGGCGAAGACCGCTCCGGACGCGCGGGCCTCAGCGCACCTCGAAGTGGACTTCGACCGGGCTGCAGGCCTGGCCGTTGATCGGGACGATGTCCTGGGGGCAGGCCGAGAGGGCGACGTCGCAGTCCATCTCGGCGCGCAGCCTCGGCCCGGCCGTCGGCCGAGATCGGCGACGTCAGGGTGGCGTTGACGCCGTCCTCGTCGCCGTTGTCCGGGGCTTCCTCGGTCATCCGGTCCCCCGTCTCGGTCTAGCAGACTGTCGCAAAAGTGCGACCCGCCACCCACACCCTTCGACAGGCTCAGGGTGAGGGTGAGCAATTTCAAGCACGTCTCCTCATCCGCGCGTAGCGCCGGGCTGCGCCCCTTGTCGAAGGATGATCTCGGGCAAGAACTCTGGGCTTCTTCAACAGCCTGCTAGACCGCGTAGCGCTTGTTGCGGATCATCTGGCCGCACTTGCGCTGGCAGATCGGATTGGCGCCGCCCAGCCAGGCCCGCTCGAAGAGGCCGACGAAGGGCTCCGCCGCCAGGATCTCGCTCAGCGGCCGGTGGCGGATGTTGAACGCGCTCCGGCGCAGGCCGGCGTGGTCCAGGGTCAGCAGTTCCTCGTTCGAGCCCGCGGTCCAGCAGCAGGCCGAGACGTAGCCTCCGCAGTTGATGTAGGGCCGGTTCTGGACCGCCGACTTGCAGACGATGCCGCCGTCGCCCGCGGCCGGCGGCGGCGCCTCCGCGACCCTCTCGGCGAAGCCGGTCTGGAAGGAGGCACCGTCGCAGGCCGAGGGCTGGAGGCTGCGGTAGGCCCCGTTGGGCAACTGATAGTCGAAGCGGTCGCGGGCGCCGAAACGGATGGTATCGATCAGCACGAACTTCCGGAAGCCCATCTCCTTGGCCAGCGCCTGGGCCTCGGTCACCTGGTGCTCGTTGTGCCGGAACAGGATGTAGTGCCACTCGGCCCGGGCCCCGGTGGCGATGTAGGCGGCCGCATTGGCGATGATCTTCTCGAAGCTGGTATTGATCCGGTACAGCGGATTGGTGTCCGCCAGGCCGTCGATGTGGAATTCGACGTGGCTGGGGGTGCGCGTGAAATGGCGGCCCAACTCGGTCCACCACTTGGTCGAGCGCAGGCTGGCGTTGGTCGAGATCGACACCCCGACCCCGCGCGCGGTCAGATGGTCGCAGATCGCCAGGCAGTCCCGCGCGGCCAGGGGATCGCCCAGGCTGCCGCAGAGGTCGACCTCCGAGACCCGCCGGCAGAAATCGTCCGTGAAGTTGGCTTGGAAGTCGGCGAGCGACAGCTCGATGTTCTGAACCTTCGAGAGGTCCGGCGTGCAGTGGTTCGTGTGGTCGGTGCGCGGGCACATCGGACAGGCGGCGTTGCACTTGTCCGTGAGCTCGATGTGGAAGCTGTAGGGCCGGTCTTGCGTAAACATTCCTGGTCTCGACTGTTCCCTTGGTCGCCGCGGAGCCGGGCGCCCGGCGGCTGAGGATAGCAAAGCGTTGCGGTGCAGGCATCCTGGCGCCCGCGTCCCGATGTCCGGCCCCTTGATGTATGGTGCCCGGCGGCCAAGAAAAAGGGCCGCGCGGTCTCGCGCGGCCCCCATAAGCCTTTAGTCTTATAACGTATCTTGAGCGTTCCGGCTTAGAAGCCCATGTCGCCCATGCCGCCCATGCCGCCACCCGGAGGCATGGCGGGCTCCTTCTTCTCCGGCTTCTCGGCGACCATGGCCTCGGTGGTGATCAGGACACCGGCGACGGAGGCCGCATCCTGGAGCGCGGTGCGCACCACCTTGGTCGGGTCGATGATGCCTTCCTTGACCAGGTCGACGTACTCGCCGGTCTGGGCGTTGAAGCCGAAGGAGGCATCCTTCTTCTCCATGATCTTGCCGACCACGATCGAGCCGTCGGCGCCGGCGTTGATCGCGATCTGGCGCGCCGGCACCTGCAGGGCGCGGCGGACGATGTCCACGCCGACCCGCTGGTCGTCATTGCCCGGCGTGACCTTGTCCAGGCCCTTGAGCGCACGCAGCAGGGCGACACCGCCGCCCGGGACGATGCCCTCTTCGACGGCCGCGCGGGTCGCGTTCATGGCGTCCTCGACCCGGTCCTTGCGCTCCTTCACCTCGACCTCGGTGGCGCCGCCGACGCGGATCACCGCAACGCCGCCGGCCAGCTTGGCCAAGCGCTCCTGCAGCTTCTCCTTGTCGTAGTCGGAGGAGGTCTCCTCGACCTGCTGGCGGATCTGGGCGCAGCGGCCCTCGATCTCCTTCTTCTTGCCGGCGCCGTCGATCACCGTGGTCTCTTCCTTGGTGATGACCACGCGCTTGGCGGTGCCCAGCATGTCGAGGGTGACGTTCTCGAGCTTGATGCCGAGGTCCTCGGAGATGACCTGGCCGCCGGTCAGGATCGCCATGTCCTCGAGCATCGCCTTGCGGCGATCGCCGAAGCCCGGCGCCTTGACGGCCGCGACCTTGAGGCCGCCGCGCAGCTTGTTGACCACCAGGGTGGCCAGGGCCTCGCCCTCGACGTCCTCGGCGATGATCAGCAGCGGCTTGCCGGACTGCACCACGGTCTCGAGGACCGGCAGCATGGCCTGCAGGCCGGACAGCTTCTTCTCGTGCAGGAGGATGAAGGGGTCCTCCAGCTCGCAGATCATCTTGTCCGGGTTGGTGATGAAGTAGGGCGAGAGGTAGCCGCGGTCGAACTGCATGCCCTCGACGACGTCGAGCTCGGTCTCGAGGCTCTTGGCCTCCTCGACCGTGATCACGCCCTCGTTGCCGACCTTCTGCATGGCCTCCGAGATCATCTCGCCGATCTCGGCCTCGCCGTTGGCCGAGATGGTGCCGACCTGGGAGATCTCCTCGTTGGTCTTGACCTTCTTGGAGAGGCTGGCCAGCTCGCCGACGACACTCGACACGGCCAGCTCGACGCCGCGGCGCAGGTCCATCGGGTTCATGCCGGCGGCCACCGCCTTCGAGCCTTCGCGCACGATGGCCTGGGCCAGGACCGTGGCGGTCGTGGTGCCGTCACCGGCGATGTCGTTGGTCTTGGACGCGACCTCGCGCAGCATCTGCGCGCCCATGTTCTCGAACTTGTCGGAAAGCTCGATCTCCTTGGCGACCGTGACGCCGTCCTTGGTGGTGCGCGGGGCGCCGAAGGACTTGTCCAGGACCACGTTGCGACCCTTGGGGCCCAGCGTGACCTTCACCGCATCCGCCAGTATGTCGACACCCGTCAGCATGCGCGAGCGGGCGTCTTGCGCGAACTTGACTTCTTTCGCAGCCATTTCGTCTATGACTCCTTTGTCTAGACCGTTCTGCCCTTAGGCAGCTTTCTTCTTCGACTTGCCGGGCTCGATGATGCCCATGATGTCGGACTCCTTCATGATCAGGTAATCCTGACCATCGATCTTGACCTCGGTGCCGGACCACTTGCCGAAGAGCACCCGGTCGCCCGGCTTGACATCGAGGGCAAGGATCTTGCCGTCCTCAGTTCGCGTGCCGGAGCCGACGGCGACGATCTCGCCCTCCATCGGCTTCTCCTGCGCGGTATCCGGGATGATGATGCCGCCGGAGGTCTTCTCCTCCTGCTCAACGCGCTTGACCATCACGCGGTCATGCAACGGTCGGAAACCCATGTTCGTTCCTCCGAGACCTAAGCTTGTGATTTCCTTCGGATCTGAGGCGAGGGTCTTTGGCCTTGTTAGCACTCCCCGCCCGCGAGTGCCAGACACTTAGTCACTCCCACGTTGAGAGTCAAGACAAGCTGCCGGAGATTTTCCGGCGTTGGCAGCAGTCCCGGAGACTGGCTGCTAACTTATTGATAATTAACATTTATATTGAAGACTCACAAGCTTTGGCCCTAGCCTGGACAGGATCGAGCGGGGTAGGATCGACCGAAGACAGAAGGAGCGAGATGAAACAGAGAGATCGACAGAGCGACCTGAAGAAGCAGCTTGCGGGCTACCGGCTGACCACGGCCGAGATCCTCTATCGGCTGCCGGACCATCCCGCCCTGCTGCAGAGCTTCATCTGGCAGGACTACGACCTGGCGCCGAAGTTCCCGGTGCTGCGCCGCTTCCTCGACTTCTGGGAGGAGAACCTGGACGGCAAGCTGCACTCGGTCCAGGTCGCCAGCACGGCCCTGGTGACGCCGGGCGAGCTGTCCCACAAGGACCACGGCTTCAGCCTCCACTAGACGCCGTCGGGAGCCCGATCCGAAGCCTCACCGCCAAGAAGGGTCCTGGCCTCGAAAGAAAGAAGGGTCTTGGCCTCGAAGGCGACGGGCCCTAGGTATGAAGTCTAGACGCGCGGCGGCAGGGCCGCGCCGGCCTTCGCCAGCGAGCTTCCCGGTGCCATGACGGCTCACAGCATCCCGGCCATCGACGTGGAACAGATGCACAGCGACCGCTGGGTCACGCGATGGCTCTTCCTCTGCGCCGCCATGGTCTTCGCCATAGCCGTGATCGGCGCGATCACGCGGCTGACCGAGTCCGGCCTCTCGATCATGGAATGGGCGCCCGTCACCGGCATCCTGCCGCCTTTCACCGAGGCCGAGTGGCGGCGGCTCTTCGCGCTCTACCAGCAGATCCCCGAGTTCCAGCAGAACAACCCGGACATGACCCTGTCCGAGTTCAAGGAGATCTTCTGGTGGGAGTACGTCCACCGGCTCTGGGGCCGGCTGATCGGCGTGGTCTTCGCCCTGCCGCTGATCTGGTTCCTGCTGCGCGGCAAGCTGGCCAAGGGGCTGCTGCCGCACCTCCTGGCGCTGCTCGCCCTGGGCGGCCTCCAGGGCGGGATCGGCTGGTTCATGGTCACCAGCGGCTTCTCGGAGCGCACCGACGTCAGCCAGTATCGCCTGGTGCTGCACCTCGGCATGGCGGTCGTGATCTACGTCTACCTGGTCCGCATCGCGCTGGGCCTGCGTCATCCGCGCCGCGAGCCCAGCCCCGATCGCCGGGCGATCATCCTGCGGCGCGGCATCATGGCCCTGCTCGCGCTGATCCTGCTGACCATGCTGTCGGGCGGCTTCGTCGCCGGCCTCAACGCCGGCATGATCTACAACACCTTTCCGCTGATGGACGGCCGTCTGGTGCCGGCCGGCTATGGCGCGCTCTCGCCTTGGATCCTGAACCTGACGGAGAACCTCGCGGCGGTGCAGTTCAACCACCGGGTCCTGGCGGTGGCGACGACGCTGCTCGCCTTGGCCCTGTGGCTCTGGGGCCGCCACCTGCACCTGGCGCCCAAGGTCCGCGGCCTGCTGATGATCCTCGCCGGCTTCGCCCTGGTGCAGGTCGGCCTGGGGATCTGGACCCTGTTGGCGGTGGTCCCGGTCTCGCTGGGCGCCCTGCATCAGGCCGGCGCCCTGGTTTTCCTGACCCTGGCCCTGCTGACCCTCTTCCACCTGCGCCCGGCGCGGGGCCTCTAGGGGCGGCACCGCATGACCCAGGACGAACCCCGTTCCGACGCCCCCCGTTCCGACGACCCCACGATCCCGGAGGGGCCGCTTTCGGTCGCGGTGATCACCGGGTTCCTGGGCAGCGGCAAGACCACGCTGCTGCGCCACCTGCTGCAGCACCCCGAGATGGGCGAGACCGCCGTCATCGTCAACGAGTTCGGCGAGATCGGCCTCGACCACGTCCTGGTGGAGAGCGCCAAGGAAGACCTGGTCCTGATGGACAGCGGCTGTCTCTGCTGCACCATCCGGGGCGATCTCGTGAACACCATCCGCGACCTCTACAAGCGCCGGGTCCGGCGCGAGGTGCCGCCCTTCGAGCGGCTGGTGATCGAGACCACCGGCCTGGCCGATCCGGCGCCGATCCTCCATACGCTGATGTCCGATCCCCTGGTCGTGGAGCGCTTCCGCCTGGACTCGGTGATCACCACCGTCGACGCCCTGACCGGCCAGGCGAGCCTCGACCGCCACGAGGAGTCCCGGCGCCAGGCGGCGGTCGCCGACCGCCTGCTGATCACCAAGACCGACCTCGCCGAGGCGGCGGACCTCCCAGAGCTGGAAGCCCGCCTGGCGGCGCTCAACCCGGCCGCCAGCCGGCAGCGGATCGTCCGGGGCGTGGTCGAGCCGGCGGCCATCTTCAACGCCGGCCTCTACGACCCGCAAAGCAAGACCGCCGACGTGCGGCGCTGGCTGCAGGCCGAGGCCTACGGCGGCGGGGATCACGACCATGGTCACGACCACGACCACGACCACGACCATGATCACGATGGCCCGCGCCACGACGTCAACCGCCACGACGAGAGCATCAGGGCCTTCTGCCTGACCTACGACCGGCCCCTGGACTGGGACCGCTTCTGTTCCTGGATCGACATGCTGGTCAGCCTTTACGGCCGCGACATCCTGCGTATCAAGGGCCTGCTGAACGTCGCCGGCCAGGACCGCCCGGTGGTGATCCACGGGGTCCAGCACGTCTTCCACCCGCCGGTCGAGCTGGAGGCCTGGCCGGACCGGGACCGCCGGTCCCAGCTCGTCTTCATCGTCAAGGACCTCTCCCCGAAGGTCTTCGAGGACACGCTCGCCGCCTTCAACGCACCGGGCACGCCCATGTGAATCTCTCCTGCCTTCGCGTTAACTTTGTTTTTTAACAAGGCGTTAACGCACGAGCCCTACCCTGACGCGCACGGGAGAGTCCAAGCAAACACAATGTGAGCGGAGAGGTAGGAAACCATGTCCCGAACTTTTTTTGTCGGCTGCATCGTCCTGGCGGGCATCGCCGGTGCCGGCGTGACGGCCCTGAACCTGTCATCCGAGGCCGATCTAGCGGTCTGGACCGCGGAGCCAACCGCCATCAGCGCCCAGAGCGCGACCATCGTCGAGCCGAGCGAGCAGGGCGCCGGCCCGCTGGAGAAGGCGGGTCGCGTCGCCGATGACCTGATCGAGAAGGCCGGACTGAACGCCGGAGACGTCGAAGCGATCACCGAAAAGGCCAAGGCGATCGGCGAGAAGGCGGCCGAGAAGGCCGAGGTCATGGTCGAGAAGGTCAAGGAGACGGCGACCAGAGCCATCGTCAGAGCCGAGGCACTGGCCGACGAGGGCAAGAAGGCCGCTGCGGAAGCGGCCGGCGACCTGGGCGAAGCCATCGACACCGGCAAGTGACCCGCGGCTGACCCGGACACGGCCCCGCGTGGCCCGGCGCGCTTCGCGTCCGGCCGCGCGGATGGCTTCGCCCCATCCTTCAGCAGGCCTTTAAGCAAGGCAGACGCGTCTTGCGCCTTAGTGCGACTGCCGGAGCGGCGCGCGGCCCGTCGGAGCCGAACCCGAACCTATGGAGCGATTGGAGCGGGTGAGGAGAATCGAACTCCCGACACGAAGCTTGGGAAGCTTCTGCTCTACCACTGAGCTACACCCGCCCGAGAGGCGGGACTCTAGGCCAGACGGATCGGCCGGGCAAGAGACAGCGCAGCCCGCCGGTCCCGGCCGCCGCCAGCGGAAGGACTTCATTAACCTCGCTTCACTAAGCATGGCGGCAATCCGTGGCCTTTCCGCCCGGTGCCCGGGCAGAGCAGGAGACGCCCCTTGGGTCACGACCCGCCGCAGCGCAGGCAGCGCACGGTCATCTCCTTCCGAGACGTGATGATCAGCGGCCCCTTCTCGCAGAGCGAGGACGGCGAGCTGCAGATCGAAGGGCTTCTGGAAGGCGATCTCACCTGCCATGCCCTGATCGTGCCGTCCAGCGGCACCGTGAAGGGGACGATCCGGGCCGACTGGGTGGTCATCCAGGGCAATTTCTGCGGCAACGTCGAGACCAGCGTCTTCACGGCGACCAAGGACGCCGTGGTCATCGGCGGCCGGATCACCGTCTACGAGAAGGTCCTGATCGAGCCGGGCTGCCTGTTCCGCGGCGAACTGCAGCGCCCCGGCGAGGGCGACGGCACCCCGGCCCGCGGCTTCGCCCGCTCCGCCGCCGTCGAGGAGTCCGACCGCCTGGCCGCGGAGACCATGGCGTCCTGGAGCTTCACCGAGGGCGACACCGCCCTGGT
This sequence comes from Kiloniellales bacterium, assembly GCA_022361275.1. Classification (GTDB taxonomy): domain Bacteria; phylum Pseudomonadota; class Alphaproteobacteria; order Kiloniellales; family JAKSBE01; genus JAKSBE01. Next base: position 8,176 of record JAKSBE010000610.1, read on the forward strand.
CGAAGCCATCGGCAAGGGCGACGGCAGGATCGTCGGCCGCCTCCTCCTGGCCGGCGCCGACCCCAATGCCGCGACGCCGGAGGGTATGACCGCCTTGACCCTGGCAGCCGGCGGCCTGCGGATCGAGATCGCCGAGATGCTGCTGGGCGCGGGCGCGGATCCCGACCTGCGCACGGCCGAAGGCGAGACCCCGCTGCTGCTGGCCAGCGACCGCGGCGCCCTGCGCCTGGTCGAGGCCCTGCTGGCCGCCGGCGCCGATCCCAGCGCCGCCCGCGCCGACGGCAGCACGCCGCTGATCGAAGCCGCACGGCGCGGCCGGACCGAGATCGTCCGCGCCCTGCTGCTGGCCGGCGCCGATCTGGAGGAGCGCAACGCCGCCGGCGAGATGCCGATGCTCCTGGCCAAGGCGCGCGGCTACAAGGAAACCCTGGCCCTGCTGCGCCAGGCGGCGGTCGGCGACCTCGCGCCGGCGGCGGATGCGGAGGGCGAGGTCGCGGCGGCCGCCCCGTCCGAGACCGAGGCGGCAGCGGCGGGACCGCGGGCCGAGCCGGCCAAGGTGCCGGCCGAGCCCGCGATAGCGGAGGGCGAGGCGCCGCCGGAGCCGGAACCGCCGGCCACGGTCGTGCCGGCAAAGGCCGAAACGGAAACAGATGTCCCGGGGGCGGCCGAAGCCGCGACCGAGGCCACGATCGAAGCGGGCGGCCGCTCGGAAGACGGCCGCTCGGAAGACGAAGGCCTCGCGCCGTCCGGGCCCGGGCCATCGGGCGCAGGCAGCGTCCCGGCTTCGCCGGCAGAGATGGCCGCGGCGGACGCCGACCCGCCGCCGCCGCCCCGCCGGCCCGCCCTGCGGCTGCGCACTCCGCCAAAACCCAAGGAGTCCGCGGAGTCCGTGCTGGCCGACCTCGCGCCCGCTCCGGCGCCGGCAGCCCCGGCCCCGGCGCCGCCGCTGCGCGCGCCGCAGGGCGAGGCGTCCGAGCCCGCGTCCAGGATCGAGACCGGTGACGAAGCGGCCTCCGAGACCACGCCCCCCGCCGGCGCGGCCGAGCCGGTCCCGGACCTCCCGAAGCGGAACGGCGCGGGCGGCGCGATGCCACCGCCGGAGGCCGACCCGCAGATCCCCTCGGAGCCGCGAGAGGCACCATCGCCCGCGCCCTACCTTCGGATGCCGCAGGCGGCCGAGGCGCCGCCACCGCCGGCCCCCGCGGCCTGCGCCGAAGCCCGGCCGGACACTCGGGTCCTGGCACCGGAGGAGGTCGAGGACCTGAGCCGCCAGGTGGCCAGCCTGATCCTCCCCTTCTCGCTGGAGGAGGCGCGCGCGCCCCTGCCGGCCGGCGAGGCGGAGGGCTGGCGGCTGGCGCCGCGGGGCGAGGGCCTGGCCGCCAGCGCGACGCGGCCGGTCCCCGCGGGCCCTGGCAGCCGGGAGGCCGTCCTGGTCAAGTACGGCAGCGGCGGCGGCCCGCCCGGCCAGATCGAGCTCCGCCTGCGCGGCACGAATGGCGCCGGTGATCGCGGCGACCCGCAGGCCGAAGGCGAGCTTCGGCTCTCGCTCTTCGATCCGGACGAGTCGCTGGTCTACTGGCCGGTGGGCTTCCGCCGCGTGGTCCTGCGCGCCGGCGAGCGGGCCGGGGCCTATGCCTGCGACGAGGACGGCAACTGGTCGCGGTCCGACGAGCCGGCAGAACATTGATACCAAGGAGCGTTGATCATGACTCATTTGATGGCGCTCGAATGGGTCATGATCAACGCTCCTTGGTATCAGCCCCGCCCGTACGACTTTCAGTAGCAGAACATTCGCCGGGCATTCGGTATTTTACCCGGTCTTAATGACCGTGGTGCCAAGTTTCCCCTGGCTCTCATCTCAAGAAAGGCGTGGTGCCGAGGCCGGTTCAGAACGGCAGATAGCTCAACCGAAAAGGGCATTCCTTTCGGTGTAGTTCTGGCCGATCGAGTCCCCACGCCGCGCTCATGCTTGGAGGAATCATGGCGTCCAACACCGAGACTCCCGGGACCGGCGACAAGGCCGGATCCTCGAACAGCCCCTACCCCGCGTCCCCGATCAAGGAGAACGGCCTCGCGGTCGACCGCAAGCCACGGACCAACGGCCAGGCCGGGGTCGCGACCTCGCTCGACAAGGTCGTCATCCGCGGCGCCTTTACCCTGACCGAAGACGGCGAGCTGCAGATCGGCGGCAACGTCGAGGGCAACATCAAGTGCCACGCGATGCATGTGCTGGAAAGCGGCACCATGAGCGGCGACGTCAACGCCGACTCTATCGTCGTCAAGGGCACCTTCAACGGCAACATCTCCACCAACCACTTCACCCTGTCCAGCCACGCCAAGGTCGTGAGCAACGACATCCTGGTCTACGACACCGTGGTGATCGAGCCTGACAGCCACTTCGAAGGCCAGCTCAGGCGTCCCAACGCCTCCGAGGCGAAGGAGTCGCAGCGGAGCAACGGCAGCGCACGGGGCAACGGCCGCTCGAACGGCTAGCGGTCCCGGCGCCCATAGGGTCTTACCGGCAAGGCGGCGCTCCAAGGGCGCGCCGCCTCCAGGTGACCATCACCGCCGCGCGATCCTGAGGATCCGGGCCGAGACCCTGCGCCTCGGCCTCGAAAGGTGCGGCTTCGAAAGGCGGGTGAGCGGCTGAGAACGGCCGAGGGTCCGGCGTTCGGACCCAGCTTCCGGACCCAGCTTCCGGCCTGGGCGTTCGGCCTGGGCGTTCGGCCCAGGTGTCCGAGGCCCGGGTATCCGACCGGGGACCGGCGTGATGACCGGGCGCGATGACCGCCTGGCCGATCAATGGCCGATCAATGGCAGCCGATACCGGCCCGACATACCGGCCCGACGCGGGCCCAACACCGGCAAGGCAGGCCGGCAGAGTCCGGCCCGGCCGATATAGGGGTGACGGCAGATGTTTTCGTCCAAGATCGACAAACCGAATGCAGACGGCAACGGCAAGGCGTCCGAGGCCGATCCGAAGCTCGGCGCTTCCAAGGAGACCGAGCGGCGGCGCGAGACTTCGCTCGACCGGGTGGTGGTGCGCGGCTTCTTCCAGCTCAACGAGGAGGGCGAGCTGCAGATTGGCGGCGATGTCGAGGGCGACATCGAATGCCACGCCCTGACCATCCTCGAAAGCGGCTCGATGGAGGGCAACGTCCTGGCCGAGCGGCTCCTCATCGAGGGGGCCTACGACGGCAACGTCGAGACCACGCGGCTCACCGTCGCCAGCTCGGCGAAGCTGGTCAGCGACGACGTGCTGGTCCACGACCAGGTCGTGATCGAGCCCAAGGCCCACTTCGAGGGCGTCCTGCGGCGGCCGGGGCAGGCCGGGGCCGGCAGCGTCCGGAAGCCGGACGCCAAGGCGGCCGGCAGTCCGGCCGAGGGCAACACCCGTGCCGCCGCGGCGCGCAAGAACCAGTCGCCTTCGAAGCGGGGCCTGCCCGACGGCTGAGGCCGCCGGGCCGCGGCGCCGCGTCACCTTCCGAAATCCCTTGAGGGATCTTCGAGATCAGGAGCCGGCGCCGCGCTGCGGGGACTGCCGATGCCGCGGCCGGGTCGCGGCCTTGGCCGGCAGGCCGAGGGGCGCTGCGGAGCCGTCCCCGGCAAGCCCGGCGAGACGCCGCTCCATCGCTTCCAGGCGCTTGGTCAGTTTGGCCAGTGCTTCCGGGGCCAGCGCTTCCGGGGCGGGTGCTTCCGGGACGTGTGCTTCCGGGGCGGGCGCCCCGGACGCCGACGCGCTCGCCGCCGCGGCAGGGCGCGACCCGCCGTTCCGACGCAGCAGCGCCAGCTTGCGTTCCAGCTCGACCAGCCGGCGGCGCAGGCTGCCCTCGGCCGCGAGCTGGGCCCGCGCCCCGGCATAGCCGAGCAGCACGAGGAAGCCGAAGGCCAGGAAAGCGACGACGTTCTGGTCGCCGAGAAGCGGAACCAGGAAATCCGGCAGGTCCTGGACGAAGGACCAGCGCCCGCCGTTACCCAGGAAGTAGACCAGCAGCAGAAGCACGATCGCCAGCGAGAGGTTGCGGACCAGCAGCCAGCGCTGCCGCTCGTTCAGAGACGCGGGGATCAGCCGCAAGGGATGGAACCCGCGGCTCGCCACTTCGGAAACCAGCTCCTTGTGCTGGATGCAGCCGTCGACCCGCCCGGTCTCGGCGATCGACACCTTGCCGGCGCGCACCCAGCCCGCCACCGCGCCCAGGATCCGCACCTGCTCGGCGGAAACCGAGCCGTCGACGTAGGCGCCCTTGCCGACGACCACGGCCGGAGAGTCGACGTCGCCTTCGATCCGCCCCTCGATCTGGACCGGTCCGTCGCTCTGCAGGTCGCCGACGACCACCAAGTCGGGGCCGATGATCGACGGCATGGCCTGGGAGCCGGTCGGGGCGGCGCCGTTCCGCCGGATTCCTTTTTGGCCGCCGACGTTTTTTTGGCCGACGACGTTTTGGCGTTTTTCGGGCGGGCAGTCCTCTCCCCTCAAGACCGACATCTTGTTCCCCTCCTGCCGGCGCCCCCCTCCGCCGACGATTCGGGTCTATAGTGACCGCTTCGCGAAGCGACCGCAAACGTCTTGCCGCGGCTCGGCGGGGGCCTCGTGAAAGCGGCAGGACGGCTGACATGCCGCGCCTCTCGGGATATTCTCCGCGCGCCTCCGGATCGCTCCCCTGGCCGGGCCGGGAACCGAGCGTCTGCGAATCAGGAAAGGACAAGCATCCATGGCTCGGCTGACGGCTGCTCTTCTCACCCTCTCGCTGCTGGTCTTCCAGGCCGCCACCACGGCGGCGCGGGCCGACGACTGGAACGCGATCCTGGAGGAGGCGCGCGGCCAGACGGTGTTCTGGAACGCCTGGGGCGGCGACGAGCGGATCAACGCCTACATCGCCTGGGTCGGAACCCGGATCGCCGAGGACCACGGCGTCACCCTGCGCCACGTCAAGCTGACCGA
>JAKSBE010000345.1 GCA_022361275.1 Kiloniellales bacterium
CATGCTGACCCCGGCCAGGGCGATCACCGAGCCGAAGTGCTTCTCGATGTCGCGCACCTCGATCAGGGGCGCCGCGTCGCCGGCGCCGACCTCGCCGGGGGCCGTTTCGCTGGAGACCATTTCGCCGGGGGCCGTTTCCCTGGGGCTCACGTTCAGGGCGCTCATGTCACCGCTCCCCCGTCACGCGCCGGCGGATGACGTTGTTGAAGAGCACCGCGCCGAGCAGCATCATCCCGAGGAAGACCAGGTACCAGTCCTGGTCGATGTCGGTGTAGGTGAGGCCGATGGCGACCATGCCGAAGATCACCGCGCCGAAGAAGGCGCCGATCGCCGAGCCGTAGCCGCCGGTCAGCAGGCAGCCGCCGATCACGGCCGCGATGATCGCCTCGAACTCCTTCTGGAAGCCGCGGCGCGCGTCGGTCGATCCCGCGTCGAGCACGGTCAGGATCGCGACCAGGGCCGCGCAGCAGGCCGTGGTCATGAAGAGCGCCGTCTTGACCCGGTTGACCGGCACGCCGGAGTTGCGGGCCGCATTGGCATCGCCGCCGCTGGCGAAGATCCAGTTGCCGACCCGGGTGCGCAGCAGGACCCAGGTCGCCAGGGCCGCGATCGCCAGGAACCACAGCACCTCAACGGGTATGCCCTCGACCTTGGGCTTGCCGCTCTTGAAGGTCTCGATCCAGCCCTGCTCCGCCATCCAGGCGAAGAGCCCGGTGAAGGCGTCGCCGCGGAACAGCTCCGCGATGGGATCGTCCTCGATCAGGTCCTTGATGCCGCGCAGCTGCGTCGAGCCGCCGGTCGCCCACTTCAGCCCGACCAGGGTCATGCCGCGCAGGATGAAGAGGAACGCCAGGGTGACGATGAAGGACGGCAGGCCGGTCTTGAGGACGATGGTGCCATTCAGGGCGCCGAAGGCGGCCGCGACGACGAAGGTGGCGATGATCGCCAGGATCGGCGGCAGGCCGACGACGGCCAGCGCGATGCCGAAGATCAGCCCGGCGAAGGCGACCATGGAGCCGACCGAGAGGTCGAACTCGCCGCCGATCATCAGCAGCGCCGCGCCGATCGCCAGGATGCCGAGTTGGGCGGCCGGCGACATGAAGGTGACGACGCCGGCGAGCGAGAACATCGTCCCGCTGGCGGCGAAGGAAAAGAAGATGATGATGAGGATCAGTCCGGCGGCCGCCCCGAGCTCGGGCCGCCGCATGAGTCGGGTGATGAAGGGCGTCTGCTTGAGCCTTTCGTCGCCCCCCGCCGTCATCGTTGTCGTTGTCATGGCTGCCTCCTGAAGGAGACGGGCGCGCTTCTCGACGGCGCGCCTTGTCGCCTCCTCCTCGAAATCCCGTCAGCGGATACCCTTGGCGCTGAGGTCCACGGCCCGGGCCGCCTTGTCCTTGGTGATGAGGTTCGGGCCCGAAGGCACGTTGCCGCCGGGGATCAGGCCCAGGCGGGCGTTCATCGCCAGGAACACCACCGGCAGATAGCCCTGCAGGTACTGCTGCTGGTCGATCGCGAAAGCCGCCTTGCCGGCCGCCACCGCCTTCAGGAAGTCGGCGGAGAGATCGAAGGTCGCGACCTTGACGCTGTCCAGCTTGCCCAGCGCCTCGACGGCGGCGAGGGTCGGCTCACCGGCGGTCGAGGCCCCGAGGGCGAGGACGGAATCGATCCCCGCGTCGCTGTCCAGCGCAGCCTTGACCTTGGCCCGGACCTCGGAGGGCTCGTTGCTGACCGGCAGCACGGTGACCGGGCCGCCGAAGCCGGCCTCGAAGCCGGCGCAGCGCTGGTCCAGGGCGACGTTGCCGACCTCCTGGTTCACGCAGAGCCCCTTCTTGCCGCCCAGGGCCGCGAGCTTCTCGCCGCCGGCCTTGCCGGCGTCGTATTCCTCCTGGCCGACGTGCAGGGCGGCGCCCAGCTTCTTGGAGACGTCGGAGCCGGAGTTCATCGAGACCACGGGAATCCCGGCCTCGACCGCCTTGCTGATCGCATCGCCGAGGGCGTCGGCGTCGGGGATCGAGACCACCAGACCGTCGGGCTCCTGGTTGATCGCCGCATCGATCAGCTGCGCCATGGCGACCATGTCGAAAGTCTCGGGCGCCCGGTAGTCGACGTCGACGTCCATGTCCTCGGCCGCCTGGGTGACGCCGTTCTTGACCACGGACCAGAAGGGATCGTTGGCCTGGCCGTGGCTGACGACGATGATGCTGATGTCGTCGGCCCGCGCGGTGTTCACTGCCATGACACCGGCCGCCAGAACGAGGGCCGCGCCCAGCAAAACCCGCCTCAGTTGTCTGATCATGATTTGCCTCCCTCTCATGACTTTGCACCGCCGATCCCGGCGCTTCGCCCACTGCGGCCCGAGAGACTGGAACAATCGGACCGTCTGGGTCTATAATTGGATAAAATATTCCATACTCCCGGGCTGCCCTCAAGGGAAATCCCGGATAAGGGCCAAAGCTGGAGGGCCCAGGCGGAGGTAAACATCACCGATGGAACGGGCCGAGCCGAACGATGCCGAGCGGACTGACAAGGCGCCTCCGCCGAAGGACTTCGGCTCGCTGCGCAGCCTGATCGCGGCGGAGCACGAGCGGCTGCCGAAGCGCCTGGCCCAGGTCGCCGCCTTCATGCTGGACAACCCGGACGAGGTCGCCCTGGGAACGTCCGCCTCGGTCGCCGAACTGGCCAAGGTGCAGCCTTCGACGCTGGTCCGCTTTGCACAAACCCTTGGCTTCTCGGGCTTCTCGGACCTGCAGGCGCTGTTCCGCGAGAGGCTGCGCGGCTACTGGCCGACCTACGGCGACCGTGTCCAGGCGCTGCGCTCGGACGACGAGACCGAGGCCTCGCACCGGCTTCTCGGCCGCTTCGCCGAGACCGCCATCAGCTCGATCGAACGCCTGCGGGAGTCCGTCGCCGCCGAGGACATCGACCGTGCGACCCGAACCCTGGCGGCGGCGCGGACCATCTATCTCCTGGGGCAGAGGCGCTCCTATCCGGTCGCCAGCTACCTGGCCTATGCCTTCCAGAAGCTGGGGCATCCGGTGGTTCTGCTGGAGAACGCGGCGGGCACGATCATGGAGCAGGCCGCCTTCATGACCCCCGAGGACGCCCTGCTGGTGGTCTCCTTCACGCCCTACAGCCCGGTGTCGGTCGAGATCGCCACCCGCGCCAGGCAAGCCGAGGTGCCGGTGGTGGCGGTCAGCGACAGCGCCTTCTCCCCTCTGACCAGCGTCGCCGAGGTCTGGCTCGAGGTCGTGGAGGCCGACCTCAGCGGCTTCCGCGCGCTGTCCGCGACCCTCTGCCTCGCCATGACCCTGGCGGTCGGGGCGGCGGAGCATCGCGGCGGCATCAACTAGATCAAACTGCGCCTAACTGGCCTCAGTTAGGCGCAGATAGTTTGACCTGTACCATATAGTTAGAGCAGCTTATCCGCGTCCGAATGAACGCGGGCTGCTCTAGCGGGCCGGACCGTCTCTCGCGAGCTGCAAGCTTCCGTCGCGGCGTCCGCGAGCAGCAGGGCCTTGAGGCCGTCCTCGCCGGAGGGGCTCGGCGGCCGGCCCGCGACCAGGGCGTCGACGAAGGCCTGCAGCTCGACGCGGTAGGCTTCGGCGTAGCGCTCCAGGAAGAAGTCCTGCAGCGGGTCGTTGAGAAAGCCTTCGGCGGTCGCCGCGGTCACCGTGGTCCGATGCAGGTTGCCGGCCTGGAGCATGCCCTTGGCGCCCTGGACCTCGATCCGCTGGTCGTAGCCGTAGCCGGCCCGGCGCGAGTTCGAAATCTGGCAGAGCCGGCCGCTTTCCGTGCGCAGGGTGACCACCGCCGTATCCACGTCGCCGACGTCGGCGATCGCGGGATCGACCAGCACCGAAGCCGCGGCCTGGACCTCGACCGGCTCCTCGCCGAGGAGGAAGCGGGCCATGTCGAGGTCGTGGATCGTCATGTCGCGGAACAGTCCGCCCGAGCGCCGCAGGTAGTCCAGGGGCGGCGGCGCCGGGTCGCGCGACAGGATGGTGACCAGTTCCGGCGCCCCGATCTCGCCGGCCTCCAGCCGTCGCTTCAGAGCCGCGAAGCTCGGATCGAAACGGCGGTTGAAGCCGACCATCAGCGGCACGCCGGCCGCCTCGACCTCGGCCAGGCAGCTTCGGACCCGATCGGCGAAGATGTCGATCGGCTTCTCGCAGAAGACGGCCTTGCCGGCCCGCGCCGCCCGGGCGACCAGGTCGGCGTGGGTGTCCGTCGGCGTGGCGATGACCAGGGCATCGACCTCCGGCGCGACCACGGCCTCGTGCAGGGGGCGCAGGGCCGCGCCGGTCTCCGCGGCCACCGCTGCGGCGGCGGCCTCGTCGGGGTCGCTGACGCAGACGAGCCGCGCCTGCGGATGCCGCGCCAGGTTGGCCGCGTGAATCCGCCCGATGCGGCCGCAGCCCAGGACCGCCGTTCTGATCATCGCCGCCTCACAAGAATATTCGTTCCGCATTGACCGCATAGTGGAATTTCTGTTTCATCTCTTAATCCAGGCCCCGCGCCTTTGGAAGCGAAATCCTCGGTCGGGGCCCCGCCGATGGGCGGCAGGGCGGCGCTCGCCTCTGGGTTGCAGCCCCGACAGCGGGCGGAGAACGCCGGTCAGGGAGCGACGCGCAAGAACAGGGACCGTGCCGCGCACCGCAGCGGCCCGGTCGGACACGGGAGGAACGGGCGATGGCACGGCTTCGCTTGACCATGGCACAGGCGCTGGTGCGCTACCTCGCGGCCCAGCAGACCGATTGCGGCGGGCAGAGCCAGCCGCTCTTCGCCGGCGTCTGGGCGATCTTCGGCCACGGCAACGTCGCCGGGCTGGGCGAGGCCCTCTGGCAAGCCCGCGAGGCTCTGCCGACCTACCGGGCGCACAACGAGCAGGCCATGGCCCATGCGGCCATCGCCTTCGCCAAGGCCAGCCGGCGCCGCCGGATCATGGCCTGCACCACCTCGATCGGCCCGGG
>JAKSBE010000444.1 GCA_022361275.1 Kiloniellales bacterium
GCAGGCAGACGTTCTCGGGCGGCAGGCTCAGGTGATGCTTGCCGTAGACCGTAGTGCCGCCCTGCGGGGCCAAACCGAGCCGGGCGAGGGCGTCGGCGTCGAGCCGCAGCACCTCGGGAAAGCCGTAGACCGCGCGCGCGTCGGCCAGGAGGAAGTTGTCGGTCATGAAGCGATAGCCGGGCTGTCCGGCCAGGAAGGCTGCCAGACTCGACTTGCCGACGCCGTTCAGGCCGCAGAAGACCAGGGCCCGGTCGCACCCGGCGCCGTCATCGAAGCCGAGGGCGCTGGCGTGCAGCAGGCTCAGCCCCTTGCGGGCGCCGAGGCAGTGGAACAGCGGGAAGTGCAGGGCCCAGCGCAGGCTGCGCTGGTGGTTGCGGGCGCGCAGGTCGGGGTCGCGTTCCCGCTCCAGATCGAAGTGATAGGCCATGACCTCGAAGCCGCCCTCGCCCCGGGGCGTGACCAGGACCGAGAAGCCGAAGGCGTTTTCCCAATAGAGGCTCTCGGAGTCTACGAGGAGGCCCATGCCGAGCCGGCTCATCGCCGCCTTGCGGGCCCGTGCCGCCGCCCCGGCCCGTGGGCCGAAGCGGACCGAGATGTCCGGCCGGGCCGCCGGCGCGCCCAGGAAAGCCCGATAGTTCCGCGCCGCGAAGGCGGTGAAGTCCGGGTCCTCGCTGTCGAGCCGCAGGGTGACGCCGAAGCAACGGGCATCGAGCCGCGATCCCCCGGCCTCCCGATCGTGGGCCTCCCGATCTTGCCGGGTGGTTGCGGATCGGACGCTCGGGCCAGGCCCGGCCGGCCGGCGGTCTGCTTCTAGATCGAATCGCAGTGCGGTTTCAGACATTTGGGTCAGGCTGCTGCCAAAAGATTTAATTTGGCCTAAATGCGACGCAAAGGCCGTGCCACCGCCGAAGGTCGGCATCGAGCCAAAGGCAGAGCGATTCCGGGCTAAGCGGCTGATTCATAGGCCGTCCGTTCTAGGAAAGATCTTCCGCTGGGCGAAAACTGCCGGTCGCAAGGCGGCAAGAATTGCCGGGCTGGACCATCGCCGCGGCAGCCGTGGCGAGGGATTCCGGGGGGTTGGCCTCCGCCCTTGGCCTGGCATGGAACCTGCATGTCGGTTCCGGGGCCGCCAGGCAGGCCCGCCCCTTTGGACGGCAGGACGCCGTCGTCACGCGGCAGGTAGCCGCACCCCTCGTCCAGAAACATCATCGAGGCGCGACCCGAAGCGCGCTTGGCATCGTGGGCTGGCGCATCCTGGGCTGGC
>JAKSBE010000556.1 GCA_022361275.1 Kiloniellales bacterium
CTGACGGAAGCCCTCGACCGCCTCGACCCCGGCTTCGCGGTAGGCCCGGGCGATCCGGCTGCGCTGCCGCTCGCTCAGTCGCCGCTCAAGTTCCCAGCCTTTCTCGGTCAGCTCCAGGAGGCGCTGCCGGCGGTCGCGCACGCCCGGCCGCTGGACCACGAAGCCTTCGCGCACCAACTGGCCGAGGACCCGCGACAGCGATTGCTTGGTGATCCGCAGGATCGCCAGAAGCTCGCTCACGGTGATCGCCGGATGCCGGCCCACGAAGTAGATGACCCGATGGTGGGCGCGGCCGAAACCGTACTCGGCCAGGATCTGGTCCGGCTCTCCGGTGAAGTCCCGGTAGGCGAAGAACAGCAGCTCCATCGCCTGGCGAAGCTCCTCCTCCCGGAGGAAAAGTGGGTTGAATCCAGTTTTTATGTCAGCCATGTTGACATATGAGATAAGAATGTTACGTTTTCGATCCTGGGTTTGACAGAAAGTAACCATTTCTTGGGTCGGGGGCACAGATTATGACGGAGCCGGGCGAAGACCGCAGCCGAATCTCTGCGCCGGGCCAGTGGTAGCGAGGCTTAAGAACAATGTCCATGCAACCTTTCGACGACCGCGACGGGGTGATCTGGCTCGACGGGCAGCTGGTGCCGTGGCGTGACTGCAAGCAGCACCTTCTGACCCACGCTCTGCATTACGGCAGCAGCGTCTTCGAGGGCGAGCGCGTCTACGGCGGCGAGGTCTTCAAGATGACGGAGCATCACGAGCGCCTGCGCAAATCCGCCGAGATCATGGACATGAAGCTGCCCTACAGCGTCTCGGAGATCAATGCGGCGACCATGCAGGTTATCGCGGCGAACCGGATCCGCGACGGCTACGTGCGCCCGATCGCCTGGCGCGGCAGCGAGATGATGGGCGTCTCGGCGCAGAAGTCCCGCATCCACGTCGCGATCGCGGCCTGGGAATGGCCGGCCTACTTCACCCCGGAGGCCCGCCTGGAGGGCATTCGCATGGACTTCGCGCTCTACCGGCGGCCGGCACCCGAGACCGCGCCGGTGTACGCCAAGGCAGCGGGGCTCTACATGATCTGCACGCTGTCCAAGCACGACGCCGAGGCGCGCGGCTACGACGACGCCTTGATGCTGGACTACCGCGGCCAGATCGCCGAGGCCACGGGGGCCAACGTCTTCCTGGTCCAGGACGGGGTGCTCCATACGCCGACGCCCGACTGCTTCCTGGACGGGATCACCCGGCGCACGGTGATCGAGCTGGCCCAGGCGCGGGGCTATCAGGTGGTCGAGCGGCCGATCCTGCCGGAGGAACTGGCCCGGACCCAGGAGTTCTTCCTGACCGGCACGGCGGTCGAGGTGACCCCGGTCCGTGAGGTCGGACCCTACCGCTTCGAGGTCGGAGACATCACGCGTGAGCTCTTGATGGCCTACGACGACCTTGTCAACCGACGGGAGCCGGCGCTGGCCGCGGTCTGACCCGCCTCTCTACCTCTGAGCCGAGATCGGGGCCCCGTGCGGGCCCCGTGCAGGCCCTGTCCGCTTTTCGGTCTCAATCGGCGCCGGCGGCCGAGATCGAGGGCGCGGGTTCGAGGTCGTAGAGGTTGCGCTCGAAGAGCTCGTTGGTGACCGCTTCGGCCGGCAGCGGCTTGCTGAAGTAGTAGCCCTGCATGGAATCGCAGTTCAGCTGGCGCAGGAAGGCGAGCTGCTCGGAGGTCTCGATTCCCTCGGCCAGGGTGCGCAGCCGCAGGCTGCGGCCCATGCCGACGATGGCGCTGACGATGGCCGCGTCGTCCTGGGAGGAGCAGAGGTTGGTGATGAAGGAGCGATCGATCTTTATGGTGGTCACGGAGAAACGACGCAGGTGGGTCAGCGACGAGTAGCCGGTGCCGAAGTCGTCGAGTGCGATTCCCATGCCCATGTCCGTGAAGCCCTGCAGCAGCCGCCCGACGGAGTCCGGGTCCTTGAGCATGGCGCTCTCGGTCAGCTCGACGTCGAGCAATCCCGGATCGGCGCCGGTGTCCTCAACCACGTCCTCGAAGGCCCGAACCAGATCGCCGTCCTGGAGCTGCCGCGCAGAGACGTTGACCGCAATGTGCACCGGCGGCAGGCCGAGGGCCCGCCAGCGCCGCTGCTGCTCGCAGGCGCTGCGCAGCACCCATTTGCCCAGGGGCACGATCAACCCCGACTCCTCGCAGAAGTCGATGAACTCGCCGGGCGGCACCATGCCACGCTCCGGGTGTTGCCAGCGCAGCAGGGCCTCGAAGCCGACGATCCGGCCCTGGCGCATGTCGACCTGCGGCTGATAGTGGAGCAGGAACTCGCCGCGCTCCATGGCACCCCGTAGGGTCCGCTCGAGCTCGAGCTGCTTCAAGGCCCGCTCGTGCATCTCGCGGGTATAGAACTGATAGGTGTTCTTGCCGCGCTCCTTGGCCCGGGCCATCGCAGTATGGGCGCTCGACATCAGGCTTTCCGAGGTGTCCGCGTCCGTGGGGTAGATCGCGACGCCGATGCTGGTGGTCGCATGGATCTGCCTGGCGCCCAGCCTGAAAGGCCGGGAGACGGCATCGAGCACCCGCTGCGCCGCGGCGCTGACGGTTTGCGGGCTTTCGAGGAACTCCATGACGACGGCAAACTCGTCGGCGCCGATCCGCGCGGCCAGGTCGCTCTTGCGCAGGCACTCGGTCATGCGCTCGGCCACGGTCTTGAGGACGTGGTCGCCGACCTCTTGGCCGTGGGTGTCGTTGACCATCTTGAAACGATCGAGGTCGACGAACATCAGGGCGACCGAGCGGCCTTGCCGCTCTGCCCTCGCCACCGCCTTGTCGAGGAAGGTACGGAACTGGACCCGGTTGGCCAGACCGGTGAGCGAATCCTGCTGCGCCAGCTCGATCATCCGCTGTTCGGCCTGCTTGCGCTCGATCGCGTAGCGCAGCGCGCGGGGCAGCAGCGAGCCCTTGGCGTCGTCCTTGAAGATATAGTCCTGGGCCCCGGCGCGCAGCGCCGAGAGGCCGGTCTCCTCGTCCTTGGCCCCCGTGACCACGACGATGGGGACGGTCGGCGCGGCTGCCGTCAGCAGCTGGATGCACTCGAGCCCGGAGGCATCGGGCAGGGAGAGGTCCGAAAGCACGATGTCGACCGAGGCGCCGAAAAGGTGGTTGAGAGCGCTCTCCAGGTTCCGGGCCTTGTGGGTTCGGAACTGGCTGCCCTCCAGGGCCAACTCCAGCAGACGGGCGTCTGCCGCGTTGTCCTCGATCAGCAGGAGATCGATCTTGTGCGCGGTCATGTCCGCCCCGCCCGCCGAGGCCGATAGGGGCGTGCAGCGCCCAGGCTGCGCTGCGGCGCCAAGGTTTGGCTTCGCCCGGCCGGATGGCGTTTCGACCTGGAAGTGCCAGGCATTTCTGTCCCCGTCTCGCCTGGCGGAGGATGGCCACCGGCGTCGGGGGAAACTCTGCGGCCGTCAAAGGCGCATGCCCTCCCCCCGAGCTCCGGCGGCGATCGTCCGCCTCCCAACAAAGCCCGCCGGTACCGCTCTCGGTCAGGGCACCTTGGGTTAGCTCAATTGCTATAGGAAGGACCTTACCAATCCTTGAATCCCTAGCAGACTCAAGAATCTGCGGCATATAGCCGCGATCCCGATGCCGAGAGGCCCTATTCCGCAGCCTCGGGGTCGTCGGTTTCCCAGCGCGCCGCCGCCTGCCCGTCGCCGTCGCGGGCTTCGACCCAGCGGCTGCCCCCTTCGGTCTCCTCCAGCTTCCAGAACGGTGCCTTGGTCTTCAGCCAGTCGATCAGAAAGTGGCAGGCCTGGAAGGCTGCCTCGCGATGGGCGCTGGCCGTGGCGACCAGGACGATCTGGTCGCCCGGCTCGAGGCGGCCGTAGCGGTGGATCACCAGGCTGGCTTCCAGGGGCCAGCGCTCCCGGGCCTCGGCCTCGATCCGCTCCAGCATCCGCTCGGTCATCCCGGGATAGTGTTCCAGGGTCATCGCGCCGACCGCGCTGCCGCCGGAGAGGTCGCGGACCAGGCCGACGAAGACCGCCAAGCCGCCGACCTTCGGGTTGCCGGCGGTCAGGGCGGCCAGTTCGGCGCCGAGGTCGAAGTCCTCCCGCTGCACCCGGATCATGGCCTCAGCCTCCGGTCACCGGCGGAAACAGCGCCACCTCGTCGCCCGGGGAGACCGGATCCTCGGGCCGGGCGAACTCCTGGTTGACCGCGACCTTGATCACCGAAAGGTCCGAGAGGGCCTCGGCGTGGCCGCCGCCGCGCGACTTGATCCAGTCGAGCAGCTCCCGGACCGTGGTGACCTCGGCCGGGGGCGTGACCTCCTCCTCGCCGACCCCCGTCCTGGTCTTGAGCCAGGCGAAATACAACAGCTTCATCACGACACCTCGCTGAAGGGCAGGAAATCGACGCTGGTCCCGGGCTCCAGCTCCGTCATGTCCTCGGGCAGCTCGACCAAGCCATCGGAGCCTACCATGGAGGACAGGATCCCGGCACCCTCCCGCGGGAACTTCTGCGCCACCCAGCCGCCCTGGCCGTCGGCTTCGAGGCGGACCCGCAGCCACTCCCGGCGTGCCTTCTTCTTGCGATGCCGGAAGCCGGCGCGGATCGGGAAGCGGCGCGGCGTAACCTCGCTCGCTCCCATCAGGCGCAGGATGACCGGCCGGACGACGTTCATGAAGGTGACCATCACGGCCACCGGGTTGCCGGGCATCCCGACGAAGGGCACCCGTCCGACCTGGCCGAAGGCGATCGGGCGGCCCGGCTTGATCGCCAGGCGCCAGAGGTGCAGATGGCCGAGCGCCTCGACCGCCTGCTTGACGTGGTCCTCCTCGCCGACGGAGACACCGCCGGAGGTGACGATGAGGTCGTGTTCGGCCGCCGCCGCGGCCAGCGCCGCCTCGACCACGGCGGGTCGGTCCTCGAGGATGCCGAGGTCCCGGACCTCGCAGCCCAGACCCTTGAGCAGGCCGAGCAGGGCGAAGCGGTTGGAATCGTAGATGGCGCCGGGCTCGAGCACGCCGCCCGGCTCGCGCAGTTCGTCGCCGGTCGAGAAGAGCGCGACCCGCAGCGGCGCGTAGACCAGGATCTCCCGGCGGCCGGCCGCCGCCGCCTGGCCCAGGTCCTGGGCCCGCAGGCGCGCGCCCTCGGCCAGGATCCGCTCGCCGGCCCTGAAGTCCTCGCCGCGCCGGCGGCGGTTGGCGCCCCGTTTGATGCCCGGACGGATGACCACCGCGCCGTCCTCCTCGCGGCAGTCCTCCTGCATCATCACGGTGTCGGGGCCGGGCGGCATCTGGGCGCCGGTGAAAATCCGCGCCGCCCGGCCGCGGGCCAGGGGCGCCTCGGGCGGATGTCCCGCGGTGATGCGGCCGGCGACCGGCAGCCGGGTCTCGGTCCCGGCCTCCAGGTCCTCGAAGTGGACGGCGTAGCCGTCGACGGCCGAGTTGTCCGCGGGCGGCAGGTCGTGGCCGGCGAGGATGTCCTCGGCGAGGATCCGGCCCAGGGCTTCCCCCAGGGGCAGGCGGCGCGGCGCGGTCACGGCCTCGGCCTTCTCGGCCAGCAGCGCCAGGGCCTCCGCGATGCTCATCAGGCGGTCGCCGTGGGCGAAGCAGTCGTCGCTGAGCTGGGCCATCCCGGGGTGCCTCAGGCGCCGGCTTGCGTCAGGCCGCAATGCCGGACGACGAAGTCGGCGATGCCCTCGATGTCGTCGAGGTCGAGCCGCGGCCGCCCGGTTTCGGGCAGGGGCGCATCGCTGGCCACCGCGACGATATGCGGGTCCTCGGTGCAGAGCAGCGGCTTGCCGAGGGCCGGCCGGTGGACCTCCAGCTTGTCGTGGGTCTGGCGCTTGAAGCCCTCGATCAGCAGCAGGTCGACCGGGGTCATGTGGCCGATCAGCGCCTCGACGCTGGGCTCGGGCGCGTCCCGCAGTTCGTGCATCAGGGCCCAGCGGCGGCCCGATGTGATCAGGACCTCGCTGGCGCCCGCCGCCCGGTGCTCGTAGGAATCCTTGCCCGGCCTGTCGACGTCGAAGTTGTGGTGGGCGTGCTTCATGGTCGAGACCCGCAGGCCGCGCCCGACCAGCGCCGGAATCAGGCGTACCACCAAGGTGGTCTTGCCGCTGCCGCTCCAGCCCGCCAGGCCGAAGACCTTCATGCCGAACTCCTTGCCTGCGAAGCGTCTTGTCCGAAGGCCATCCGACCTCAAGAGATGGCCGGACAGGGCCCGGGTGTCAATCGCCCTGAGGCAAGTCAACCCGGGACGGATCGGGCTGCGCTAGTCTTCCAGCGGCATGTGCTTCAGGCCGTGGCGCAGGTAGTCGTAGCCGGTGATCAGGGTCAGGGCCGCGGCGATCCACAGGCCCCATTCGCCGATCGCCTGGGTCGGCAGGAGGTCCGGTCCGTCGGCGCCGACGATCAGGAAGCCCAGGGCCAGCATCTGGATTCCGGTCTTCCACTTGGCGAGTCGGCTGACCGGCACCGAGACCTTGATCTCGGCGAGGTACTCGCGCAGGCCCGAGACCAGGATCTCGCGGCAGAGGATGACCAGAGCCGGCAGCACCACGAGGCCCGCGACGCGCTGCGTCGCGACCAGCATCAGCAGCACCGCGGCGACCAGCAGCTTGTCGGCGATCGGATCGAGGAAGCGCCCGAAGGCCGAGACCTGCTTGCGGTGACGGGCGAAGTAGCCGTCGAAGTAGTCGGTGATGCCGGCGATCGCGAAGAGCGCGAGCGCGCCCCAGGAGGCCAGCGGCCGGTCCAGGTAGAACAGCAGGATCAGAAGCGGAATGATGCCGATCCGCGACAGCGTCAACATGTTCGGCAGGCTGGTCATGGCTTCATCCTGCGTCCTACCCTCTTAAGTTTCGGTTCCTTTGCCATCCGCTGCCGTTCTTCTAGCACAAAGCCATGGCTTTGGCGTGGTCGTCAGAGGGAATTCCTGAAGAAATCATATATCCGTCGCGCCACCGCGGCGGAGATACCTGAGACCGCCTCCAGGTCGGCGAGGCCGGCGCGGGACACCGCCTTGGCCGAGCCGAAGTGCAGCAGCAGCGCCTTCTTGCGCTTGGCGCCGATGCCGGGGATCTCGTCCAGGGGCGACCGGCTGATCGCCTTGGCCCGCCCCGCCCGATGGCTGCCGATGGCGAAGCGGTGGGCCTCGTCGCGCAGGCGTTGGATGAAGTAGAGCACCGGATCGCGCGGCTCCAGCAGCAGGGGCTGGCGCTCCGGCAGGAAGATCCGCTCGCGGCCGGCATTGCGCTCCGGTCCCTTGGCCACGGCGACCAGGGCGACGTCGGCGATGCCGAGGTCGGCGAAGACCTCGAGCCCGGCGTTGAGCTGGCCCCGGCCGCCGTCGAGGACGACGAGGTCGGGCCAGAGGTCGCCGCTGCGGTCCGGGTCCTCCTTGATCGCCCGCTCGAACCGCCGGCGCAGGACCTCGCGCATCATGGCGTAGTCGTCGCCCGGCACCGGCGCGCCCTTGATGCGGAACTTGCGGTAGCTCGACTTCATCAGGCCCTCGGCGCCGGCGACGATCATGGCGCCATAGGGCTTGGTGCCGCCGAGGTGGCTGTTGTCGTAGACCTCGATCCGTCCCGGCAGGGCCTCCAGGCCCAGGGCCCCGGCCAGCTTCTCCAGCAACTCCCGCTGGCTGGCGCTTTCCGCCAGGCGCCGGCCGAGGGCCTCGCGGGCGTTGACCAGGGCGTGCTCGATCAGCTTGCGCTTGGCCCCGCGCTGCGGGACCAGCAGGCTCACCTTGCGGTCCGCGCGGCGGCTCAGCGCCTCTGCCAGCAGTGCCCGGTCGTCCGGGCCGTGGCTCAGCAGGACCAGCGGGGGCGTCGGCTTGTTGTCGTAGAACTGGGCGACGAAGGACGACAGCACGGCCTCGAGGCCCAGCTTGCGGTCGTGGCTCGGGAAATAGGCGCGGTTGCCGTAGTTGCGCCCGGCGCGGAAGAAGAAGACCTGGACGCAGGTCCGGCCCGCCTCCTGCCGTGCGGCGATGACGTCGGCGTCGTCGATCCCGGGCACGTTGATGTCCTGGTGCGACTGGATGTGCGACAGCGCCCGGATCCGGTCGCGGATCAGGGCCGCGCTCTCGAAGTCCAGGCGGTCCGAGGCCTCCTGCATCTCCCGGGCGAGCCGGGTCTGTACCCGGCGGCTGCGGCCGGTCAAAAAGTCCTTGGCCTGGGCGACCAGACGGCCGTAGTCCTCGGGCCCGATGCGGCCGACGCAGGGGGCGGCACAGCGCTTGATCTGGTACATCAGGCAGGGCCGGCTGCGGCTCGCATAGACGGCGTCGGAGCAGGAGCGCAGCAGGAAGGCCTTTTCCAGCGCCGTGATCGTCCGGTTGACCGCGCCCGCCGAGGCGAAGGGGCCGAAGTAGGCGCCGGGCCGGCTGTGGGCGCCCCGGTGCTTGGTGATCTGCGGCACCTCGTTGTCGCCGGTGATCAGGATGTAGGGAAAGGACTTGTCGTCGCGCAGCAGGACGTTGTAGCGCGGCATCAATCGTTTGATCAGGTTGCTCTCGAGCAGCAGCGCCTCGACCTCGCTGTCCGTCGTGACGACCTCGAGCCATGCGGTCTCGGCGACCATGCGCTGCAGCCGGTAGGGCAGCTTGTTGATCTGGGTATAAGTGGCCACGCGCTTCTTCAGGTTGCGCGCCTTGCCGACGTAGAGCGCCTTGCCGCGGCGATCGAGCATGCGGTAGACGCCGGGGCCGCCCGGCAGGGTCTTGACCGCCGCCGCTATGGTTTCGATCCCACGGCCGAGAGACTGCGCCTCGCCGCCGAGATCTTCGGAGCCGAGGTCTTCGGAGCCAAGATCTTCGGACAAGGTCTCCTCGTCCGGGCCCATCGCGGCCCGCTTGCCGCCCGCCGTGGGATCCTTGATTCGTCGCTGTGCTTTCAAGCTGGCCACGATCCTGTTCTGGCAAGCGGAGGGGGCAGCGTCAACGAACGACGGCCCCGGTCCCGGCCGGCTTTCCGGGAATCTCGCCAGGGGCGGCGGTTCCCGCGACCCCCGGCGTAGCAATCCACGGAAGCTGTGGATAAATCTGTGCCTAAGTTGCTGGGCAGCTTACCGCTTCCCAGATAAACCAAGCCTTTCAACGGATTGCCCAATTTTTGAGCAAATCATGCAACCTACTGATTCTAGTGAAGTTTAATGCTGTCAAGTCTTAACGTTCTGTTACAGGACGCTTTTCGCCCCTTTTTTTGCCCCGCCTCGGGGGAGCTTACTTCGGCTGTGCACAACTTCTCTACCTACGGCTGTTCACTTCGGCTTAGCCACAGGCGATAGGCGACCGAGGCTAATACCAAGGAGCGTTTCTTGGTACCAGCCGGCTTTCCCCAGGCATCAGCCCTTGGCGGGACGGCGTCTTTCGATCTCGATTCCCACGCCGGCCGCCTCGGAAACCAGGTCCAGCTTCTCGATCCGGACCCGGACGACGAGGATGCGCCGGTGCACGAAGCAGGCCTGCGCCAGCCGCTCGGCGAGGGATTCCAGGAGACGGAACTCGCTCTCCAACGAGATGCGCCGGACCTCGGCGACGATGTCCGTGTAGTCGACGACCTCGGTGATCCGGTCCTTGCCGACCCGCTGCGGCTCGATCTCCATGTCGAGGTTGATCGCCAGGCGCTGGCGGTTTCGCCGCTCCGCCTTGGTCAGCCCGATGCGGCAGGCCAACTGCAGGTCCCGGATGAAGATGCGCTGGCCGCTGGCCTCGGTCGTCGTCGGCGTCGCGCCGTCCCGCCAGGCCGGCGCGGAAATCTTGCGCTGGCTCATGGCGATTGGTTTCCGGGCACCAGCCAGCCCAGGTGCTGCCCGCCGTCGAGCGCGATCATCTGGCCGGTGACGGACTTGGTCGCGATCAGGAACTGCAGCGTCGCGCAGATCTCCTCGGGGTCGGTGCCGCGCCCGAGCGGCATCCTGGCGGCGGCCTGCTCGAACGCCGCGCGGCTCTGGCCGCGTTCGGGCAGGGCATAGCCGGGGCCGATGCCGTTGACCCGGATCCTGGGCGCCAGGGCAATGGCGAGCGAGCGGGTCAGGGTCCAGAGCCCGCTCTTGGAGACGGTGTAGGTCGCGAAGTTCGGCGTCAGGTTCAGGACCCGTTCGTCCAGGACGTTGATCACGAGACCGCCGGCGTCCTCCGCCAAGGCCTCGGCGAAGGCCTGGGTCAGGCGAAAGGGCGCGCGCAGGTTGATCTCCATATGCAGGTCCCAGTCCGCCCGCGTCGCCGTGTCGATCCGGTCGAACTGGTAGACCGCGGCGTTGTTGACCAGCAGTCCCAGAGGGCCAAGGGCCCGGACCGCCTTCGGCACCAGCGCGGCGGTCTCCGCCTCCACGGCCAGGTCGCCCGCGACCGCGGCGGCCTTTCCGCCGCCGGCCTCGATCTCGGCCACCAGTGCCTGGGCCGCCGCCTCAGAGCGGTTGTGATGCACCGCCACCGCCCAGCCGGCCGCTGCCAGGCTCCGGCTGATCGCCAGGCCGATTCGTTGCGCGCCGCCGGTCACCAGGGCCGCGCGCGGATAGCTGTCGGGATGCCGGGAGAGTGCCGCCGCCGTCATCGGCGCAGGATGACAGAAGGTGTGGCGGTGCGGCAAGCGGCTCCTGGCCGCCGCACCCTGTTGCGCTACAGCCGCTCTCCGCCCTGCAGCGGCGAAAACTTCACGGCCAGGATGCCGCGCGACCGCAGCCGTCCCTCGCTGGTCTTCACGACCAGGGTGAGAACCTGGCTGCTGTCGACGGGACCCAGCGGCACCACCATACGGCCGCCGGGCCGAAGCTGCCGGAGCAGGGGATCGGGCAGATGGTTCACCGCCTCCTTGACGATGATGACGTCGAAGGGACCGGCCTCCGCCCAGCCATAGTAGCCGTCGCCGGCGCGGACCTGGACGGCGCCGTAGCCGAGATCCTCGAGGATCAGCCGCGCACGCCGCGCCAGAACCTCGATCACCTCGACGCTGAAGACCTCGGAAGCCAGTTCCGCCAGCACCGCGGCATGGTAGCCGGCACCGGTGCCGGTCTCGAAGACCTTGTCGCCGGGCTGAACGTCGGCGAGGTGGGTCATGAGCGCGACCAGGAAGGGTGCGGCCAGATTCTGCTCCTCGGTGACCGGCAGCGGGGTCGGCAGGTAGGCGAAGGGACGAAGATCCGCGGGCAGGAAACTATGGCGCGGTACCTTGGCCATGGCCTCGAGGACTTTGGGCTGCAACGCGACGATGCCGGTCTCCGGAAAGGCGGCGCGGGTCTCCGCCTCGATGATGCGGACCATCTCCAGGCGCTGGCGGCGGATCTCCGCGGAATCCTCGGCCGGCGCCGGCGCCGGCGCGACGAAAACGAGGCCCAGGATCAGCGCGCCGCGGAGGCGGGCTGCCGTGAAGGCGCGGTGTGATGCCATCTTCATGACCATGACTCTATGACAAGCGGCCTGGTCTTTGCCATAGCCCTGGACCACACCGCGACCCCTGCCGTCGCCGGGCCCAAATCGACTTCAGCCCCGAAAATGGCCGCAAGGTGTTCGGCAAGGTAAAAATCACTACAAATAAATACACTTATTAATAGTCGCTTCATATAGATTGAGCTATTTACAGAAGCACTTGAGGCGAGCCGGAAATGCGGCAGTTCCGACGCCCATCGCGAGGACTGGCACCTCAGCAGCGGTTCCAACCGGAGGCCGCTTCCGCTGAGCCACTTCGGCGATTGCCGCATCAGCTTCGGCCCGCCCGTCGATGCTACGGGGACGGACACCATGTTGTTTGAGCTCACTGGGGACGGCAAGCTCCGCTTTTTCATCTTGAGCCTACTGGCCGCCATCCTGGCCCTGGCGGCCGTGGTCGGCACCAACTCGCCGCTGGCGAAGAGCAGGATCGACTTCGAGAAGGCCGTCAACATGGCCGGCCAGCAGCGCACCCTGGCCCAGCAGATCGGCAAGGAAGCGATTCTCGTCGCCATGGGCATCGACAAGGAAACCAACCTGCAGCGCCTGCAGGACAGCCACGCGATGTTCAAGCGGATCTCCAAGGGTCTGCGCAACGGCGACGCCGCACTTGGTCTCAAGCCCCTGTCCGAACCTGAGCTGATCCGGCACGTCGATCGCGTCGAGCAGATCTGGAGCTCGGTCGAGCAGTTGCTGGCCAGGGGCATGGCGGGCGACGAGATGACCGCCGAGGAGGTCGTCGCCGTCGCGGAGATGACCGAACCCCTGTACAGCGTGGTCGACGAGCTGGTGAAGGCTCTGCGCCAGGAGGCGCAGAAGGGCATGGTGGTGTTCTCCATCAACCTGCTGGCGATCGACTACTCGACCCGCCAAAGCATGCTGTCGCAAAAGCTGGCGAAGGAGTTCCTCCTGGTCGCCTACGGTCATTCGGTCGAGAAGAACCGGAAGGCGCTGGCACGCAGCAGCAGCCACTTTGACCGCGTTCTCAAGGGGCTCCTGGACGGCGACCTGCAGCTCCGGCTGCGCCAGGCACCGACGCCGGCGATCCGGATCGAGCTGCAAAAGGCGATGCAGATCTGGACCGACGTCGTGCCGATCGTCGAAAGCGTGGCGAACGGCCGGCAGGTCGAAGATGGTCAGCTCGGCCAGATCTCCGATCTGAACCTGTCGTTGCTGGAGACCATCGACACCGCCACCGGGCTCTTCGAGGCGCTCTAGGTGCCCAATCTAAGGGCGGCCCAGTCCGGGGGGCGCTCAATCCTCGCGCGGTCCTTCGCCGGGGGCATTGGTCACGGCTCATGGCCGCGAGTCCGGGCGCCTTCGGGGGCTCCGGCCGGTTCCCGCACCCGCTCTCGATCGCCGCTCTCGATCGCCGCTCTCGATCAAGGGGCCGGAGGGGCCGAGCTCGTGGCGAGCGCCAATGTTCCCGGGCTCAACAACCAAAAATCAACTTTATAGCTGTATGAAACACCAGGGATATCGTCCTAGTGTAAACTTGCTGTTTATCAGTTTGTTTTCGAATAAACACTAACTTTACTTTTCGTCGGGTAATTGACGTGGATGACTTTTCGGGCGCGAAGCGTTGGAGTGCCAGGGCTCCGGCCAGGGCTTCGGAAGGTCGCTTTCGGTTTCAACTGGAGCCCGCTGCAGGGCCGTTTCCGCGTCGCGATCGAGAAAGTCCGGGGCATGCTCGCTAAGCTCAGATTGAAGGACGTCAGGCTGGCGGTGCTCTTCATCGTCGTCGGCGCCCTTGCCGCGGTCGGCCTGAGCCGAGGCGAGCAGATTCTGATTCAGCAGCTGTTGCAGAGCCAGGCCAGCCACCAGGCGCAGTTCTGGGGCAACTACCTGACCAGCCACATCGACGACGTCGACGCCCTGCTGAGCCGCGGGTCCGTCTCGGCCCGGGACGAGGAGGTGATCGCCTTCATCACCAACAGCGACCAGGTCCGGAACTTCCGCATGTTCGACGGGGACGGACTGGTCGCCCTGGCGACGAAGCCCGAGGATCTCGGGCTGGCCTTCGATGCGGACTTTTTCCTGCGCGACGTCCGGCAGGGCAAGCCCGTCACCATACTGATGGACAGGATGGATGCCTCCGGGCGCAGCCGTTCGCTCGGCCGGATCTACCAGCCCTTCATGAGCAACGGGATCTTCCGCGGCGCGGTCGAGATCGAGGCCGACTTCACCGAGCTTCGCAACGGCATCAAGGCCTTTCTCGACACCGGCGAGACGGCGCTCCTGGTCGGGTTGGTCCTGATCACCCTGGTGCTCGGACTCTTCGTCCGCCAGGACATCAAGGAGCGCAACTCCCAGATCGAGAGCCTGCAGCGGGCCCACCAGTCCCTGGCCCAGGCCGAGACCGAGGTGGCGCAGCTCAACACTCAGCTCGAGCGCCGGGTCGAGCGACGCACCCTGGAGCTGAACGAGGCCAACGACAAGCTGTCCGAAGTCAACGGCAACATGGCCCGCCTGAACCAGCAGCTGGAGCAACGGGTCGAGGAGCGTACCGCGCAGCTGTCCAAGATGATCGATCAGGTCCACGCCGCGAACGACTCGATGGCGCGGATGAACGAAACCCTGGAGCAGCGGATCCAGGAGCGGACCGTGGAGCTGCGGCAGGCCAACGCGGATATCCTGGGCTTGAACCAGGAGCTGGAACGGCGCGTCGAGGAACGGACCGCCGAGCTGCAGCGGGCTCAGTCCGAACTGATGCGCCAGGAGCGCCTGGCGGCGATCGGCCATCTGACCGCGACCGTCAGCCACGAGCTGCGCAACCCGCTCGGTGCCATCCGCACCGCGATCTACCTGGTCCGCGGACGGACCGATGGCCAGGGCCTCGGCGTCGAGAGCGCCCTGGAGCGGGTCGACCGCAGCGTCAGCCGTTGCGACAACATCATCGACGAGCTGCTGGACTACACCCGTTCGACCGCACTGAACGTGGAGAACCAGCCGATCGACGATTGGCTCCAGAGCTTCCTGAGCGAATTGGACCTGCCGCCCGCGGTCGGCGCCAGGCTGCTGGCCGGCACCGGCGGCCTGGTCGCGGCCTTCGACCAGGATCGCCTGCGCCGGGCCCTGACCAACCTCGTGGACAACGCCTGCGAGGCCATGGCCGAGGCGGCCGAGAGCGGAAGCCTGGCGGGTCCGGCCGAGCTCCTGGTCAGGACCAGGACGGCCGGCGATCATTTCGAGATCCTCCTTGCCGACAGCGGGCCCGGCATTCCGCCGGATACCTTGTCCCAGGTCTTCGAGCCGCTGTTCAGCACCAAGAGCGGCGCCGTCGGTCTCGGGCTGCCGACCGTCAAACAGATCATGGAACAGCACGGCGGTGACGTCGAGGTCACCAGCACCCAGGGCAGCGGCACGGAGGTGCGGCTCTGGATGCCGATCAAGCAGGTCCAGGAGCAGGCCGCCTAGACGTCGGCCCGGCAGCGCCTGGAGCAGGAAGCGTTTGGAACACGAAAGGGCTGGATGATGAGCACCCAGACAAAGCCCCTCAGGATCTTTGTCGTCGACGATCACAAGGACATCGCCGACGGCCTGGCCGACGTCCTTCGGATGAAGGGTCATGAGGTCGAGGTCGCCTACAACGGGCAGCAGGCGATCCGTATCTTCCGTGAGAGGGAGTTCGATATCTCCTTCATGGACGTGATGATGCCGGGCATGAACGGC
>JAKSBE010000290.1 GCA_022361275.1 Kiloniellales bacterium
ATCTCCTGTTCACCGCGCCGCGCCAGCGATGCGAATGGAACGACATTCTGACGGGCCGCCTGTCGTGTTCGCTTGGCCAGGACGGCTATGCGCGCGCCCTGGACGAGGCGGGTTTGACGCTGGTCGGCTGCCTGACCGACGAGGGCCAAAACAACTACTACGACGCTGTGAAGCCTACCGATTGACGGACGCCCTCGACCCTCCGCTTTCGCGCTGGCGGTTATGGCGCGCCCCGGAGGAGACAGCTCGCCCCCCACGGCCTTGAGCCGCGTCTCATGTGAGCAAGGACCCCAGCAGCGATCTCAATGACGGCCAAGGGTCCGGCGCAGCGGAGACAGACAAAAGAGTGGCGAGCCGTGCACGATAAAAATGCGAACTACGTTTTCGCTATAGCTCTACGAATAAGACAGTGCCAAGCACGATGTTTCTTTCTGCGGTCCGCCAGAATACGCTATCGCGCTACGACGTTAGGGGCGCTCGGTATCTGGTCAGCGCCGCCGAACCGGCTCCCGAAATCCACGAATGCTTGATTGGATGATTGGTGGATTTGGGCCAGAGGCCCAGCGTCATACGGCATTTCCTTCCGCAACTTCGCAAAACTCCGTTCGGTCGCCTTGAACCGGGCAACGTGAGTTGAAAATGCGAGCTAGCTCTTCAATGGCCGCACCTTTACATATGTATTCAACATACACATTTCATGACGTATGAATACCGACCGCACCGCCAATCTACTCGGCGCACTCGCTCTGGCGCTGACCGATCGCATGACCGAAGAGACCGCAACACGGGCGGAGCACGGCGCCGCGGCACCGGCGGCGCTGGTGAGTGTCGGCATCGATCCGGGGCTTTCAGTGGGCGCGCTGGCGCACACCATCGGGCTCACCCATTCGGCGACGGTGCGACTGGTCGACCGTCTTTCCGGCGATAGATTGATGGAGCGCCGTGACGGCCCGGACGGACGCTCCGTTGGCCTTCATCTCACAAGGCAGGGCGCGGCCCGCCGCCGCGCCATTCTCAAGGGGCGAAATCAGATCTTGTCGCAAGCGCTCACAGCCTTGCCGGCTGACGATCAGGCTGCGCTAACACCGCTGATCGAGGCCCTGCTTGGCGCCATAACGCCAGACCGTCAGCAGGCTGATCACATCTGCCGACTGTGCGACGAAGATGTTTGCCCGGAAGCGACTTGCCCCGTGGAGTGTGCGGCCCGGCGCGCCGAAGGCTCATCATGACAGGCGTTCCCGGTCCTATAGAACGTTCAAGCAAGGCGCTGCAGGCCAAGCAAAGGCGCGATATCGCTGTACTAGCAGCGATCCTCGGACTGCCACAGGTGGGCGCGTCGCACTTTCTGAGCCGCCTCAAGGGGGCTGGGTTGTTGCGGCGGCAGCCGGGCAGAGCGGACCGCCGCGCTCGGCGGATCGTGCTGACCGATGAGGGCCTAGCGTTGGCCGCGCGAGTCCGGGACGTCCGCATCGTTGCGCTCCGCACGATGCTGGACGCCCTCGACACAGACGATGAGGATCGACTGGAGGCCATACTCGACCGCATGCTCCTTGGATCGGGCTTCGACCGCCTCGGAGCGGATCGGGCCTGCCGGCTGTGCTCGATAGGGGACTGTCCGCAGGATCGCTACCCCGTCGAATGCGTCGTCCGACGGGATGACGAGGGATTGTGGTGACGGCGCCTTCCGTATCTGGCGGCGCGGTCCTTTTCGCGCTCGGATCGGCAGCCTGCTGGGGGTTCGGTCTCGTGGCGGCGAAGGCGTCGCTCGATGCGGGCCTCGCCCCAACGCTGCTTGCGTTGGTACAGCTCGCCGTTAGCGTCGCCGCGCTTGGGATCGCACGGCCCGTGGTCGCGCGTGCGTCCGGCGGCCAGTCCGAGCGAACGCCCATCCCATTGGCTGCGCCCCTGTCCGGTATCCTCGAATACGCTGTCACGGGCTTGATCTTCGCCTTCGGCATTGCGCTGACCACGGCGGGTAACGCTGCCTTGATCGGCGCGGCGGAGCCTGCGGTCATCGTCGTCCTCGCCATCCTTTTGCTCGGCGAAACGGCGGGACGGCGTGTTGTCGTCCTGCTCACCCTCGTCACGGTCGGTCTAGCGCTGCTGATCGGGCCCGATATCGCCCGCACCGGTGCTCCGAACGCCGGAGACATGCTCGTGCTCGGCTCCGTCGTGACGGGTGCGCTCTACGCGATTCTGTCGCGCCGGCTCGTTCTGTCGATGGAGCCCACGCGCCTCGCCTTCGTGCAGCAGGCGGCGGGGCTTGTGGTGCTCGCGCCGGTCTCCGCCATGACGCTCGCTTTCACTGGGGGGTTCGGCACACTAACCCTCACGGCCTTCGCGCTCGCGGCCCTCGGAGGGCTGCTCCAGAACACGGCAGCCGTCTGGCTACACCTCGAAGCGCTCAAGTGGATGCCTGCGGCCAGTTTCGCCCTCTATCTCGGCCTCGTTCCCGTCTTCGCACTCGGCGCTGCTCGCGTCGTGCTTGGCGAGCTGATCACGGCCCCGCAGCTCGTGGGTGGCGCGCTTGTGGTGGCGGCCGCCCTCATCGCCGCAAAGCGCGAAATCGCGCTGCGGGGCGTCAAAGAAATGGAGACCCACACATGACCACCTCCCCCTTTGTCCTCGTCCCCGCGCCGGCCTTCGTTGGCCGGGGCCTTAAGGGTACCGACCGGCTGCCCCGCGCCCTGCTCGACGCCGGCCTCGCCGACCGGCTCCTAGCGGACGTGATCGACGGTCCCGGCCCGATGACTTGGCCCCGCGCCCTCGACGCAGTGGCGGAGCAACCGCCCTTCGACGTGATCCGGGACTACCTCCTGCGCCTCGCGGACGATGTGGAAGCGGTGCTACGCGACGAGTGCATGCCAATCGTGCTGGGGGGCGACTGCACGATGCTTCTCGGTGCGGGCGCGGCCTGCCAGCGCGTAAGCGTGGACGGACTGCTCTTCGTGGACGCGCACACCGACTTCTGGCCCCTGGGCGACCCCGATTGGGAGACCGCGAGTTGCGACCTTAGGCTCGTCACAGGCTTCGCGCCGGACGGGATGCCGGATGGGTTGACCGGTCTCACGAAACGGTCCTGCTTCGATGCCGCCCATGTTGCGGCGCTCGGTTTCCGGGACGGCTCGGACGAGGGCGAGGCGGGCGCTGCGCTGCGCGAGACGGCGATCCTGCGTTTGCCGCTCGCCCATATCCGCGACAGGGGCTTCGGTAATGCAGTCGATGCCGCGCTCGACCGCGTCGCATCGCAGGAGCGGCGCTTCTGGCTGCATCTCGACCTTGATGTACTTGACGACGCCGTCCTGCCCGCCGTCGACTATCGCCTCCCCGGCGGCCTCTCAGTCGGCGAGGTCGCGGCGATACTTCGTCGGGCATGCGAGACAGGCGTCCTTGCGGGGATGACAGTCACGATCCTGAATCCGGACCTTGACCACGACGGACGACAAACTGCTCTCGCTGTCGATTTGCTCGCGGCGGGACTGCGGATGGATGAAGCGAGGTAATCCAGTGCGCCTGTTCGCAAGGAAACTAGGTCCTGCTGACAAACTTCTTAGCCCATAGTCTTGCCGCTACGATGTAGATGAACGCCAGATAACTTGCTGCGGTTTTGTCATACCGAGTTGTCATGCGCCGTGCGCATTTGAGCTTGTTGAAGCACCGTTCGACCTGGTTGCGCAGGGCATAGATATAGATGACGTCGTCGGACGGGATCTGGGTCTTGCGTGTTGACCTGCCGGGGATGACCGGCGTTCCATCATTCTCATCGACAGTCTGGCGGATGTGATCGGAATCGTATCCCTTGTCGGCGATCGGGACCTTGGGCGGCGGCAGGTCTCCATCCACAAGCAGATCGAACCCCTTGTAATCTGAGGCTTCGCCACCGGTGATCTCGGCGCGCATGGGCAGGCCCTGGGCGTTTGCGATCAGATGAACCTTGGTCGTGAAGCCACCTTTTGAACGGCCAAAACCCTGGCTTTGAGTCCCCCTTTTGCGCCGGCCGCCAAATGGTGGCCCGGACCACCACCGTGCTGTCGATCATCTGCACCTGATCAGGCGCAGTTCCGCTTGCGTTCAGGGTTTCAAGGATCAGGTCCCATAGTCCTGCCAGCGTCCAGCGCCGAAACTGACGATAAACCGTAGACCACTTGCCGAACTCCTCCGGCAAATCGCGCCACTGGGCACCGGTGCGCGCGATCCAGAAGACACCGTCAAGAACCCGTCGATGGTTCGAGGCCGGGCGCCCACCACGACCCCGGATCGCAACTATGAACTGTTCGAAAAACACCCACTCCGCATCTTCCATCAGCAATCGAGCCAAGACAGCCTCCTTCGAAAACCATCTTGAAGCACGTCTCAGCTGATCTGGGAATCCGGTTTGTCAACAGGATCTAGCGTAGCACAACTGCGCATAGTGGGTGGTGAATGGCGGGCCAATCTGTATCGCGAGGCATCGCGGCTGCTTGATTTCTTGTGCCGAAAACGACGGCGCTTGCGCCAACGATGCGACGCGGATATTGCTCACTATTGTATGTAAATTGAATGCATCTATGTTGGCGAGTCGTCAAGTTTTCCTGGCGTGTTTCGGTCCTAATCGCCGACCGGGGTTGGTAGAATGGGGTTACACGACCATCGACGACATTGCCGGAGACTCCGCCAGAAGATCTGAAGCGCTTTGCAGGGTCCGTCTGAGGTCCTCATGGCTCGAAGCGGCGCCGAGCCCGAGACGGACCGCTTCGGGTGGCGACGAAATCGCGAACGCGTCGCTGGCGACGACACCGATCCCCGCCGACCGCAGGCGTGTCGCGAATTCACCACGTGACCAAGGCTGTCGAAGGTTGAGCCAAACATGGAAGCCTTGAGGGTCGGCGACCGTGAGGTCGCGCGGCAGGGTTTGCGCGGCGATCGACTGTCGTGCCATGGCTTCTTGGCGGATGGCCGAAAGGACGGCCCCTGCCGTTCCATCCTCGATCCAACGTGATGCGATGGCCGCGGTCAGCGGCGAGGCCATTGAGGCCGTGGCACGGATAGCCCCCGCGCAGCGCGCCGCGGCGCGGGCGTCGGGGGTCACCAGATATGCGATACGCAATGCCGGTGCGATGCACTTGGCCAGTCCCGCCACATGATAGACAAGTCCCGGCGCCAAGGCTGCCAGCGGTGCTACCGGTGCGTCGGGAAGGGCGCCGTAGGCGTCATCCTCGATGATCGGAACTCCATGCCGATCGGCGGCCGCAACGAGTGCCTCGCGCCGCTTTAGGGACAGGGTGGCGGTGGTCGGGTTGTGCAGGGTCGGGTTGCAATAGAGCGCCTTGGGCTTCCGCTCCTTGCAAACCTGTTCGAATGCCTCGGGCAGCACGCCTTCGGCGTCGACGGGGACGCCGACCAGTTCGATGCCCAAATGCGCGGCCAGCGAGCGGAAGCCAGGATAGGTGAGCGCTTCTACGCATATCGCCTCTCCAGGTTTGGCGAGGGTGCCGACAACAGCTAGCAAGGCACCTTGCGCGCCAGGGCAGACGAGTATGCGATCGGCCGGGATATCGCCCAGCCTGGGGGCGAGCCAGATCCGGCCAGCCGCCCGATCCAGATGGCTTCCACCGGCTTCCTGATAGCGAAGCAGCACGTCCAATCCCGCATCGGTCTGGAGTCCGGATATACCGTCCCACATCCGGGCGAGAAGGCCGGCGTCGTCGAACCGGGGGGGTAGATTCATGCGCATGTCGACGAGGCCGGTCTCGGTCGGCACGGCGTGCGAGGGACGCGTGGCGCGGACATACGTGCCCTGTCCGACCCGGCCTTCCACCAGGCCGCGTCGCCGCGCTTCCGTGTAGGCCCGGCTGACAGTGGTGAAGTCGATCCCGAGAGCTGTCGCCAGCGCGCGCTGTGTGGGCAAGCGCACTCCGGCGGCGAGACGCCCGGACAGGATATCGGCGGCCAAGGCATCGGCGATGGCCAGATAGACCGGCCCGGCGGCCTTGTCGATCGATGGGTTCCACATTGTCGCAGCCGCCTTGGTATCCGTTGTTATTTTGATAGAGTCCATATATATGGACATTATATGTTTCGATGCGAGCACACAAGTTGGATGTCGTGCCTGAAAGCTCCAGCCTACTGTTCGAGGACGAGGTTATGGACCATCTGACGCATTTTGAAGCGCTCATAGGCGAAATGAAGCTGGAGGGTCGATATCGGACCTTCATCGAGATCGAACGGTTGGCGGGACAGTTTCCAAAGGCGTTGTGGCATGCCCCCGATGGCCAGAGCCGACACGTCACCGTTTGGTGCAGCAACGATTACCTGGGGATGGGGCAGCATCCGGAAGTGCTGGCCGCCATGCATGAAACCATCGAGCGCTCGGGTGCGGGGGCCGGTGGCACGCGCAACATCTCCGGGACCAATCGACAGCATGTGAGGCTGGAGACCGAACTCGCCGATCTCCATGGGAAGGAGGCGGCGCTGATCTTCACGTCGGGCTGGGTCGCCAACCTGGCTGCACTCGGCACCCTCGGCCGCCTGATGCCAGGCTGCGCGATCTTCTCTGACGCGCTCAACCACAATTCCATGATCGAGGGAATCCGTCGCTCCGGAGCGGAGCGCTTCATCTTTCGCCACAATGATGCGGCGCATCTCGACCAGTTGATGGGCACCGTCGCGCCGGACCGCCCCAAGATCGTCGCGTTCGAAAGCGTCTACAGCATGGATGGCGACATCGCACCAATCGCGGCGATCTGCGACGTCGCGGAAAAGCACGGCGCGATGACGTATCTGGACGAGGTCCACGCGGTCGGCCTGTATGGCGACCGGGGCGGCGGTATCGCCGAGCGAGAGGGGATCAGCACCCGTCTCACGCTGATAGAGGGCACGCTGGCCAAGGCATTCGGAGTGATGGGCGGTTACGTCGCCGGGCCAGCTCTCCTGATGGATGTGATCCGAAGCTGCGCCGACAGCTTCATCTTCACCACCTCACTTTGTCCGCATCTGGCGGCTGGCGCGTTGGCCGCCTTGCAGCATCTCAAGGCCCACCCGGAACAGCGGGCGCGGCAACAGCAAAAGGTCGCACGGTTGCGCGACATGCTCCATGCCGCGGATCTGCCGGTCATGGACACCGCGAGCCACATTCTGCCGGTGATCATCGGTGATGCTCATCGTTGTCGCCAGACGAGCGAGATGCTGCTCAGCGAGCATGGCATCTATGTTCAGCCGATCAACTATCCGACCGTGGCACGAGGCCAGGAGCGGCTCCGCATCACGCCCTCGCCCTATCACACCGACCAACAGATGGACGCGTTGGTCGCGGCGCTCGAAGAGGCTGGCACGCGCCTCGGCTGGCGAACGTCCGCCACGGCGATCGCGATATGAACGTGGTCCGGTCCTTGGGAATGAGTCCAGGAGACATACCTCATGAGTTGCTCAGTGCAGGCCGCCGTCGTTCAGGCGGCACCGATCCTTTTCGATACGCCCCGCACGGTGGCCAAGCTCGTTGAACTGACGCGCGACGCCGCCGCACGGGCGGCGAACATCGTCGTCTTTCCGGAGGCCTTTGTCGGCGGATATCCCAAGGGCCTGGATTTCGGTGCCCGCCTGGGCTCGCGCAGCCCCGAAGGACGCGACGACTTTCGTCGCTATTTCGAGAGCGCGATCGACGTCCCCGGTCCGGAGACAGAAGCCATCGGAGCGGCAGCTCGAGACTGCAACCTGCACCTGGTCGTCGGCGTCATCGAACGGGATGGTGGCACACTTTATTGTACCGCGCTGATGTTCGGGTCAGCCGGGCAGTTGCTCGGCAAGCACCGCAAGTTGATGCCGACCGCGCTTGAGCGCCTCGTATGGGGTTTTGGCGATGGGTCGACGCTCCCGGTGATCGACAGCGAGATCGGACGCCTCGGCAGCGTCATCTGCTGGGAAAACTACATGCCAATGCTCCGGATGGCGATGTACGCCGAGGGCATCGAGCTCTACTGCGCGCCGACAGTGGATGACCGCGACACCTGGCTGCCGACCATGCGTACCATCGCACTGGAAGGGCGCTGCTTCGTTCTTTCGGCCTGCCAATATCTGACGCGCGCCGACTGTCCGGCCGACTACGATGCGGTTCAGGGCGATGATCCGGCGACGGTGTTGATCCGAGGCGGTTCCTGTATCGTCGATCCCCTGGGAAACATACTGCTCGAGCCGAGCTTCGACGGCGAAGCTGTTCGGACCGCGGAACTCGACCGTGGCATGATCGCTGGCGGAAAATACGATCTCGACGTTGTCGGTCATTATGCGCGTCCGGACATCTTCCACCTGACCGTCGACAAATCACCGAAATCCGCGGTCGCCTTTTCCGGCCCACCTCCCGGCAGCATCGCCCCCACCGAAGACGGACCGGCCTGGGAGCCGGCGGAAGGTCGGAGCGATGCTTGAAGCGGACGCCCTCCTCCTTTCGCGTATCCAGTTCGCGGCGAACATCTCGTTCCATATCCTGTTTCCGACGATCACCATCGCGCTCAGTTGGGTGCTGCTGTTTTTCAAGTTGGCCTACACGCGTACCGG
The DNA here is from genome assembly GCA_022361275.1 of Kiloniellales bacterium. Classification (GTDB taxonomy): domain Bacteria; phylum Pseudomonadota; class Alphaproteobacteria; order Kiloniellales; family JAKSBE01; genus JAKSBE01. The sequence continues at coordinate 8,530 of JAKSBE010000290.1, forward strand.
AAACGAAAAATGGATGGAGGCCTATCTTTTCTGGGTGAAGGTCTTCGCACTGTCCTTCGCGCTTGGCGTGGTCTCGGGCATCACGATGAGCTTCCAGTTCGGCACCAACTGGCCGGGCTTCATGGAGACGGTCGGCAACATCGCGGGGCCAGCTCTAGCCTACGAGGTTCTCACCGCCTTCTTCCTGGAAGCCGCCTTTCTCGGGATCATGCTCTATGGTTTCAGGCGGGTGCCGGGTTGGCTGCACACGCTGGCCACCTTCCTCGTCGCCTTCGGCACGATGATGAGCGCGTTCTGGATTCTGGTGCTCAATTCCTGGATGCACACGCCGGCCGGGTTTGAAATGCGCGAGGGCGTCGCGCATGCCACCGATTGGTTCGCCGTCATTTTCAACCCTTCGATGCCGTACCGCTTGAGCCACAAGCTGCTGGCAAGCGGGCTCACCGTGGCGTTTCTTATCGCCGGTTTGTCGGCCTTTCGCCTGCTTCTTGGCGACCGTTCGAACGGTGTCAGAGCCACCTTGAAGGCCGGTATCGCGATGGCGGCGATTCTCATTCCGCTCCAGATCCTGGCAGGAGACATGCACGGTCTCAACACGCTTGAGCATCAGCCGCAGAAGGTGGCGGCCATGGAAGGCAATTGGGAGACGGGGCCGAACATACCCTTGATCCTGTTTGCCCTGCCGGACGAGGACGCCCGGCAGAACCGCTTCGAGATCGCCATTCCGAACGGTGCCAGTTTGATCCTGAAACACGATCCGGACGGCGTCGTTCCAGGACTGAACGATTTCGTTGCCGAGGATGGTAGCCCGCTGCACCCGCCGGTCGCGCCGGTCTTCTGGTCATTTCGCATTATGGTCGGCGTCGGATTTTTGATGCTGGCCGTTGCATGGGGCACCGCATACATGCTCTGGCGCCGCCGTCCCGGAGTGGAACTGTCTCCCTGGCATCTGCGCGGACTGGTCGCCATGAGTTTTTCGGGATGGATCGCGACGCTGGCCGGCTGGTACACGACCGAGATCGGTCGCCAGCCTTGGCTGGTGCAGGGCGTACTGCGAACGGAACAGGCTGTTGCAGACATCGGTGCGTCGATGGTCTTCAGCACTCTGGCCATGTACCTGGTGGTCTATGCCGTACTGATCGTCGCCTACGTCGCGGTGCTGTTCTACCTCGCCCGCAAAGCCGCGGAAGGCGACGAGCCAGAGCCCCTCGTTCCCGAATCCGGCGCTGCCGAAGTTGCCGTTCTCCAAAAAGGAGGCAAAGCGCTTATGTCAGGCGCCAGCGCGCGGAGTACAGCGTCATGACACTGCTCGGCGACCCTGCAACATCGTTGCCTGTCATCTTCGCGGCCCTGATGGGCCTGTCGATCCTGCTTTATGTCGTTCTCGACGGGTTCGATCTGGGCGTCGGCGTTCTGTTTCTGCTCGCACCGGACAGCGAGAAAGAGCGGATGATCGCTACGATCGGCCCGTTCTGGGATGCCAACGAGACTTGGTTGGTTCTGGCCATCGGCATCCTGCTCGTGGCCTTTCCGGTTGCCCATGGCGTTATTCTGACGGCGCTGTACCTGCCTGTAGCGGCGATGCTTCTCGGTCTGATCTTGCGAGGTGTTGCCTTCAAGTTTCGAACAAAAGTGCCTGAGCGGCGCAAACATCGCTGGAACCGGGCCTTTTTCATCGGGTCGCTGCTAACGTCGCTTTCGCAAGGCTTCATGCTCGGTCTTTACATCACCGGTTTGGAATACACGCCGCTGGGGATCGCCTTTGCGCTCCTGACCGCCGTTTGTCTGACTGCTGGCTACGCCTTCATTGGCGCAGCGTGGCTCTTGATCAAGACAGAAGGAACGCTTCAGCAACGCGCGGTCGCTTGGGCGAGGCGGACCCTTTGGGGTCTGATCGCCGGGTTCGCCGCCGTCTCACTTGCCAGCCCGTTGGTCAGCGCGCGGATTTTCGAGAAGTGGTTTTCTGTTCCGGAGATTATTCTGCTCGCTCCGCTGCCGCTCATGTCGCTCGCGCTTGTCGCAATGATCTGGCTCTCGCTGCGCCATCTGCCCGATGATCTCGATCGCTGGTCGTGGATACCGTTCGCAGCGGCGACAGCTCTGTTTTCGCTCGCGTTCGCGGGACTGGCCTATTCCTTCTATCCGTATGTCGTGCTTGACCGCCTGACGATCTACGAGGCGGCGAGTGCGCCTGAAAGCCTGTTCGTCATCTTGATCGTTACCGTGTTCGTGCTGCCGGCAATAGTTGGCTACACGGTGCTTGCCTACACCGTGTTCCGCGGCAAGGCGAACGAGCTACGATACGATTGAGTGCGAAATGGACAGCAAGCTGCTGCGGATAGAGCCGCACCGCACGACCGAAATGGTAGCCGGTAGAACGTCGCGAACGGTGTCCTTGCGCAGGGTCTCGAAATGCCGTGTTCAATTTGACGGAATAAGAGGATGGCATTTGGACCGAGACATCTGCGCTACGTGGTCGCCGCCTCCAATTGCGGAAGCTTCCGACGCGCAGCAGTGTCTTTGGGCGTCGAACAATCCACCATCAGCCGGATCGTGTCGGCGTGGAGCGGGTCGATCTCCAGCACCTTCTTGACCTTGGCGCCGCGCTTTTCCGCATCGCGCGCGGCGAGGAACATCCGGGCCCAAATGATCCGAAGGTGTGGTTCACCTCCACGGAGTCGTTCGCCCGGATCCTTTCGGCGGGCAACCGCGAACTCCTGCGCACGATCGCCGAGCGGGCGCCGTCCTCCCTGGATGAGCTGGCCCAGATGACCGGCCGGGCCAAGTCGAACCTGTCGCGCACCCTGAAGAAGATGGCCGACTACGGTCTTGTCGAGATTGGTCGAAGGAGAACGCCAAGCACACGCTCCGGGCACTGAAGGAAAACGCCCGTCAGGGCTTCTGGAACGGGTCGTTGCCGCCGGTCGGCTACCGCGTCGTCGAGGCGGAAAAGCGCGGCGCCAAGGTCAAGAAGGTGCTGGAGATCGACCCGCTCCACGCCGATACGATCCGGCTGATGTTCAAACTGGCGCTGGAGGGCGACGGCGACTCCGGCCGGATGGGCGTGAAGTCGATCGCCAAATATCTCAACGAGCGCAAGCTCTACACGCGAACCGGCGGACGCTGGGGCGTCGGTACGGTGCACCGCATCCTGACGCGCCGGACTTATATCGGCGAGCACGAATTCAACCGGCGGAGCAAGCGTGGGGAGGTCAAGCCCGACTCGGAGGTCGTCACCGTCGCAGTGCCGCCGCTCATCGAGCGCGAGACCTTCGACGCCGTTCAGAAGCTCTTGAAGAAACGCGGCCCCGTGGTGACGCCCGGCCGAACGGTCAGCGGGCCGGCCTTGTTGACCGGCATCTGCTTCTGCGGAGACTGCGGCGGCGCGATGACGCTGCGCACCTCCGGCAAGGCGAAACACTACCGCTATTACACCTGCTCGATCGCAGCGCGTCAGGACAAGACAGGCTGTAAGGGGCGAACGATCAAGATGGACCGCCTTGATCATCTGGTTGCGGATCATCTGGAGAGGCGGCTGCTCGATCCGGAGCGATTGGCCGATATGCTGACGTCGCATTTGGACCGCCGCGAGGAACAGGACGCCCGCCGGCGCACCCAGGCGTCGGAGTTGAACCGGCGGCTGCGTCGGGCGCTTCCGCCATCTCGTCGCGCGCCCAGAGCAGGAAACGCTCGATGGCGCCGCGCCGCGGCGCATCCGACAGATAGGCGACATAGAAGCACAGTCCTTCGATAGCGAAATCGACTGGCCGGACCAGCACCCCCGAGGCGAGTTCGTGCCGGACCAGAATGTTGCTCACCAGCGCGACGCCCTGGCCGGCGAGTGCCGCTTCGATGGCGTGGGATTCCTCGCTCAGACGCAGACCGCTCGTGACCTCGATCTTGGCGGCGCCCGGTTCGACGGCGCGCGCTTCGGTCATGTACCGCTCCCATGTCGGCGGGTCCAAGTCCGGCCGTTTCCAGCGGAAATGGATGAGCGTATGTCGCCCAAGGTCGGCTATGGCGTTTACCGGAGAGCCGGACATGAGCAATGCCGGACTCATCACGGGGATGAAGCGGTCGCGCGCCAGTTCGTCGCATTCCAGATCCGGTATCGGGGTGCGCCTGTAGCGGATCGCAAAGTCCGCCGCGCCGGAGCGGAGATTGGCCGGCGTCTCGGACGCCTCGATCTGAAGGTCAAGATCGATGTCCTGCTTCAGCTTCGCAAGACGAGGCACGAGCCAACGGCTCGCAAACGCCGTTGTCGCGGCGACAACGAGCGGTCTGTGATCGGCGTCCGCGCGCAGACCGGCGACGGTCGCGGCGAAGCGGTCCAGCCCGTCGCGCAGCACCGGGAAGAGACGCTCTCCGGCTTCCGTCAGTGTGATGGGTCGGGGCCGGCGCCGGAACAGCGCCTGTCCCGTGATCTCTTCCAGGAGGCGGATCTGATGGCTGATGGCGGTGGGCGTCACGGCGAGTTCCTCCGCCGCCCTGGCGAAGCTCAGATGGCGGGCCGCAGCTTCGAAAGCGCGCAGCGCATTGAGTGGTGGCAACTTCCGCATACGCGTGATGTAGATGAACTCAGTTCATCTTGTAAACAGTTGTATCGCTTTACCTGGAACGAATTAGACTGAGCAGCAAAAGCGCCTGTCTTCGCGAACCAGCGGGCACCGCCCACCACATTGCAGATGAACTCAGGTCATCTGCATGTTGAGGAATATGCTCTTATCGGAGAGTTTCTTATACAGTATTTGAAGGTCATCAGAGCCTATGCTCCAAATGGAAAGCAAATGATGACTGCAGCGCAAACCCTTCTGCATATCGACGCCAGCGCACAGCTTGAAGAGCGTTCGCATACGCGTAAGCTAACAAGTTCCTTCATCGAGCGCTGGATGAGCCAGCGTCCGCAAGATCGTGTGATCCGGCGTGACATCGGTCGCTCTCCGATCCCGGCGATCGATCAGAATTGGATCACCGCCGCCTTTACAATGCCGGAGGAGCGAACATCCTCGATGGTCGAGCGCCTAGCGCTTTCGGACCAACTGGTTGATGAGGTGATCGCCTCTGACATCATCGTCATGGGCGCGCCGATGTACAATTACGGCATGCCGACCGCCCTGAAGGGATGGATTGACCAGATCGCCCGTATCGGTCGGACGTTCTCCTTCGATCTCGGCCGCGGCGACGTTCCGATCGAACCGATCCTTTCGGGTAAGACGTTGGTGATCCTCTCCGCTCGCGGAGAGTTCGGCTTTGATCCCGGCGGTATGCGCGCTCATATGAACGCACTCGATCCGGCGCTTGCGGCCTGCGCCCATTACTTCGGCGTCGCGC
>JAKSBE010000196.1 GCA_022361275.1 Kiloniellales bacterium
CCGCCTGGATTTTCCTGATCGGCTTCTACCTGCTGCCGATCGCACACGTCCTGCTCTCGCCGAGAGGCGGACCCTGGCGCATGCCGCCGGGCGCGCGCTGCCCCTTCAGCCCGCGGGTCGGCTGGCTGGTGATCGTGCTGATCCTGGGGGTGCTGGGCTGGTTGCTCTATCTGGCAAAAACACCCCAGTATCGTACAAAAGTGTGACGCGAGGCAGTGGGCCAAGCCATGAGTTCATTCGAACGAAGCGGGCATCCGATCATCGACAACCGCCGGCGCGGCTTCGCCGAAGGTAGGGCCGCCGGTGCCCGATGGATGATCGAGTGCTGCGATGTCTGGGACTTGACCAGCGGAGACGAGGATTTTGGAGCCTTTTACTCCCTGGCACACGACGAGCAGCAGGTCGACGACCTGATCGCAAGGTATGCCGACGACCAGCACAACGATGTGATCGGCATCTTCGATCTGACGATTCCTCTCGCAGACCAGAAGAGCATCCGACCGGAGCACTGGATCGCCGGCCAGAGGAAGGTCGAGCAGAGAGAAGCTAAGTCTTGAAAAGCGAATCCGCGCCCGAGAGATAAGCCTTCTTGGCGGCGATCTTCTCCTTCACCCGCTCGGCCTCGGCCTCGAGCTTCGCCAGGTAGTCCTCCAGCTCCTCGACCCCGAGGCCGTCCAGGTCCTTCGGTTTCGGCTGCTTGGTTCTGGGTTCCAGGTCTTCCAGTTCCATGTCGGGCCCCCTCGAAGATGCGGCGCTTGCCATCCTTGGCCTCATGATACTAGATCGGCAGACGGGCGCCAGGGCCGCAGACAAGCATTGGGGAGACCAGGATGTATCAGATTCCGGACAGCATGACCGCCATCGAGATCCCCGAGCCGGGCGGCCCCGAGGCCCTGGTGCCCGGCACCCGCCCGGTGCCCAAGCCCCGGGAGGGCGAACTGCTGATCAAGGTGGCGGCCGCCGGGGTCAACCGGCCGGACGTCCTGCAGCGCAAGGGCGGCTATCCGCCGCCGCCGGGGGTGACGGACGTCCCGGGCCTGGAGCTGGCCGGCGAGGTGGTCGCCACCGGGCCGGGCGTCACCGGCTGGCACGGCGGCGACCAGGTGACCGCGCTGGTCGCCGGCGGCGGCTACGCCGAATACTGCACCGCCCCCGTGGGCCAGTGCCTGCCGGTGCCCAAGGGCCTGAGCCTGGCCGAGGCGGCCGCGCTGCCCGAGACCTTCTTCACCGTCTGGTCCAACGTCTTCGACCGCGGCCGCCTGCAGTCCGGCGAGAGCTTCCTGGTCCACGGCGGCTCCAGCGGCATCGGCACCGCGGCGATCCAGCTGGCCGCGCGCTTCGGCGCCAGGGTCTTCGCCACCGCCGGCTCGGCCGAGAAGTGCCGGGCCTGCGAGGAGCTCGGCGCGGAGCGGGCGATCAACTACCGCGAGGAAGACTTCGTCGAGATCGTCACCGAGGCGACCGGCGAAGGCGTCAACCTGATCCTGGACATGGTCGGCGGCGACTACGTCGCCCGCGACTTCAAGGCCCTGGCGCCCGAGGGACGCCTGGTCTTCATCGCCTTCCTGAACGGCCCCAAGGTCGAGGTCAACTTCCTGCCGATCATGCTGAAGCGCCTGACGGTGACCGGCTCGACCCTGCGCATCCGCCCCTTCGACTTCAAGGCCGAGATCGCCCGCAACCTCAAGGACAAGGTCTGGCCGCTGCTCGAATCCGGGGACGTCAAGCCGGTGATGTACAAGACCTTTCCCCTGACCGAGGCCGCCGAAGCCCACCGCCTGATGGAGAGCAGCAGCCACATCGGCAAGATCGTCCTGACCCTATGAACATTGGGCGACAGAGCGCCGGACAGGATTCTACGGGCTTTCCAGGGCCGGTCCTGGCGCCTATAGTCCCGCTTGTCCCCCATTTAGCGTGAGGGTGATCGGCGGGCAATCCGGCCCGCTGGGCTTGTTCGGCGTGCGGGCCGGCCTGCCGATGGAGGAAGTATGTCCAAGCCGCTTATGCCCAAGGCCACCGCCGTCTGGCTGGTGGAGAACACCGCCCTGAGCTTCGATCAGATCGCCGCCTTCTGCGGTCTGCATCCTCTGGAGGTCCAGGGGATCGCCGACGGCGAGATCGCGACCGGGATGCAGGGCCTGGATCCCATCGCCAACGGTCAGTTGACCAAGGAAGAGATCGCCCGCTGCCAGTCCGACCCGACGGCGCGGATGCGGCTCGCCAAGCAGGATCTGCCGCAGCCGGCGAAGCGAACCAAGGGCCCGCGCTACACCCCGGTGGCGAAGCGCCAGGACAAGCCCAACGGCGTGGCCTGGCTGCTGCGCAACTATCCCGAGGTCTCGGACGCCCAGATCAGCAAGCTGATCGGCACCACCAAGAACACCATCCAGTCGGTGCGCGAGCGGACTCACTGGAACATGGCCAACATCCAGCCGCGCGACCCGGTGCTGCTCGGCCTCTGCGGCCAGAGCGAGCTCAACGCCGTCATCGAAAAGGCGCAGCGCGCCGCCGAGCGCGCCCGCAAGGCCGCCGAAAAGGAGGCCGCCAAGGCCGAAGCCAACCTCAAGGCGGAGCTCGGCGTGCCCCCCGCGGGCGAGGCCGCGTCGGAGGTCCCGGCGGAGACCGGTCCCGAGAGCGAAGCGACGGCCGAAAGCTGAGCCAGCCAAAAGGGGGGAACCGAAGATGCCGAGGTCCCGCGCCGCCCTGGCGCTCGTGATCCTCGCTGCCCTCGCCGCCTGCCAGTCGGCGAGCCGCGAGGCCAGGGTGGCTCCGGAAGAGACCGGGGCCGATGCCCTCGCCTACGCCGACAGCGAATCCGGCTGGATCACGCTGGAGCAGTTCCGCGACGTGCTCGGCCGCGGGGTGGTGGACGCCATGCTCAACGACCAGGACCAGCGGCACTTCCGCAACGCCGCCGGCGAGGCCCTGGAGAGCCGGCCCGAGGGCGGGCGGACCTCCTGGTACAACCCCTTGAGCGGCAACGGCGGCCAGTTCAACATCAACGCGGCCTTCCGCGGCCCCGACGGCCGGCCTTGCAAGCGCATGACCCAGAAGGTCATAGCCGGCGGCCAGTCCCACGTCATCCAGTCGATCGCCTGCAAGACCGGCGACGGCACCTGGGGCGGCCTCGAGGGCTGACCCCCCGCCTCGGGCCCGGCGCCGGCTCAGGGTCGGCTTGATCCCGGTCGGCTTGATCCCGGTCGCCTGGGTCTCGCTCCTGTCTCCGCCTTCAGGTTCCAGTAGTTGCCGGCCAGGATCACCGCGCCGCCGAGCAGGATGAAAGGGTCCAGCGGCTCGGCGTAGAGCGCCATGCCGACCAGGGCGATCAGCGGCAAGCGCAGGAAGTCCATGGGCACGACCAGGGTCGCGTCGGCCAGGCGGAAGGCCTGGGCCAGGCAGAAGTGCGCCGCGAGCCCCGCCAGGGTCACGGCGAACAGCCAGGCCCAGGTGGCGGCGCCGGGCATCTGCAGGTTGCCGAGCGAGGGCAGCAGGCCGAGGGGCGCCTGGATCAGGGCCATGTAGAAGAGGATCGCCAGGGAGGTCTCGCTGGCCGCCAGGCGTTTGGTCGCGATGGTCGAGCCGGCGAAGCCGAGCGCGGCGATTAGCACCGCGACCGTCCCGCCGCTGAGCTCGGTCATGCCCGGGCGGATGACGATCATGGCGCCGACGAAGCCCAGCACGACCGCCAGAACCCGCGCCCGCGTCAGGCGCTCCCCCAGCAGGGCGGGCGCCAGAAGCGCGACCCAGAGCGGCGAGGTGAACTCGATCGCGAAGACCTCGGCGAGCGGGATCGTGGCGACCCCGAAGAACCAGCCGAACTGGCCGACGAAGTGAAAGAGGTTCCGGCCGACATGGAGGCCCAGGCGCCGGGTCCGGAACTGCCCGAGCCCGCCGGTGGCCGCCGCGATCGTCAGAATGATCGCGAGCCCGATCAGGCTGCGGAAGAACATCAGCTGGAGGGTGTCCAGTTCCGCCGAGATCTCCCGCCCGGCGACCGCCATGGCCGAGAAGGACAGGAGCGCCCCCAGCATCCATACGGCGGCGCGCAGCGGGGCGGCACTCGGACCGTTGCCGATTACGGTCAAACCCCCATGCTCCTCCGGACAGCGACAAGGCAACGGGACTGAACCGCTCCGGTTTTACCGGAGGCTGTTGATTTGAGTGACGCCACCCTGGCGAGCTCACTGGATTACGCATAGTAGCGCGCCCCGGCTTCGGCCGGCGGGCGGGATGTTTCCGATCGGCTCGAGGCGTGAACCCGTGTCATAGGCGGCGCCCACGCGACCGACCGACGGCTCGACCCCGGCTTCGGCCAGGCGCTCGCTGTACTTGATCGAGACATACTGGGCGGATTCAAACGGTGGTCGCAACACTCAACGCCCCGCCGAAGCGGCCGATCGCGCGGTGCCGGGGCACTGGGAAGGAGACCTCATCCTCGGTCTTGGCAGCTCGGCGA
>JAKSBE010000427.1 GCA_022361275.1 Kiloniellales bacterium
CCGCCGATCAGGTCCCACGACAACGGCGTGCCGCGGGCGATGGCCCTGGCCGCCCGCTTGCCCAGGACCTCGGGCAGGACCTTGGGCGGCAGGCCGAAGGCGGGACGGATCGAGCGGACGTTGTCGCGGGTCAGGGGCGCGCCGGCCGCGATGTCCTCGACGGCATAGAGCGAGCGCCGGAAGGGTCGGCTCGTCGCCTCGCTGCGGGTGCGGCCGCTCCTGGGCGCCCCCAAGGCGGCGAAGGCGTCCCGGCAGTCGCGGCAGAGCCGGGCGAACTCCTCGGGCTCGAGCGAGAAGCCGGCATCGGGCCCGCCGTCGGCGCGGCTCAAGGTAATGTGCTTCTCGATCATGACCGCCCCCAGGGCGGTCGCCGCACAGGCCACCGCGGTCCCCAAGGTATGGTCCGAGAGCCCGACGGCCACCCCGGTCAGATCGCGCAGGTGATCGATCGTGCGCAGGTTGCAGTCGGAGAGCGGCGTCGGATAGCCGCTGTTGCAGTGCAGGACGATCACGCCGGCGGCACCGCCGCCTTGCGCGGCCGCGACCGCGTCGCGCACCTCGGCGTCGCTCGACATGCCGGTGGAAATGATCACCGGCCTGCCGGTCGCCGCCGCGCGCTCGATCAGCGGGATATCGACGATCTCGAAGGAGGCAATCTTGTGGGCCGGCGCCCCCAGTCCCTCCAGGAACGCGACCGCCGTGTCGTCGAAGGGCGAACTGAAGGCGATTAGACCCCGCTCGCGGGCCCTGGCGAAGAGCGCGTCGTGCCAGTCCCAGGGCGTTGCCGCCTCCTGATAGAGCTCGTAGAGCGAGCGCCCGTCCCAGGGCCCGCCCTCGATGACGAAACCGGGGCCATCACAGTCGAGGGTAATGGTGTCGGCGGTGTAGGTCTGCAGCTTCACGGCATCGGCGCCGGCATCCGCGGCGGCGTCGACCAGGGCCAGCGCCCGGTCGAGCTCGCCGTTGTGGTTGCCGGAAAGCTCGGCAACGACCAGTGGCGGCCGCCCCGGCCCCAGGATGCGACCCGCGATGTCAACGTCCTTGATCATGCTTGGCCCCCCGGGAACCACGGCATCCGCGATGCTCTCACGCCGCCCCGCCGCCCACAAGGCGCTCGACCTCCGCGACGACACGTGCTGCGCCGACGCCATCCACGCAGCGGGCATTCCGCGCCTGCAGACGATCGCGCAGTTTATGCGCGCTCAGGGCACGGCTTACAAGGGCTGCGAGGTCGCGCGGGCGCAGCGCCCAGATCGGCGCCGTGACCAGGGCCTGTCCGTCGCGGGTCAGGGCCCGGGACGCAGGGAGCTGATTCTCCGCGATCGGAATGACGATCGATGGAAGGCCCAGGCAGAAGCGCTCCCAGGTCATGGTGCCGCCGGCGCCGATCGCCAGGTCGCAGTCGGCCATGAGCGCCGCGACCCTGTCGCTGTCCAGGTGCAGGCGGGCGCGAAAAGGCAGCCGGGGCAGAAGGCGGCAGACCTGCGAGAGGCCCGGCGCGGCGGATCCGAGCGCCACCTCGGCCTCACGCCGATAGCCGGCCGCCGCCAGGGCCTTCAGAGCCAGAGGCGTCGCGTTCGCCGGGTCGATTCCCCCCAGGGAGACGAAGACCCGGCTCACCCCACGCCTCAAGCGCCGCCGTGCCAAGGCCTGCGCCCGCTCGGCCCGGAACTCGGCGCGCAGCAAGCCATAGCATGGGCCGAGCAGAAGCCGGCAGTTCCGGCTCACAAGATCCGCATAGTCCGAGGGCCGGCGCCCGTAGTTGGCATCGAGCAGCATATCGCAGTCATGGCCGCGGTCAGCCAGATCGTCGATCACCAGAATCCGCTTCGCCCAGGGTCGCGCCGCCGCCTCGAAAGCCCGACCGATGCCGTAGCCGTCCACCACGAGAAGATCCACGCCCTGCGGCCAAGCGCGGCGCAACCTGTCCAGGATCCGGCCGTCGCCCCCGGCGACGGGCTCGAAGCCGACACCGCGCCGAAGTGCCGGGACCGCCTCCAGGCTCTCCGGGGCGCTCGCAAACGCCGTCGCCCAGCCACGTGCCGCGAGACGGTCCCGCAGGACGAGGCAGCGCCGGACGTGCCCGCTGCCGATGGCGACGCCGGCGTCGGCCCGAATCACGGCCAAGGGCGGCCTCGGATTTCCGAGCGTCCCAGGCTTCGGCACGGCGGCCTACCCGGTGCCTTCCATTCCGAGGACCTCGGCCAGAGCCTCGACGACGCGCTCGACGTCGCTCCGACCCATGCCGAAGAAGAGCGGCAGCGACAACGCCCTGGCATAGTAGGCCTCCGCGCCCGGAAGGCTCTGCGCGCCGTAGCGGGCCTCGTAGTAGGGTTGCCGATAGACGGGAACGTAGTGGACCTGGCTGCCGACCCCCCTTTCCGCGAGGCGCCGCATGACGCTGGCGCGATCCGTCTCCAGGGCGTCGAAATCGATCAGCACGACATAGAGATGCCAGCCCGCCTCGCAGCCCGGCACCCGGCCGATCGGACGCAGACGCGGCGCGTAGCCCGCGAGCAGCCGGTCGTAGTGGGCCACCAAGTCCCGGCGTGCCGCGACGAAGCGCGCGAGCTTGCCGAGCTGGCTGATGCCAAGGGCGCAATGGATGTCGCTGAGCCTGTGGTTGTAGCCGAGATCCTGCATCTCGTGATACCAGGGGTTCGCCAGCCCGCCGGGGCCAAAGGCCAGGGCATCCTGGCGGAAGCTCTCGGGGTCGCGCTCGATGCCGTGACTGCGGAGCCGCCGCATCCTGCGCGCGACCGCGGCATCCCTGGTCGTGACCATCCCGCCTTCGCCGCAGGCGATGGTCTTGACCGGATGGAAGGAAAAAGTGGCCGCCTCGGTAAGAGCGCAGGCGCCGACCGCGGTCATCCTGCCGTCGCCGGCCCGGGCGCGCGTTCCCAAGGCGTGACAGGCGTCCTCGATGAGCCGAACGCCCCGGCTTCCCGCCAGCGCCGCCATCCCCTCCAGATCGGCCGTCTGCCCGGCCAGATGCACCGGGGCCGCCAGGCGGACAGCGCCGCGGTCCGCGCGGACCAGGGCCGCCTCCAGGTCTTCCGGCCGCATCAGGCCGGTCTCGGGGTCGACGTCGGAAAACACCACCTCGGCGCCCACCATCCGTGCCGCGTTGGCGGTCGCGACGAAGGTGATGGCCGGCACGATGCAAACCTCGCCCGGACTCAGGCCCAGGGCCATCATGGCGAGGTGGAGGGCCGCCGTGCCGTTGGCGCAGGCGACCGCGTGGTCGGCGCCGACCGCGGATCGGAAGGCCGACTCGAAGGCCTCGACCTGCGGCCCGGTGGTCAGGTAGTCGGAACGCAGGACCTCGGCGACGCGGGCGATGTCGTCCTCGTCGATCGCCTGTCGGCCGTAGGGCAGGACGCCGCCTTCGCGCGGCGGGCCGGCCGCGGCAGCCCCTGCGCCCTTGGGCTTCACGTGCAGCCCTCCAGCATCGACAGGATCTGGTCTCCGGTCAGCCATTCCTGGTTGCTGTCGCTGGCATAGGAGAAGCGCTCCGGCGTCGGGGTGCCCGCGCCGTCGGTCACGAAGCTCTTGCGTGGGAACTGCGCAAAGGCCGGCTCGATGACGTATCTGTCGGTCAGTTCCACGGTGGTTCGGGCATCGTCCTGGGAGATCATCTGCTCGTGGAGCTTCTCGCCCGGACGGATCCCGATGATCTCGTGGGGGACGCCGGGCAGCATGGTCTCGGCCAGATCGGTGATCCTCATGCTCGGGATCTTCGGGACGAAGATCTCGCCGCCGCGCATCAGCCCGAGGCAGCTCAGCACGAAGCGCACGCCCTGGTCGAGCGTGATCCAGAACCGGGTCATGCGCGGATCCGTGATCGGCACGCCGGCCACGCCCTTCGCGGCGAGCTGGCGGAACAGCGGCACGATGCTGCCGCGGGAGCCGATGACGTTGCCGTACCGGACCACCGCGAAGCGGGTTCCGATGTCGCCGGCCAGATTGTTCGCCGCGATCATGACCTTGTCGGACGCGAGCTTGGTCGCGCCATAGAGATTGATCGGGTTGCAGGCCTTGTCGGTCGACAGGGCGATCACCTGCTTCACGTGGTTGTGCAAGGCCGCCCAGACGATGTTCTCGGCGCCCAGGACGTTGGTATGGATGCACTCCGAAGGATTGTACTCGGCGGCCGGAACTTGCTTCAAGGCGGCCGCATGGATGATGATGTCCACGTTCCGCGTCGCGAGCATGAGCCGCTCGCGGTCGCGCACGTCGCCGATGAAGAAGCGCAGGCGATCGAAGCGGTCGGCCGGGAGTTCCGCGCGCAGCGCGGCTGCCATCTCGCTCTGCTTGAGCTCGTCTCTCGAGAAGACGATGGCCCGCTGCGGCTCGGCGATCGAGACGAGCTCACGCAGGAACCGTTGACCGAAAGACCCGGTCCCACCGGACACGAAGACCGTCTGGCCATCGAGATTGGGAATGTGATCGCTGAATTGCCTCAATGGGTTCACTCTCACCAAGGAGAAGGGTGCCCTGGCGCGGGATTCCATCCAGGGTGGTCATGGTCGGGGGGGCGCGGCCGGTCAGGGGCCTTCGTCGGACCTTGATGCGAAGGAAGGCATACCCAAGCTGCCGCCCCGATACAAGCCTCGACGTAAAGGGGGAAGCCGGTCCGGCTGGGCGCCGGAATCCAGAGCTTGATCGAGTGCCGGGTAGAGGGCATCTAGTGCGTTCTATCGACATGCGGACGATCTGGCACACTGCCGTTTCCCGGCAGTCCTTCAGCGGCCCCCCTCGGCGGCCCGGGAGCCGCCTGGGGGTATCGGCGGCGGGGAAAAGCAGTAACCGATTGAATCCTGGAGACATCCCAAGCAGTCGCATGACAACAACCCAAGTAGCCGAATGAAGAACCTGGTAAAGATCTTCTTTCAAGCCGAGGGTACGCGCCCCTGGGCCGTCCTTGCCTGCCTCGTCGTGGCGGCCTTCGTCGAGGGGCTGGGAATCGCGGCTCTCCTGCCGCTGCTGGCCCTGGTCGACCAGAGCTCGTCCTTGGCGAACAACGAGATCGCCGACTTCATGCGGCAAACGCTCGAGGCGGCCGGCCTGGCCCTGAACTTCGGCACCTTGCTGATCGTCTTCGTGGTGATGATCACGGCGAAGTCGGTTTCGACGATCTTTGCGGGGATCTACGTCGGGTACGCGGTCGCCGAGCTGACGACGCGCCTGCGGCTGCGTTTGGTTCGCGGCCTGCTGCGGGCGGACTGGCAGTATCTGACAGGCCAGTCAGGCGGACGCTGGTCCAACGCCTTCAGCTACGAGGCCCACGAGGCCTCCCAGGCCTATCGCATGGCCGCGGAGATCTTCCAAAGCGCCGTGATCGCGAGCGTCTATCTGATCGGCGCCTTCCTGGTGACCCCGGATCTGGCGTTCCTGGCGATGCTGATCGGTTCCGGCATCGTCGCCGCGCTCTGGTTCCTGGTCCGCATGGCCAGGCGTGCCGGCAAGCGTCAGACCAAGAGCATCCGGCACCTCGTCATGCTGGTCGGAGAACTGCTCCACTCCCTCAAGACGATCCGGATCATGGGGCGCGAGAGGGACTTTTCCGACCTCTTCGACTATCGGGCGAACAAGCTGCGAACCGCATTGCGGCAAAGGTACGCCAGCAACGCCCTCCTGGCGGGCATGCAGGAACTGGTCACCGGTCTGGCCATCGCCCTCTTCGTCTTCCTGGCCGTCACCGTCTGGGCTTCCAGCGTGATCGACGTGGTCTTCCTTGGGGTGATCCTGCTGCGAATCGTGAAAGTCGTGAACAAGATGCAGCGCAACTATCAGCGCGCCATCCAGATGGAGGCGCCCTATCTCTCGCTCGAGAAGCTGTTCCGAGAGACCGGCGAGGCCGTCGAGCAGTACGCCGGAACCCGGGCACCGACCTTCGAATCCTCGATCACCCTCGACGACGTCGATTTCTCCTATCCGGCGAAGGCGGTTCTCAAGAACGCCAGTCTCACGATCGACAAGGGTGCGATGGTCTGCCTCCTCGGTCCGTCGGGGGCGGGCAAGACCACGCTCAGCGATCTCGTCTCGGGACTGCAGATGCCGAGCAAAGGCAGAATCCTCGTCGACTCCCAGCCACTGACGGAGATCGATCTCCATCTCTGGCGCCGACAGATCGGCTACGTCCCGCAGGACATCGTCCTCCTCAACGACAGCGTGCTGACCAACGTCTCGCTGGGCTCCCAGGAGATCAGCGAGGGCGACGCGGTTCGCGCGCTGAAGATGGCCGGGGCCTGGTCCTTCGTCCGGGAGCTGCCGGAGGGGATCCACACCTCCGTGGGCGAGCGCGGGGACCGGCTCTCGGGCGGGCAGCGTCAGCGCGTCGCGATCGCCCGGGCACTCGCGCACCGGCCCCAGCTCTTGATCCTCGACGAGGCGACCAGCGCCCTGGACGGCCCGACCGAACAGGACATCTGGCAGGTGCTGCGGGAGAACGGCGAGGGCCTCACGATCATCGCGATAACCCACCGCCGCGACCTCGCCCGGCTGGCCGACCTCACCGTCGAGATAAGCGATGGCTCGCTGAGCGCCTGGACCGGGCAGGAACCCGGCTCCGGTCTTGCGTCCCTGCCCGTGTGAGACATGACGATGTGAGACATGACGATCACCCAGCCAGACTCCTATCTTGAGGCCATCCACAGCGGCAAGCGCCTGTCGGTGCGCCGGCGGAACTTCCTGGATTTCCTGGGCGCGAACCGCGACTGGTTCGGCGACTCCATCGTCGAGGTCGGCGCCGGCGCCCCGGATTTCCTGGTCCGGGCCCCCTTCTCCGCAAAGACGGCCATCGATGTCGACGACTACTACCGCAAGGAGTTCGAGAAGGAGGACATCCGCTTCCTCGTGCTCGACCTCAACGATGCGCAGCCGGCCGGCCTCGGGCCCTTCGACGTCGCGATCTGCTCGGATGTCTTCGAGCACCTGCTCTGGCCGTCGAAGGCCCTGGAGACGCTCGCGGCCTGGCTCGGCGAAGGCGGCGTGCTGCTCAGCCACGTGCCCAACGAGTTCCGTCTGAAGAAGACCCTGAAGGTCATGTTCGGCATGAGCGAGGGCATCGGCTTCCACAAGGGGATGCGGGAATGGAACGATCCGCATCTGAGGCGCTTCACCGACCGGGGCTACCGCTGCTTCCTGGAGACCTGCTTCCGAAACAACTACCGGCTCAGCGCACTCTATCCGAGCGGCCAGCAGAAGCGGTTCCGATTGGTCGGGTTGGAAGCACCCTTTTGCCTACAACCCGGACCGACCTACCTGAGCACCAACGACGACGGCTTGGCCCGGAAGTTCAGGGAGAAGTACGCCCGTCACCGCCGCTACTTCTAGATCGAGGTTCACCGCTCTCGTGTCGAGCCAGTCTTGCTCTAGGCGACGAAGCTGTCCCGGGGCCGGCCGAGCAGGACCTCCAGATACTGATCGATCGAATCCTGGTAGTCGTAGTCGGCGGCACGCTTTCGCAGGAGAGCGGGATCGCTCGGAGAGTCGAGCATTTCGAGGATGGCCTTGGCCAGCGCCTCCGGGTCGGCGATGGGGACCAGGGCGCCATAGGTCCCGCCCTCGAGGATCTCGAAGGGACCGCTCGGGCAATCGGTGCTGACGATCGGCGTCTCGCAGGCCAGCGCCTCCAGCAGCACGTTGGGCAGGCCTTCCCAGAGCGAGGACAGCACCAGAAGGTCGGCGCTCGCGATGTAGGGCAGCGGATTGGACAAGGCGCCCAGGAACCGGACGTCCGATCCGACGCCGAGACCCTCCGCGCGCTTCTGCAGCCGGCCGATCCGCCGCTTGTCGCGCCGCGGATCCCCGGTACCGCCGACGATGCAAAGCCGCAGCGGGCGGGTCCGTCGCGCGATTGCGAGAGCCTCGAGAAGGGTCTGGTAATCCTTCTGCGGGGCCGGACGGCCGACGGCGATCAGCGTCGGCGTATCCCGCGAGGGCAGCCAGGGGTCATCGATCGGCGCGCTCCGCCGCTCGGCGAAATCCGGCGTGATCGTCGGATTGTGGATCACCCGGATCCGCTCGCGCGGCACGTCGAAGCTGGCCGAGATGTCGTCGGCGGCAGCCAGGGAGACCGAGGTCACCTCGGCCGCCCGCATGTAGGAGAAGTGCTTGAGCCCCTTCCACAGCCTGAGACGGTCGGTCTTCTTTTCCTTGCCGGCGGAGACGAAGGTTCTCACGCTCTGGACGATACGCTGGTCGCCTCCGGTGATCCGGTCGGCCAGCGCCACCTCGATCCCGAGGAAGAAGTCGCCGGTGAACACCGTCGCCGGCTTCTGTTCCCTGATCGCTTCGATCACGCCCGGAAGATAGGCAAGCGTCGGGCTGGCGCTCTTGCGGCGGGAGAAGAAATAGGTGAAGAGCTGTTCCAGCCCCCGCTTTCTCAGCGCGAGATAGGGTAGCCTCGCGCTGACGTAGTTCGACTTCCTCAGTCGGATCACCTCGACCCCCTCGGGCAGAAGCTTCTCCAACGCGCCTTCGGCGGCACAGGTCCAGATCTGCACCCTCTGTCCGGCAGTGCTGAGGTGTCGGGCGAGAATGGTGATAACCCGCTGGACGCCGCCGATCCCGAGGTCGGTGACCAGAAAGCAGATCGGTCTCTTCACGTCCTTGGTGCCCCGGCGCGGAGGTTTTCCCGATGGTCGCTGCCGCGCATCGCCCCAATCGGGTCGCCGGAGCGATCCACCCCGAACGCCAATCGGTCGCGGCGGCATAAAGCGGGCCGACAGAACAGCGCGCCGCATCCGCTGTCAAGGCGGAAACCCGAGATCCCCGCGGATCGGCGCGAGGCGGCCTCCTGTTCCCAACGGCGATCGCCCTTGACAGGCCGCAGTCGATATGAGATTTCTATATCAAGATATCCTTATATGGTAATTTTGTGCCGAATTTGTGATGGATCAACTGCTCCAAGGACTGCGCGCCGCCGCCGAGGGGACCCGTCTGCGGATTCTCGGCCTCTGCGCCCACGGTGACCTGACGGTGAGCGAACTGGTCGAGATCCTCGGCCAGAGCCAGCCGCGCGTGTCCCGGCACCTGAAGCTGCTGATGGAAGCCGGGCTGCTGGAGCGGAACCAGGAGGGCAACTGGGCCTACTACCGGCTCGCCCAGTCCGCGCCCGGCCCGGCCCCCGCGGGCGAACTGGCGCGGCTGATCGTCGACCTGATCCCGGCCGAGGATCCGGTCCATGCCCTGGACCTGGAGCG
>JAKSBE010000521.1 GCA_022361275.1 Kiloniellales bacterium
GCCGGTATGCCCCGACCTGGCGGTTTCGGCGCTCTCCGATCGGGTGCCGGCCGTGCAGGCCGCCGCACTCGACCACCTTCGGCCGCCGCTGGCGCCGGAGATGTGCGAAGCGCTGGTCGACAACCTTCTGGCTTGGCTCGACACCGCCGCCCCGGTGCTCATGACGGCGGCCGCGCGGCACTTGCCGGCCTTGGCGCCGGAGCGGTCGGAGCGGCCGCTTCTCGCGCTGATCGCGGACGGCGGTCGCCCGCTGGAGGCGCGGATCGCGGCGGTGACCGCCCTGGGCTCGGCCACGCCCGCCATCGCCACCGAGGTCTTTGCCGATCTTCTGGCGAATCCGGCGCGGCAGGTCCGGACGGCGGCGCTGGTCGTCTTGCGTGCGCGCGCCCAAGCGGGTGATCTGCTCGCGGTCGAGGCGATCGCGGAGGCGATCGCCGGGCGCCTGCTCTCCGACGCGGCCGCCGAGCCGGCACCAGGCGACGACGAAGGCGGCCCGGACCTTTCGGCGCCCAAGGGTGAGGGCGCGGGGGCGTCCCGCATCCGGATCACGCCCGAAGGGGAAATCGTCGAGATGGACCCGGCCGTGCCCGACGACGGCGCCGGCCGGTCGACCCTCTCGACGATCCTGAGCGGCAGAACGGCCCCCGACCCCCCAATGGCGGAAGACACGCCCGAGGAGACGGGTGCGAAGCGGCGCAAGCGGCGGCCGGTCGAAGGGTCTCACGATATCGCCGAAACGCTGTCCTGCGACGCGATGCAGACCTGTGCCGATCTGGGACTGGCGCCCGTGGAGTCGGCGATCCTGAGCCGTGCTACGAAGCGCTCCGACCCCCTGCGCCGCGCCGCCTGGCAGGCGCTGGGGGGCCATTGCGGCGCCTCGGACGCCGGCGGCGGGACACGGGCGGCGGCGCGCAAGGCCTTCGCGGACGAAGATCCGGTTGTGCGCCTCGCCGCCTTTACCCTTCTGTCGCGCCACGGCGCCGATCCGGACCTGATCGCGGCGGCGCGGCGCGACCCGGACGCGCTCCTGCGCGCGGCCGCCGTGGCCCTGTTGCCGCCGGAAACGGCGCTGGCCCATCTCGGCGACGATGCGCTCGCCGTACGCCGCGCGGCGGCCGGGCGCGTGCTGGCCTGCGGTTCCGATGGCCTCGCGGCTTCGGCGGTCGACTGCCTGGTGGCCGCGGAGCGGGCTGACACGCTGGCGTTTGTAGCGGCCGCCTCCGCCGCGGCGCGCGCCAAGGCTCTGGGGGAGCTGTCCCGCGACGCTCTGCCGCCGCGCAAGGCGCTGGTTCTGTTGAACGCCTTCGCCGAACTGCGAGGAGAAACCGCATGACCCTGCCCCGCCTCGTCTCCCGTCTGCGAAGCCGCAGGTTTGGCTACGCCCTCGCAGGTGGCCTGTACCTGGTGGCCTCGGGCGCGCTCGGCTTTGCGCTTGCGCAACAGGCGCTCAGGACCGTCGACCAGATCACCGATTTCTCGGCCTCCGCGGCCTCGGGCATGTTCCGTTTCGCGCCGGACCTGGTCCGGATCGCGCCCGGCGAGACCGTCACCTTCCTGAACAGCCGCGGCAGCCATACGGTCAAGACCCAGAGAGGGCTCTGGCCCGAGGGGGCGCCCAAGGTCGACATCGCCGGCCGGCTGCGCGCGGAGGTGCCCTTCGACCAGCCCGGGCTCTACGGCCTGATCTGCGGGCGGCACGGCAAGTACGGCATGGTGATGCTCGTGGCCGTCGGCGACGTCGACGCGACGGCCGACGACCTTGCAGAGGTCGATTCATTCAGGGTCAGCGCGCTGGCCAAGGCCGGGTTCCGGCGGCTTCTCTCGGCGGTCGCCGAATGACGCCGCAGGCGGTCTCTTCGGGTTCCTGCCCTTCCGTAACGAGTGAGGACTCCAAGACATGAACATCGGTTACACGATTGCGCCCGAGCGGGGCGACACGGATCTCCTGCTGGCCAGCCTCGCGGATCGTTTGCAGGACCGGCACATCCGGACCTGCGGCACCGTTCAGATCAACAGCGAGCGCGAGGACTGCGGCCTCTGCGACATGGACGTGAAGGTCCTTCCGGACGGCCCCGTGATCCGGATCTCCCAGGATCTCGGAAAGAAGGCGCGTGGTTGCCGCCTCGATCCAAACGCCCTGGAAGCCGCGGTCGGGCAGGTTCAGGCAAGGCTCTCGCAAGGCGCCGAGGTGCTGATCATCAACAAGTTCGGCAAGCACGAAGCGGAAGGGCGTGGCTTCCGTGATCTGATCGCCGAGGCCCTTTCACGCGACATTCCGGTTCTCGTGGGCCTCAACAGGCTGAATGAAACGGCTTTCCAGGAGTTCGCGGCCGGGCTCGCGGTAGAGCTGCCGCCACACGCCGATGCACTTGCCAAATGGCTCGAGGCGCATCTTCCGGAAGCGCGCGGCGCTGCTTAGACCGCCGTCAGCGTAGAGCGGACCAAAGCCGCCCTCGGCGTATCGGAAAGGGCGTGATCGCAGTCCCGCCCCAACCGGCGGCTACACGGCGAGGCAGAGCGGGATGCAGAGATGAGGTCGGGTCGACTGCAAATCATCCCGCTCCTTGGTATTAGTCCGTGCCGCAGCGGCGCGACAGGGTCAGGCGGAAGGGCTGGTCGATGAAGGCGGCGGCGTCCCTCAAGACCGCGGCTTTCCGGAATCCGGCGCGAAGCTTGTCCTCGGCGGCCTCGAAGGCCGTGCGCCGCGCCGGATCCACACCCAGGACCTGGGCCTTGAAGGCCTCGAAGTCCCGGTACTTCGCCGCGGCGACGTAGCGGATCTCGCGCAATCCGTCGAAGACCGGCGGCTGGGCCCGGCGCTGCAAGGCCGCGCAGGCCGCGGCACGGACCGCGGTTTCGTCCTCGACCGGCAGCATCAGCTCGAACAGCGGGCCTTCGGCCAGCGGCTCGGCGACGTAGAGCAGGCCGCCGGGGCGCAGCACGCGTCCGGCCTCGGTCAGGGCCCGGTCCATCCGCTCCGGCGCGACGTGGTGCAGGCTGTTGGAGAAGACCACGGCGTCGAAGCTCCGGTCCTCGAAGGGCAGGTCCTCGCCCTGGCCGAAGACATAGCTTTCCCCGCCCAAGCGCGGGGCGGCCCCGGCGCGGCGCAGCTGGACCGCCGAGCACTCCAGGCCGACCACCCGGGCGCCTTCGCGGGTCAGGAAGCGGACCAGGCCGCCCTCGCCGCAGCCGACGTCGAGAATCAGCCCGCCGGGGAGCGGCAGCTCGGCGCGGAGGAATTCGCTGTGCCTGTGGCGTGGCAGGTCGGTCATGGTGGCCGGGACTATGCCCGGCCGACCCGCACCCCGGCAAGCGCCCGACGCTTCAGTATTCCGGCTTCAGCTCGGTCGCCTCCAGCTCCTTGCCGACGGCCCGCCTGATCAGCGCGGGCGCGGCCCAGGTCAGGATGCAGAAGGCCAGCCAGAGCAGGAAGACGATCCAGACCGAGGCGCCGACCTGGCCCTGGCGGTAGGCGATGCTCATGGCCTGCAGCGAGACGTAGGCGGCGACCAGGATCAGGATCTGGATGCTCTGATGCCGGCGCTGCATCCAGGCCGCATAGGGCCACCAGAGCCGGAGCAGCGGCTGTCGGCGTGCGCGGACCCGGACCAGCAGCTCGACCGCGCCCTCGTCCCGGGGATTGCGCGACAAGGCCAGGGCGCCGAGCTCGCGCGCCCGCTCGACCTCGCCGTCCAGGAGCAGCAGGTTGCCCAGCAGGACACAGGCGTCGACGTCCTCCGCGTCGAGGCCGAGGGCCAGTTCGGCGCAGCGTCGCGCGGCATCGATCTCGTTCCGCTCCAGGTGGATGCTGCCTTTGAGGACCTGGGCCTCGACCGCCTCCGGATCCAACTGCAGAGCCGCCTCGACCCACGCCAGCGCGGCCGCGGTGTCCCGGCGCAGGGCGAAGGCCCGTGCGAGCCCCAGGCTGCTGCGCGGGTCCTGGGGCTCGATCTCCAGGGCCCGGCGAAAGCTCCGCTCCGCCGTCTGGCTGTCTTGCTTGGCCAGGGCGGCGATGCCGAGCGCGAAGTGGCCGAGGGTCAGCTCGGGCGCGAGCGCGAGCGCGAGGCGGGCCTCGTGCTCGGCGGCGGCGAGGCGCCTCTGGTCGTGGAGGCAAAGCGCCAGGAAGGCATGGGCGCCGGCATGGTCTGGGTCTTCGGAGAGCGCCTGGCGCAGGCTCTCCACCGCGCCTTCCAGGTCGCCGTGGCCGAGCTGGCGTTGCGCCCGTTCGATCAGGACCCGGCCGGGGTCAGGAAAGGAAGAAACGCTCACCGAAGAGGGCTCCTAGGATGGGGGACAGGTTGTGGGCCAGGGCGCCGAAGACGACGGCGAGGACGAGCACCGGGATCAGCAGCAGAACGCCCTTCCCGGGCCGGCCGCCGAAATAGAGGTAGAGCTCCAGGCTGCGTGCCTGGTCGATGTGCAGCAGGTAGCCGATCGACACCTTCCAGCCGACCAGCAGGAGGCCGACGTAGGGGAAGACCGCCGCCGGGACCGACGGCCGCAAGGCCTGGAGGGCCGAGGCGCAGGCGAGCGCTCCGAGGATACCGGTCGCGCCGACGACCAGCTCCCTTCGGCGGGTCGCAGAGCCCAGCGCCCGGCCGTTGTAGAGGAACCACAGAACCCCGGGCAGGATGCCGGTCAGCACCAAGGCCAGCAGCGGCCAGAAGGGATTGACCGCAATCCAGGGTCCCCGGGTGGGGGCGGGCTCGTCGATGATTCGATAGCTGCCGTCAGCGTCGGTCACGATGGCTCCATGGGTATCAAAGCCTCAAATCCGGGCTCGGCCGTCAGAAGGACGAGCTCAGGCGGATCTTACGTTTCTCCCATTCGATCATCATGGAAAGGGCCATGTGGCCGAAGGCGAAGTAGATGCCGAGCGGGAAGAAGACCGCCGCCAGGCCGTACTTCCAGGACAGCAGGCCGTGGCCTTCGAAGAGCCAGTCGAGGCTGGCGTAGATCATCACAAGCGACAGCACCGCGATCACCCGGAAGGCGGGCCCGAGCCGCTTCAGCGCCTGCTCGCCCCGCCACCAGAGGGCGAAGAGCCGGTTGCGCCGCGCCCGGATCAAGGCCAGGAG
Source organism: Kiloniellales bacterium (assembly GCA_022361275.1). Classification (GTDB taxonomy): domain Bacteria; phylum Pseudomonadota; class Alphaproteobacteria; order Kiloniellales; family JAKSBE01; genus JAKSBE01. Next base: position 5,079 of record JAKSBE010000521.1, read on the forward strand.
CTCGAGGGCGCCGTCGTGGTCCGGGCTCTGGCTCAGCGCCAGCACCGCGTGGTCCAGGGCCGCCTGGGTGTCGCCGCGCCGGCAGAGCACCTCGCCCATCACCAGGCAGGCGCTCATGTGCTGCGGGTCCACCCTGAGGGCCCGCTCGGCGGTCTCGTAGGACCGGGCCAGGTCGTTGCGTTCCAGGGCGATATCCGCCGCCAGGGCGAGGGAATCCAGATGCTCCGGGTCGATCTTCAGGGCCAGCTCCAGCCAGGCCAGGGCCCGCTTCGGTTTCATCCGGGCCTTCCAGAGCAGGGCGAGGCCGAAATAGCCCTCCGGATCGGCGGCATCCAGGTCGACGGCGGCGCGGAAGGCGCGCTCGGCGTTGGTCCAGTCGGTGCGCGCCAGGGCCACCAGGCCGTCGACCCACTGGTGGAAGCTGGTCTCGGCGTCGAGGGTCAGCGCCGTGGCGATGGCCCGGCTGGCGTCGTCGATCCGATCCTGGTTCAGGCGGCAGAGGGCGAGCAGCGCGAAGGCCCCTGCGTTCTCGGGGTCCCGGCCCAGAACCCGTTTCAGGCTGTCGACGGCGGCCGGGTGGTTGCCCTGCCGGAACTGGAGCCGCGCCAGGTCCAGGTCACGGTCGTTGCGCCGCCAGGGCAAGGGTCACGCCCCCCGCCGGCCTGCGCCCGGCGGCCGGGGCTCACATCTTGCCATGCTTGCGCAGGAACTCGAGGACGGCATTGTACTGGCCGCCGTCGTTGGCGTAGCGCGCGTAGTTGCGCGCCGTGGTCAGCCATTCCAGGGTGGTCGCCACCGAGTCCTCCAGGGCCGCCTTGAGGAAGCCGGCCTCGATCGGCACCTCGTGGCCGCTGTCGATGGAGCGCTCGATGGCGATGTCGCTGGCGGTCTCGACGATGTTCTTGAGGTCGGCGCCGGAGTAGCCGCCGGTCGCCTTGGCGATGACCTCCAGGTCGATGCCGGCGGCGACCGGCCGGTCGCGCAGCTCCAGGTTCAGGATCGCGGCCCGGGCCTCGCGGTCCGGCGGCGGCACGAAGAAGGTCCGGTCGAAGCGGCCCGGCCGCCGGAAGGCCGGGTCCAGGGCCCAGGGCACGTTGGTCGCGCCCAGCACCAGGACGCCCTGGTTGTCCTGGTTGAAGCCGTCCATCTCGGAGAGGAACTGGCTGACCACCTTCGCCGAGGTGCCCTCGTGGCTGTACTGGCGCTTGGCGCCGACCGCCTCGATCTCGTCGAAGAACAGCACGGCGGGCGCCTGCTGGCGGGCGGCGTCGAAGATGGCGTGCAGCTTGCGCTCGGACTCCCCGATGTACATGTCGAGGATGTCCGAGACCATGACGTTGAAGAACTTGGCGTTGCACTCGCCGGCCGTCGCCCGCGCCAGCAGGGTCTTGCCGCAGCCCGGCGGGCCGTAGAGCAGGATGCCGCCGCCGATCCGCTTGCGGAACTTCTGGAACAGCGAGGGCTTGAGGTAGGGCAGGATAATCTTGCGCCGGATCTCCTCCTTGACCTTGTCCAGGCCGTGGACGTTGGCGAAGGTGACGCGGTCCTGCTCCGGCATCAGGGTCCGGTTCAGATCCTCGGCCATGGTGTCGTCGTTGGAGATGACCCGAAGCTTCGGCCGATCGTCTGCGACGACCGGCCTGAAAGCCTTGAGCTGGGCGGCGAGGCCCGGATCCTCCAGCGCCGGATTGTCGCGGACCGCCGCCTGGTATTCGGCCGTGCCCTCGTCCTCGCGGCCGAGCTCCAGCAGGGCGCGGGCCCGTTCCAGCCGGGCCTCGGCGCTGTCGTCGGTCAGGAAGGCGAGGGCGGTCTCCGGCAGGTCGGCGGCGATGCTGGCGCGCCCGATCAGCAGCCGGTCCTCGGCCCGGTCCAGGTCCTCTGGCCCGAGCGGTGCGAGCAGGCTGTTCAGCTCCTCGCTGCGATCGGCATCCAGGTGCAGGCGGATCACCGAGAGGCGAAGAGCGATGTTGTCGGGGCTTGCGGCGAGCGCCGCGGTGAGGGAGTGAATGAGCTGAGCGTCCATTGCGGTCGCACCACCCGTTTCGATTGCGAGGTCGGGCCGATCGAGTGCCGCTAAAGTGCAGCACTTGGCTGCGCTCTGCAAATTAAGATCGCCGTCCGGCCGCCGGGGGCCCTCGTCGCACCCGGGCGCGGCTGTGGCCGTCACTGTGGCCGTCAGGCCTCGAGCAGCGCGGCGACGTAGGGCGGCAGCGCGAAAGCGCCCTGGTGCACCGCCGGGGTATAGTAGCGGGTCTCGATCCCGGCCTCGGCGAAGCGTCGTTCCAGGGCCGCCGCCTCCACCGTCAGGGCGGCGGCGTCCTGGGACGCCATGGCGAAGACCATGTCGCCGCCGAAGAAGCTCGGCACGGCGACCCGGTAGCAGGCGGTCGCGGCGAAGCTGCGGCCCAGGGCGGCGAGCGGCTTGGCCAGGGAGTCCGGCTCGGTGAAGGGGACCGCGTTCTGGGTGACCAGAAGGCCGCCCTCGGCCAGGAGACCGGCGCAGTCGGCATAGAAGCTCTCGCTGAAGAGCACCTCGCCCGGCCCGACCGGATCGGTGGAATCGATCAGGATCAGGTCGAAGGGCGCCCGCCGGCCCCTCTGCTCGGCGACCCAGGCGAGGCCGTCGGCGATCACCAGCTCGAGGCGCGGGTCGTCGAAGGCCTGGCCGCAGATCGCCTGCAGGTGGGCCTTGGAGAAGTCGATCACCGCTTGATCGATCTCGACCAGGGTCGCCGCGCGGAGACGGTCGTGCTTCAGCAGCTCCTCCAGTGCGCCGCCGTCGCCGCCGCCGACGATCAGGGCCCGCTCGACCGCGCCGTGGGCCAGGACCGGCACGTGGACCAGCATCTCGTGATAGAAGAACTCGTCGCGCTCGGTGGTCTGGACGATGCCGTCCAGGGCCAGGACCCGGCCGAACAGCGGGTTCTCGAAGAGCAGCAGGTCCTGGTGTTCCGTCTTCTCCTGGTGCAGGACCCGCTCGACGCGGAGCTGCAGGCGCCAGGCCCCCTTGAGGCGGTCGGCCTCTTCCGACCAGGCGGTCATGAGGCGACGCGGCCGCGCAGGATTTCCTCGACCTCGACCCGCCCGGCATCGAAGGCCTCGCGCAGGACCGGGATCGCCGCCTGGGGGTCCGCCGCACCGCACATGAAGACGTCGAGCGCGGCGTAGTCGCGCTCGGGCCAAGTGTGGATGCTGATGTGCGATTCCGCCAGCACCGCGACACCGGACACCCCGCCGTTGGGCGTGAAGTGGTGAAGGTGGATGTGCAGCAGCGTGGCCCCGGCCGCCGCGACGCAGGCCCGCAGCGTTCGGTCGACGTGATCGAGATCGTCCAGGCGCGCGGCGTCCCAGAGATCGACGATCAGGTGCGTGCCGGCGAAGCGCTGGCCGTCTCGTTCCTGGAAATAGTCCTTCGGCTCCGGGCCGCTTGCCGGCCCGTGGTGGTCTTCCCTGCCCTGCGGTCGGGGTGCGCTTGAATCACGATCCAAGTCCGTCCCCAGTTGAGGGAGGGCTTTGCCTTGCAGCATCGCTTACTCTCCGACAACCAGTAGATGGCCCAGATACTCTCTATCGGGGAGCCGGGTTATGGAGGCTTCCGCATAGGATTGCAAGAAACGAATTGTTACAACGCGAGGCCTGGCCGCGGCCGGGGCGGCCTCGACGGCGGCAAGGCGCGACTTGATGGGACCGGCGAAAACCGTAGTCTCGGCGCAGGACGGGGTGAGGGACCATGACCGAGGCCGAGGACTTCCAGGACATCCGCGACGGCGTGCGGGCGCTCTGCGCGCGCTTTCCCGGCAGCTACTGGCGCGTGCTGGACCGCGAGCGTCGCTACCCCGGGGACTTCGTCCGGGCGCTCACCGATGCCGGTTACCTGGCCTGTCTGATCCCCGAGGCCTACGGCGGCAGCGGCCTGCCGCTCGCCGCCGCGGCGGCGGTGCTGGAGGAGATCCACAAGGCCGGCTGCAACGGCGCCGCCTGTCACGCCCAGATGTACACCATGGGCACGATCCTCAAGCACGGCAGCGAGGCCCAGAAGCAAGCCTACCTGCCGGAGATCGCCGCCGGCCGCCTGCGCCTCCAGGCCTTCGGCGTCACCGAGCCGACCAGCGGCACGGATACCCTGTCGCTGCGCACCACCGCGGTCCGCGACGGCGGCTGCTACCTGGTCAGCGGCCAGAAGGTCTGGACCAGCCGGGCCGAGCATTCGGATCTCATGCTGCTGCTGGCGCGGACCACGCCGAAGGATCAGGTGCAAAGGAAGGGCGAGGGCCTCTCGGTCTTCCTGGTCGACCTGCGGGCGACCGAGGGCCTCGAGATCCGGCCGATCCCGACCATGATCAACCACGCCACGACCGAGGTCTTCTTCAGCGAGGCCCGGGTGCCCGCCGAGAACCTGATCGGCGAGGAAGGCCGGGGCTTCCGCTACATCCTCGACGGCATGAACGCCGAGCGCATCCTGATCGCCGCGGAGTGTCTGGGCGATGCCCGCTGGTTCATCGAGACCGCGGGCGCCTACGCCAAGGAGCGCCGGGTCTTCGACCGGCCGATCGGCCAGAACCAGGGCGTGCAGTTCCCCATCGCCCGCGCCTTCGCCCAGACCGAGGCCGCGGAGCTGATGATCCGCAAGGCCGCCGCGCGCTTCGACGCCGGCGCAGCCTGCGGCAAGGAAGCCAACCTGGCCAAGCTGCTCGCCTCCGAGGCCTCCTGGGCCGCCGGCGAGGCCTGCCTGCAGTCCCACGGCGGCTTCGGCTTCGCCGAGGAGTACGACGTCGAGCGCAAGTGGCGCGAGACCCGGCTCTACCAGATCGCCCCGATCTCGACCAACCTGATCCTCTCCTACCTCGCCGAGCACGTCCTCGGCCTGCCGCGGTCCTATTAGCGAGATGCGCCGAACCCGGCCCCATCCACCTCGTGCCGTCATGGCCAGAGCGCGTACGGGCTCTGGCC
>JAKSBE010000483.1 GCA_022361275.1 Kiloniellales bacterium
GCGGCCAGGAAGACGGCGCGCGACTGCTCGATGATGGTCTTGGCGACCCGGACCTCGCGGTAGTCGTAGTCCAGCAGGGCGCCGTCGCCGTCGATGCCGCTGATCCCGATGATCCCGACGTCGACCCGGAACTGGCGGACCAGGTCGATGGTCGCCTCGCCGACGATGCCGCGGTCCCGGCTGCGTACCACGCCGCCGGCGACGATCACCTCGAAGTCGGGGTTGCCGCTCATCAGGCCGGCGACGTTGAGGTTATTGGTGATGATCCGCAGCCCCTGGTGATCGAGCAGGGCGCGGGCGACCTCCTCGGTGGTGGTGCCGATGTTGATGAAGAGCGAGGCCTGGTCCGGGATCTCGGCGGCGACCGCCCGGGCGATGCGCTGCTTCTCGGGCAGGCAGAGCACCTGGCGGGTGGAATAGGACAGGTTGGCGACCGAGGACGGCAGGCCCGCGCCGCCGTGGTAGCGCTGAAGCTGGGCCCGCTCGCAGAGCTGGTTGATGTCCCGCCGGATGGTCTGGGGCGTGACCCCGAAGAGCTGCGCCAGGGCCTCGATCGAGACGAAGCCCTGGCGCCCGGCCAGGTCGAGTATCTCTTTGCGTCGGCGATCCTGGGAGCTCACCGCCCGTTTCCTCTTGCTCCGGGCCTTCATGCCCGCCGAGGACCGAGCATAGCGGAAAGGCCGCGCCCGGGCGATGATCTCCTGGGCGACGGCCCCCTGGGACGATGGCACCCGGGACGATGGTCTTCGCCCGGCGGCCTTCAGCGCGGGTCGCAGCAGTGGCGCTCGGCGGGGCGCAGCACCGTCTGCGGCGCGGCCCACGGCGCGTCCTCGGGCGGCCGCCCGTCGGTCAGCACCAGGCCGCCGGCCTCCGCCCGGCCGACCGCGGGCGTGGCCAGCACGGCGCCGATCCCGAAGCCGAGGCTGCCGAGCTGGCTCTGCGCCCGGACGTAGGCGACGTCGCCGGCCTCCAGCCGGAGGTAGATGACGCTGGCGGGGTCGTCCACGGTGTGGATCCGGTAGCGCCCGGGCAGGGCGTCGCGGAAGAACACCGCGCCCGAGATCGCCTCGCCGACCCGCTGATCGTTGATCACGAAGTCGGTGTCGCGGGCGATCAGGAAGGCATCGAGCGGCCGGTAGAAGTAGATCCTGGCCTGTCCGGGCTTCGGGCCCGGCGGCTCGGCATGGATCTCGTTCAGCTTCGGACCCGCGGCGCAGCCGGACAGCAGGGCCAGTCCCAGGGCGGCGGCAAGGAGGCGCTGTGCCAGGCGGCGCGGCATCGCGGGTTCCCTGGATTTCTAGGGATGTCTAGGAACGTAGTCCCGGTGCCGGTCGCCCGGCTCCCGGCCTGGGTGGCGGTGGCGGTCACTCCAACGATCCCATTGCAATCCGAAAAAAGCCTTAAGGGGCGTCGGCTTGGGTCGCTTGCTCCGATTTAAAGGTTTGGTTATCTTGCATTGCGGTATAATTGTTGCGGCGCACAACGCGGCCTGCGCGACAGGGGCTTGGCGGAAAAGGGAATTGCAGGATGCACGACGGCCACGGCTACTTCCTGGAAGAGCTCTCCGTGGGCATGAGCGAAAGCTTCACCAAGAAGGTCAGCGACCAGGACATTATCGGCTTCGCGAACGTCTCCGGCGACACCAATCCGGTCCACCTGGAAGACGACTTCGCCCGCCGGACCCGCTTCAAGGAGCGGATCGCCCACGGCCTGCTCTCGGCCAGCTTCATCTCCGCCGTCCTGGGCACCCGGCTGCCAGGCCCCGGCTGCATCTACCTGAGCCAGAACCTGAAGTTCCGGGCGCCGGTGCGGATCGGCGACACGGTCACGGCCAAGGCGACCATCACCGCCATCGACCGGGAGAAGGGCAAGATCGACCTCGACACCGTCTGTACGGTCGGCGAGAAGGTCGTCATCGACGGCCAGGCGCAGCTTCTGGTGTCCAAGCGCGCGGCCGTCGGCCAAGTCGCCTAGGGCCAAGTCGCCTAGGGCCAGGTCGCCTAGGGCCGAGGCGCCCCCGCCGGCGGCAGGGGCCTATCCAGCCGCCGCCTGCCGCGATAAGGTGTCGCCCGCTTGGGGCAGCTCGGCTGCGCAGGGAGCGGTCAGTTCGCGGAAACACCATGGCGATCTACAGGCATAGCGAGGGTTTGCCGCCGGAGGCGCGCGGCGCGGTGACCGCCGTCGGCAACTTCGACGGCGTCCACCTGGGCCACCAGGCGGTGATCGCGGCCGCGCGCGACCACGCCGACCGCCTCGGCGCCGCGCTCAACGTCCTGACCTTCGAGCCGCATCCCCGCCAGGTCTTCCAGCCGGACCTGCCGCCCTTTCGCCTGACTCCCCTGCGGATCAAGGCCCGGGCGCTGGAGGCGGTCGGGGTCGACAACATGATCGTCCTGCACTTCGACCTCGCGTTCTCCAAGCGCTCGGCCGAGGCTTTCGTCGGCGAGGTCCTGCGCCGCGACCTCGGCGCCCGCCACGTCGTCACCGGCTGGGACTTCCGTTTCGGCCACAAGCGCGGCGGCGACGTCGTCCTGCTGGAGGCCCTGGGCGCGGAGCTGGGCTTCGGCACTACGGCGGTGGCGCCGGTCGCGACGCCCGGCGGCGAGGTCTACGCCTCCAGCCGGATCCGGGCCTATCTCAAGGACGCCGCGCCGGCCAGGGCGGCGGCCCTGCTCGGCCGGCCCTGGGAGATCGAGGGCCGGGTCGAGCGCGGCCGCGGCCGGGGCCGGACCCAGGGCTTTCCGACCGCCAACGTCGATCTCGGCGACTACCTCTCGCCGGCCCACGGCATCTATGCGGTGCGCGCCGGGATCGACGCCGGCGGCGAGACCGTCTTCGCCGACGGCGTCGGCTACTTCGGGCAGGAGCCGGTCGCGGCCGGTCAGCGGCCGCCCTTCGAGGTCCACGTCTTCGCCGATCCGGGCGATCTCTACGGCCGCCACCTCAGGGTGCAACTGGTCGACTACCTCCGGGCGGACAAGAGGTTTGACGGCCCGGCGGCTTTGAAGGCACAAATCGCCGAGGATTGCCGCGCGGCCCGGCGAATTCTGGAGGGCCGGGACCCGGCGGCGGCCAGCGCTGCGGGGTAACGGCCCGCCCCAAGCCGGGCCTCGGGTCAGCCCGGGGCCGGATCCGCCGCCCGAGCGTCGTGTCGCCCGAGCGTCAGCCACGAAGACGAGATCGCGAGACCTTCGTAATGAGCGAAGACTACAAATCCACGGTTTTCCTGCCGCGCACCGACTTCCCGATGCGCGCCGGCCTGCCCAGGCGCGAGCCCGAGATCCTCGCCCGCTGGGAGGAGATGGACCTCTACCGCCGGCAGCGCGCCGCCGCCGAGGGCCGCGAGAAGTTCATCCTTCACGACGGCCCGCCCTACGCCAACGGGCACCTGCACATGGGCCACGCCATGAACAAGGTGCTGAAGGACGTCATCAACCGCTCCCAGCAGATGCTGGGCAAGGACGCCAACTACGTGCCCGGCTGGGACTGCCACGGCCTGCCGATCGAGTGGAAGGTCGAGGAGCGCTACCGCGCCGAGGGCAAGGACAAGGACGAGGTGCCGGCGGTCGAGTTCCGCCGCGAGTGCCGCGACTTCGCGACCCGTTGGATCGGGGTCCAGACCGAGGAGTTCAAGCGCCTGGGCGTGATCGGCGACTGGAAGACGCCCTA
>JAKSBE010000070.1 GCA_022361275.1 Kiloniellales bacterium
ACATCGCTTGAGATGAGGACGTTTCCACCCGAGCGGATTGTCTGCCTAACCGAAGAGACGGTCGAAACGCTCTATCTTCTGGGTGAAGAGAATCGGATCGTCGGCGTCTCTGGCTATGCGGTGCGGCCCGCTCGGGTGCGCCGCGAAAAGCCGCGGGTTTCGGCGTTTACCTCGGCGGACATGCCAAGAATCCTCGCGCTGGAGCCGGACCTCGTGCTGACCTTCTCGGACTTGCAGGCCGAGATCGCGGCGGAGCTGATCCGTGCCGGCGCGACTGTCACGGCCTACAACCAGCGCGACATCGCGGGCATCCTGGCGATGATCCGCCATTTGGGAGCGACGGTCGGCCAGGGCGAAAGTGCTGCGCGGCTGGCCGGACAGTACGAAGAGCGGCTGGCGACGGTCGCCGCGCAGGTCGCGGGAAAGCCGCGCCCGGTGGTCTATTTCGAGGAATGGGACGAGCCGATGATCTCAGGCATCAAATGGGTGTCGGAACTGATCGAGATCGCCGGCGGGCGAGAGGCGTTTCCGGAACTGGCCGGCGAAGAAGCCGCGCGCGACCGGATCGTCACCTCCGAACAGGTGATTGCGGCAGCTCCGGACGTCATCCTGGCGTCCTGGTGCGGCAAGAAGGTGCGGACCGAGAAAATCGCCGGGCGGCCTGGCTGGGAGGCGATCCCGGCCGTGCGCGACGGCCGCATCGTTGAGATCAAGTCGCCGCTCATCCTGCAACCGGGGCCCGCCGCGCTGACCGATGGGCTCGATGCCATTTCAGCGGGGCTGCAGGGTGTCAGCGTGGAGGCCTGCGCCTGAGCCTGATCGGCCCCTGCGTCGGACCGTGTGTCGGACCGTGCCTCGGACCGTGCAAGCTCGACGCGGTCACCGGGCTTTCCCTGGGTTGCGCCCGAACCGGGGACGAGGTCGCAAGCGTCGGGACAGCCCCGATCATCAGTAGCGCCACCGTATGCCGACGAAAACCGAGCGGGGCTCTCCGGGAAAATAGCTGGCGCTGTCGGCCCCATTCACGTCGTCCCGCACGAGCGTGGTGGAGATGTACTCTGCGTCGGTCAGGTTCCGGACATCGACGAACCACTCCACGGCGGCCCACTCCGGGGCGCCGGGCAGATCGCCCGACAGGCCGAGATGCACGAGCGTATAGCCGTCGTCTCCGACGGTGTTGGCATGGTCGATCCAGGTCGTTCCGCCGCGCCATTCGACCATGGGCGAGATCGTCAGCCAGGGTACCGGGGTCCATGACAGCCGGGCGTTGAGGCTGTGGGGCGGGATTCCGGCCAGGTCGTTATCGCCGAAGGTGACATCGTCGTCGAAGCGGAAATCGTTCCAAAGGTAGCTGGCACTCACCGCGACGGTCTCGCTCAGCGGCAGGCTGGCCCCGAACTCGAAGCCGCGATGGACCGTCTCATCGGCGTTGGTGGTCCCGAGGGAGGCACCGTTTTCATCGACCAGCGCCAGGAATTCGTTGTCGATCTTCGCGTAGTAGACGGCCGCTTCAATGTTCACCCCGCCGGCACGGCGGCGCCAGCCGATCTCATACGTCGTTGCCGTCTGCGCGTCCGGCAGCGGGAGATCGGGCAGAACC